>NZ_CP029552.1:2580000-2891250 GCF_003173775.1 Methylobacterium sp. 17Sr1-1 | reverse complement strand
GCACCGATCTGGGCGCTGCTGCCGTCCCTGCGCGACGCGCTCGGGCCGAAGCTCGCGGCGGCGCGCGACAGCGGTCTCGTCACCGCCAACGTCGCGGTCGCGGTGCCGGCCCCGAGCGCGCCGGGCGGGACCCGCCACTTCGAGGCGAGCTTCTTCCCCTTGCGCCGCCGCGGCCGCGGCCCGGAGGCCGAGCGGGCCGACGGCGTCGGCATCGTCATGGCCGACGTGACCTTGGGAAAGATCGCCGAGCGCCGCCTCGTCGACAGCGAGGAGCGGTTCCGCTCCCTCACCGAGGCGACCTCGGCCATCGTCTGGACCACCACGCCGGACGGCGTCTTCCGGCAGGCGACCTCGGAATGGACCCGCTTCACCGGCCAGGCGCCGGCCGAGGCCGCCGGCCAGGGTTTCCTTGAGGCGGTCCATCCCGACGACCGGGAGGCGACGCGGGACGCCTGGGAGCGGGCGGTCGCCTCGCGCACGCTCTACGCCATCGAGCACCGGCTGCGCCGCCACGACGGGGAGTGGCGCCACATGGAGGGCCGCGCCGTCCCGATCCTGGAGGAGGACGGGCGCGTGCGCGAATGGGTCGGGGCGCATGCGGACGTCACCGCCCGCAAGGAGGCCGAGCTGGCCCTCGAGGCCGCCAAGGAGGCGGCCGAGGAAGCCAACCGCGCCAAGAGCCAGTTCCTCGCCAACATGAGCCACGAATTGCGCACGCCGCTCTCGGCGGTGATCGGCTACGCGGAGATGCTCCAGGAGGAGATGGAGGATCTCGGCGAGGAGAGCCTGCTCGCCGACATGCGCAAGATCGAGGCGAATGCCCGCCACCTCCTCGGCCTGATCAACGACGTGCTCGACCTCTCGAAGATCGAGGCCGAGCGGATGGAGGTCTATGCCGAGGAGCTCGACGTCGCCGAGACCGTCCGCGAGGTCGCCACCACCGTCGACGCCCTGGTGGAGAAGAAGGGCAACACCCTGACCCTGACCCTCGGCGATCATCTCGGGCGGGCGCATACCGACGCGACGAAGCTGCGGCAGTGCCTGATCAACCTGTTGAGCAACGCCGCGAAGTTCACGGAGGGCGGCACCATCACCCTCACGGCCGCGCGCGAGCATCGGGAGGGCGGCGACCGGCTGGTCTTCACCGTCGCCGACACCGGCATCGGCATGAGCGAGGAGCAGCAGGCGCGGCTGTTCCAGCGCTTCACCCAGGCCGACGCATCGACCACCCGCCGCTTCGGCGGCACCGGGCTCGGCCTCGCCATCACCCGGGCCTTCGCGCACATGCTCGGCGGCGAGATCACCGTGGCGAGCCGGCTCGGCGAGGGCACCACCTTCACCCTGGAGCTGCCGGCGCTCTACGAGGAGCGCGATCCGGCCGAGCCCTCCGGCCAGGGCATGCCCGAGGCGCCGGCCGCCGTCGCGGCCCGGCCCGATTCCGGCTCGAACCTCGTTCTCGTCGTCGACGACGATCCGGCGACCCGCGACCTCCTCGCCCGCTTCCTGCGCCGGGACGGGTTCACGGTCGCGACCGCCCCGGACGGCCGCGCCGGCCTGGAGGCGGCGCGCGCTCTGCGCCCCCGCGTCGTCCTCCTCGACGTGACGATGCCGCGCATGGACGGCTGGGCGGTGCTGCGGGCCCTGCGCGCCGACCCGGATTTCGGCGCGACGCCGGTGATCATGGTCACGGTGCTCGACGAGCAGAACCTCGCCTTCTCCCTCGGCGCCACCGACTACCTGCACAAGCCGGTCGAGTGGGGCGCGCTGAAGGAGGCGATGGAGCGCTTCCGGCCCGCCATCCACGAGGGCCCGGTCCTGGTGGTCGACGACGACCCGGACGTGCGCGAACGCATGACCACCATGCTGACCCGCGAGGGCTGGCGGGTGGCGAGTGCCGAGAACGGGCTCGCCGGCCTGGAGGCGGTCGGCGTGCGCAAGCCCGGCCTGATCCTCCTCGACCTGATGATGCCGGAACTCGACGGCTTCGGCTTCCTGCGCTCCTTGCGCGACCGGCCGGACTGGCGCGACATCCCGGTCGTCGTGCTGACCGCCAAGGACGTCACAGCGGAAGATCGCCGCCGCCTCGCCGGCCGGGCCGACCGCATCCTGCCGAAGGCGGGCCTCGGCATGGCCGACCTCGCGGCGACCCTGCGCGGGCTGATGAGCCCGGGGGTGGGCGGCGAGGCGGTGGTGGAGGCGCCGGATCGGGCGGTGGCGCCGTGAGGGAGGCGTGTCGGAGATAGTCGGGAAAGAGGGTGGCAGTCTATTCGCGAACCCGATTGGCTGCGCAGCAGAACGGCCACTGATCGTCCCGCCGCTTACAGTCAGAGTAATGGCGTCCGGTGGAAGAAAAGGCACAGGATCCCCCCCTCTCCCGTGTGGGAGAGGGGATCCCGCGTCTGCTTCTACCCCCGGATAGCCCTGTCATCAGAGGGCTCATCCCAGCCATGCTCGTCTACGGCGACGTTCGACGCCAGTCCGGTCCCGACGACGAGGTCGCCCGCCTCCTCGACGCCGTGGACGCCGCGCGCGGGCTCGGCCCCGGCCTCGCGCGGCACGCCGCGCTGGTGGGAGCGCTGATCGCGGCGGGCGAACTCGTGCAGGGCGTGGCCGACGCGGCGTTCCGGGAGACCGGCCGGGACGCGCACGAGGGCGCGACGGCCCGGCTCACCGGCTTGCTGGTGCGCCTCGCCGGGGCCGTCTGGGCCTCGTGGCGCAGCGGCTTCGCGGTCGGCGCGGTTCCCGATCGGGCCGAGATCGCCCGGGCCTGCGCCAGGCTCGGCCCCGCCCCCCTGGAGATCCGCCTGCCCGAGGGCTTCGCCTTCTACGCCGTCTACCCGGAGGCCTACGCCGCCGCAGCCGCAGCCTCCGGAAGAGGGGCCGGCACGACGGTGATCGGGCTGCGCAGCATCGGGACGAGCCTCGGCGCGATGGTCGCGGCCGGCCTCGGGTCTGCCGACCTCGTGACCGTCCGGCCGACCGGCCATCCGTTCCGGCGCGGCTTGCGCCTGTCGGAGCGCCTGCGCGACCGGTTGGGGCCGGGCGGCGGTTTCGCCGTCGCCGACGAGGGGCCGGGGCTCTCGGGCAGCTCCTTCGGGGCGGTTTTGCGCGAACTGGAGAGCCGGGGAATCGCGGCGGACCGGGTCGCGCTGTTCCCGAGCCATGCCGGGGTGCCGGGGCACGCCGCGAGCGAGGAGACGCGCCGGCTCTTCGGGCAGGCCCGGCGCCACATCCTCACCTTCGACGACCTCGTGCGCGGGGCCGAGCGGCCTGAGCACCGCCTGGAGGCCTGGCTCGCTCCGCTCGTCGGGCCGCTCTGCGCGCCGCTGGAGGAAGTCTCGGGGGGAGCCTGGCGGGCGCGATCGTTCGCCGATCGCGACGCCTGGCCGCCGGCCAACCCGATGCAGGAGCGGCGCAAGTTCCTGGCCCGGACTGCCGGCGGATCCTGGCTCGCCAAGTTCGCCGGCCTCGGGGCGGAGGGCGAGCGGAAGGTCCGGCGCGCCCGGGCCCTGCACGCGGCCGGGTTCACTCCGGAGGTGGCCGGGTTCTGCCACGGCTTCCTCGTCGAGCGCTGGATCGAGGGAGCGACGCCGCTCGCGCGCGGCCGCGTCGATCCGCTCCGTCTCGCCGAGCGGGTCGGCGACTATCTCGGCTTCCGCGCCGCGGCCTTCGCCCGCGAGCCCGGAAGCGGTGCCTCTCTCGACGCCCTGTGGGAGATGGCCCGCCACAACGCCGCCGAGGCGCTCGGCGACGCGGCGGCCCGAGCCGTCGACGGCTGGCGCGACGCCCTTCCGCGTCTCGGCGCGGGGGTCCGCCCGGTCGAGACCGACAACCGGCTGCACCCCTGGGAATGGCTGGTTCGGCCAGACGGCACGATCCTGAAGACCGACGCGGTCGACCACCACGCCGCCCACGACCTCGTCGGCTGCCAGGACATCGCCTGGGACCTCGCCGGGGCCGCGATCGAGCTCGGGCTCGCGGGCGCGACGGGGCAGCGTCTGCGCGCGGTCGTCGCCCGGCGGACCGGCCGCGAGCCGGATCCGGATCTGGTCGCGTGGCTTGAGATCGCCTACGCCGCCTTCCAGCTCGGCGCCGCGACGATGGCGGGTCAGGCCGCCGAGGCCGAGGAGCGGGCGCGGCTCGACGGCGAGGCCGGGCGCTACCGCCGTCACCTCGCGGCGCGGCTGCGCGTCGCGAGCCCAAGTTGAACCTGCGCCCTATGTCTCCCGCCATGATCCTGCTTCGCCATGGCCAGAGCCAGTTCAACCTCCACCATCACGCCACGGGCCTCGATCCCGGCATCGTCGATGCGCCCCTGACGCCGCTCGGCCACGAGCAGGCGGAGGCCGCCGCCCGCGCGCTCGCAGGAGAGGGCCTGCGGCGCATCCTGTGCTCGCCGCTGACCCGCGCGCTCCAGACCGCCGCCCCGGTCGCCGCCCGCCTGGACCTGCCCGTCCTGGTCACGCCGGCGGTGCGGGAGCGCAGGGGCGCGAGCTGCGACGTCGGCACCTGCCGGACCGACCTCGCCCGCGCCTGGCCCCATCTCGACATGAGTCAGTTGGACGAGGTCTGGTGGCGCGAGGCCGACGACGAGGAGGAGCACGAGCCCGACCACTTGTTCGCGGCGCGCATCGCCGCCTTCGGCACCGGGATGGCCGGGGATCCCGACTGGGCCCATACCCTGGTCGTGTGCCATTTCGGGTTCATCCACGCGGTCACCGGCTGCACCCTCGGCAACGGCGAGTGGGTCCGCTGCCGCATGGACGAGGGTGGGCGGCTGCTGGCGGTGGAGCGCTGACCTTTCGGTTAACCTGGGTCAAGGCGGTGGGGCGGTCGTTGCCGCATCCCCACTCGTAGGGCTGGCCGGTGCCCTGATGAGGCGCGGGTTTCTCCTCTCCCCGCGGGCGGGGAGAGGGCCGAACCGTCGTTCAGAGGGTTCGGCGAGCAGCGAACCGCAGGTTCGCCGCGAGGGTGAGGGGGTGTCTCCGGAGGAGCCTCACTCGTCGAGACCCCCTCACCCTTGCTCCGGCTGCGCCTCCGCTAGCTCCGTCGACGACAAGGTCGCCGGAGCCCTCTCCCCGCCCGCGGGGAGAGGAGAGATCCTGCGCCTCTCCTTGCCCTGGACAGCATGACCGATTCCTCACCCGACCGACCGGCCACGTCCCCGGACACACGGCCCCGCGACACCGCCCTCGTGCTGGCCGGCGGCAACGCCCTCGGGGCCTACCACGCCGGCGGCTACGAGGCGCTGCAGGCCCGCGGGATCGAGCCCGGCTGGATCGTCGGCGCCTCGATCGGCGCGGTCACGGCCGCCATCATCGCCGGCAACGCGCCGGAGCACCGGGTCGAGCGGCTGCGGCAATTCTGGGACGAGGCGACCCAGCACACCGCGCCCAGCGCCACCGAGATGCTCAAGCCGCGGCAAGTCTATAACGGCCTGCACGCGCTCCTGACCCTGACCTGGGGCCGCCCCAACATCTTTCGCCATCGCCTGCCCGGCCTGTGGTCGGCGCTGCCGTGGGTGCCGAACGACGTGGCGTTGTTCGACCACTCGCCCCTGCTCGACACCCTCGCGCGGCTCGTCGATTTCGACCGTCTGAACCGGGGCGACATCCGCGTCACGATCGGCTGCGTCGACGTCACCACCGGTGAGGAAGTGTACTTCGACACCGCGCACCAGGAAGTCCGTCCCGAGCACGTCCTGGCCTCGACCGCGATCATCCCGGCCTTCGCGCCGGTGGAGGTGGATGGCCGCCTGCTCTGCGACGCCGGCTACACCAACAACCTGCCGCTCGACCCACTCTTCGCCGCCGAGCCGCCGCGGGACCTGCTCTGTATCGCCCTCGACCTGTTCGGCCTCGAGGCGCCCCGCCCGGCCTCCCTCGACGCCGTCCTGGAACGGGCGAACGACCTGATCTTCGCCAGCGCCGGCCGGCGCGCCATCGCCGGGCTGGAGCGGGAATACGCCTTGCGCCAGCAGCTCGACCCGCACGGGCCGGCCGTCACGCTCCTGCACCTCGTCCACCGGGCCGAGGCCGACCAACTCGCGGCCAAGAGCTTCGACTTCTCGCCCTCCTCGATCCGCGACCGCTGGCAGGCCGGCAGCCGCGACGCCGGCCGCGGCGCCGACTGGCTCGCCGGCCGCGCGGAGCCTGAGCGCCGCTTCACTTATGTCAAAATCTAACGGTCTAGGCCGCTGCTCTTCGTCCGAATGAGGGTGGGTCGCCCCGCGCGACCAGTCCTTTCGGTCATCCCCCACGCAATACTGGCGCAACAAACCTCCGCCACACTGCGAGGTGAAAGCTGGAAGTTCGAATTTGTCTCTTATTTGATGTATTGATCATGCATCATTGTGATGAGACAGGTTCGTTTCCGTACTGTAACGATAGCGTCGATGTAGCGGTTTTCCCGGTCTCGAGAAGGGTCAACGCGATGACGGTTCAGGCACGGCGCATGGTCGACTTCTTGGAGAGCGCCACGACCGCGTCCGGCGAGGAGATCCGGGCGCATGTCAGGGCGCAGCTCGACAGGCTCGTCTCCGCCCTGAAGGCGGAGGGAGCGGGCGCCCGGCTCGACGCGGCCTGAACCTCAGCCCGCCCGTCGGAACGGATCGGCGACGATCGGCCAGAGCGGGCGGGCGGTCCTTGGCAGGCGCAGGGCCTTGAAGTCCGGATTGGCGCTGCCCGGCACGGCGACGTGGAGGATGCGGTCGGCCCGCGGGGCGAAGCCGGCGGTGAAGTGCTGGGCCGACTTGACGAACACCGTCGCGTAATCGGTCAGGCGCACGCCGAACTGCTCGAACACGCTCGGCTGGAAGACCTGGCTGCGCAAGGCGTTGAGCACGATGTGCAGGCCCCCGGCCTCGACCATTACGCAATCGCCCATCGGCTGCTTGCCGTTGCCGTAGGTCTGGACCGCGTCGGGCACGATGCCGAGGACGCGCACTGCGAGATCGACCGGATCGCCCGACATCGGCCCGGTCTTGCCGCCGATGCGCAGGGGCAGCCGCGCGCCCTCGCCGGCCTCGCGGCAGAGCCGGACAGCGACCGGATCCCAGAAGCTGCCGATGGCACAGGCCTTTGCGCCGGCCTCGACCAGGGCGCGCAGCAGGAAGGTCGAATCGCTCGCCGACCCCGCCCCGGCATTGTCGGAGACGTCGGCCAGCACCGTCACGCCCGCCGGCGGATCGAGCGCCACCCGCACCGCCTCGTCGAGGGAGAGCAGCCGGTCGGTCGTCGCCTCGCGCATCTCCCACAGCTCGCGGGCCAGCGCCTCGGCCGTGGCTTTGGCGCGTTCCGGATTGCCGTCGGTCACCGCCACCACCTTGGCGCCGACATCCGGGATGTCGGCCCAGGGGAAGCCGTGGGCGAGCGACAGCGACAGGATCCCGTCCCGCCCCTCCGCCGCGCTCATCCGGTCGACGAAGCCGCGGGTCGGCGGGTTGGGCGTGCGCCACACCGCCAGCATCCGGCAATCCGCCACCGCGATCACCGGATTGGTGCGGCCGGCCCGCGCGTCGTCGCAGAGGCGGAAGAGGTCGCGCGCCCGGTCGTCGACGTCGATGTGAGGGTATTCCTTGTAGGTGAGCAGCACGTCCGCAGCCGCGACGATCCGGTCGGTCAGGTGGCAATGCAGGTCGAGCTCGACGCCGATCGTCGTCGTGTCGCCGAGGATCGCCCGGGCCGCCGCGACGAGTTCGCCCTCGCAATCGTCCTGGCGGTCGGCGATCATCGCGCCGTGGAGGTTGAACAGGGCGATGTCGACCGGGCCGGCCGCTTTCAGGTCGGCGAGGATGCGGTCGCGCAAGCCTTCCCAGACGTCCTGGCGCGTCGGTCCGCCGGGCGGCGCGAAGGCCGCCAGACTCTCCACCACCTCGTAGCCGGCGGCCTCTCCCAACTCGCGCCAGACCCGGAGCGGCCCGGCGAACCAATGGTCCGAGCGGCGCGAGGCGCCGGTCTCGACGTGGAGATCGTCCAGGAAGGCGGCGCGCCCGGTCGGGATCGGCGAGAAGGTGTTGGTCTCGGTGCCGAGCGCGGCGATGAAGAGCTTCACGGATGCTTCTCCTCTGGGAGATTTTTCGACCGGGAATCGTCCGTCAAACCAAGGTTTTCCAAATGCTCCGCGCCATCCCGGGACTCGCCGCAGGCGAGAACCCGGAATGGCGATGGAGGGTGTCGAGGCCGTCTCGGATCGTACCGACCTTGTGGCCGCTCAGCGTTTCGCCGTCACATGCACCCCCGGCCGCCGGCCGTCGTTCCATTTCCCCCCGATCGCCCGCTCCACCTGCGCGGCGAGCTGGAGCAGCAGCCCGTCCTGCCCCTGGCGCGCCTGGGCCTGGATGCCGAGCGGCAGGCCGTGCTCGTTCCAGGCCAGCGGCATCGACAGGGCCGGAATGCCGCACAGGTTGGCGAGCGGCGTGTAGGCGAAGTTGCGCCACAGGTTCTCGAACCAGTCGTAGACCGACGGGTTGTCGCTGATCGTCAGGTACTCGGTCGTGCCGACGCGTGGCGTCGGCTTCGCGGTGATCGGCGTCAGGATGATGTCCCACTCCTCGAAGAACGCACCGAAGCCCCGGGCGGTGGTGTTGAACGCCGCCTGCATCGCGGTCCGCTCGGCGTAGGTCGCGTGGCGCCCGGCCTCCCAGATCCGGATGTTCATCGGCTCGATCAGGTCCTCCGGCGGACGCTCCAGACCCTTGGCGGCGATGAGCGCGTTGATGGTCTGGGCGAAGTTGGTGATGTAGCAGGTGGTCTGGGCCTCGAAGGCGGCCCGGATGTCGACCGCCGGCAGCGCCCACTCGACATGGTGCCCGAGGCCTTCGAGGAAGCGACCGATCCGCTCCAGCTCGGCGACGTGCTGGGGCACGGCGCGGTAATCGCCCCATTCGTGCGACAGCGCGATGCGCAAGCGGCCGGGATCGCGCTCGATCAGCGTCGCGTAGGGCTCGGGCGCCGTCCAGTACGGCATGAACTCGCCCGGCGCAGCCCCCCTGCAATGGTCGACGAAGGTCGCGGTGTCGCGCACGGTCCGCGACTGGCAGCCCTGGATCGACACGACGCTGGTGAGGTCCGAGCCGTAGGGGGCGATCGAGAACACGCCGCGCGAGGGCTTCAGCCCGAGATTGCCGTTCACCCCGGCCGGGATGCGGATCGAGCCGCCGCCGTCGGTGGCGTGCGCCATCGGCACCACGCCGGCCGCCACCGCGGCGGCCGAGCCGGCCGAGGAGCCGCAGGTGGTGAAATCGAGGTTCCACGGGTTGCGGGTGACGTAGACCGCCGGATTCTCGGCCGAGCTGCACACGCCGAATTCCGGCGTGGTGGTGCGGCCGACGAGATTGAGACCGGCCTGGCGCATCTTCGCCGTGAGATGGCTGTCGCTCGCCGCGCGGTTGCCGCGCATCAGGAGCGAGCCCATCTCCTGAAGTCGGCCCTTCAGGGTCGGGCCGAGATCCTTCATCAGGAACGGCACGCCCGCGAAGGCGCCGTCGAGGTTGGTGCCGGCCTCAGCGGGATCGGCGATCGCGTCGTCGAACAGCTCGACCACGGCGCTCGTCGCCGGGTTCGTCAGCGCCACGCCGGCGGCGGCCTGCGCGGCGAGCTCGGCCGCTGTCACCTCCCCGGCGCGCACCCGCGCGGCGAGCGCGCAGGCATCGTGCTGGGCCCATTCCTCCCACGTCATGGCGAGGGTCATTGGTGTAGTCCTGCTGTGGTTACAGTTACTGTTTCAAGACAAGGCGCGTTCCCCTCTCCCGTGTGGGAGAGGGGTTAGGGGTGAGGGTGCTACGGTTCTGAGTCAGGCACCAAGCGTTGATCTGTCAGCACCACGCTGAGCGGTTCACACTGAACCGTGTCACCCTCACCCCTACCCCTCTCCCACACGGGAGAGGGGATCCCGTGCTCGATCTTTATTCGGTGGCATCAGGCGGAGGCCGCTTCCTGGTGGTGCTCCGCCCCCCGCCCGAACTCCCGCCCCGGCGCCGCCTCGATCAGCGCCCGGGTATAGGCCGCACTCGGTCGGGCGAAGACCTCCCCGGTCGGGCCCTCCTCGACGATCCGGCCACGCTGCATCACGATCAGCCGGTCGCAGATCTGCGCCGCCACCCGCAGATCGTGGGTGATGAACAGGATCGCGAGGTCGAAGCGGCGCTGCACGTCGTCGAGAAGGGCCAGCACCTGGCGCTGCACCGAGACGTCGAGGGCCGAGACCGCCTCGTCGGCGATCAGGATCTCGGGCTCCATCGCGAGGGCCCGGGCGAGCGCGATGCGCTGGCGCTGGCCGCCGGAGAACTGGTGCGGATAGCGGGCGAGGGCCGCAGGGTCGAGGCCGACGAGGCCCATCAGCTCGCGCGCCCGCGCGGTCGCGGCCTCCGGCGTGGCACCGAAATTCACCGGGCCCTCGATGATCGAGGCGCCGACCGTCCGGCGCGGGTTGAGCGAGCGGAACGGATCCTGGAAGACCACCTGGATCTTCTGCCGCAACGGCCTGAGGCGGCGTTCCGGCAGGCGGGCGATGTCGTGGTCGCCGACCATGATCTGCCCGCCGCTCGGGGCGATCAGCCGGGCGATGCAGCGCGCGACCGTGGACTTGCCCGAGCCGGATTCGCCGACGATGCCGACGGTCTCGCCGCGATGAATGCGAAGCGCGACGTCGGCGGCGGCGTGGACCTCACGCGTCTTCTTGAACAGGCCGCCGCTGCGATAGGTCTTGGCGAGGCCGGCGGTCTCGAGCGCCAGCGTCCCGGTCACCGGGGGCCTGGGGGCTGGCGTCATCGTCGGCACCGCGGCGATCAGCATCCTGGTGTAGGCGGCTTGCGGGCTGCCCAGCACCTGCGCCGCCGGCCCCTGCTCGACGATGCGGCCGCGCTGCATCACCACGACCCGGTCGGCGATTTCCGCCACCACGCCGAAATCGTGGGTGATGAACAGGACGCCGGTACCGCGCCGCTCCTGCATCTCGCGGATGAGCCGCAGGATCTGCGCCTGCGTCGTGACGTCGAGCGCCGTCGTCGGCTCGTCGGCGATGAGGAGGGCCGGGTCGAGGATGAGCGCGGCGGCGATCATCACCCGCTGCCGCTGGCCGCCGGAGAGCTGGTGGGGATAGGAGGCGTGCATCCGCTCCGGATCGGGCAGGTGCATCGCCTCCAGCATCGCCAGCACCTTGGCGCGGCGCGCCGAAGGGCCGAGGTCGGTGTGGATGCGCAGCACCTCCTCGATCTGGTCGCCGACGGTCAGCACCGGGTTCAGCGCCGTCATCGGTTCCTGGAAGATCATCGCCATCCGGTCGCCGCGCAGCGCCCGCAGGCGCTGCGGGCTCGCCGTCAGCACGTCCTCTCCGAGCAGACGGATCGCCCCGGCGACGGGCTTCAGGACGCGCGCGAGGAGCCCCATCACCGAGAAGGCGGTGACCGACTTGCCGGAGCCCGATTCGCCGACGACGCAGACGATCTCGCCCGGGGCGACCGTGAAGGAGACGCCGTCGACGGCGCGCAGCCGGTCGCCGCCGCCGGGCAGCGCGATGGCGAGGTTCTCGACCTCGAGGACGGGGGAGGGCGCTTCGCTCATCGGCGCGGTCATCGGCCGGTCATCTTCGGATCGAGGGTGTCGCGCAGGCCGTCGCCGAGCATGTTCACGGCGAGCACCGTCAGGCCGAGAAAGATTCCCGGATACAGGATGTTGTGCGGGTAGACGCGGAACAGGTTGCGGCCCTCCGCCATGATGTTGCCCCAGCTCGGCGTCTCCGGCGGGATGCCGATGCCGAGGAAGGAGAGCACCGCCTCGACCAGGATCGCCGAGGCGGCGATGAAGGTGCCCTGCACGATCAGCGGCGCGATCGTGTTGGGCAGGATGTGGCGCGCCATGAGGAGCGGCAGGCGGGTGCCGGCCATGATCGCGGCCTCGACGTAGGGCTCCTCCCGCACCGAGAGCACGATGGAGCGCACCAGCCGCACCACCCGGGGGATCTCCGGCACCACGATCGCCGCGATGACCGCAGGCAGGCCGGCCCGGAACAGCGAGACGACCGCGATGGCGAGCAGGATGCCGGGGATCGCCATCAGCCCGTCCATCAGCCGCATGATCGGCCCGTCGAGGGGGCGGATGTAGCCGGCGACGAGCCCGAGCAGGAGGCCGATGGCGAGCGAGATGGCCGCCACCGAGACGGCGATCAGCAGCGAGACCCGGGCGCCGTAGAGCACGCGGCTGTAGACGTCGCGCCCGAGGCTGTCGGTGCCCATCCGGTGGCGGAAGGTGCTGGTCGTGCCGTCGTCGGCCCGGATCGTGCGCTCGAAACCCGGCGGGCGGTTGCGGGTGGCCGGGTTGATCGCGGTCGGATCGAGGGTGCCGAGGAACGGGGCGAACGCCCCGATTAAGGCCATCAGCAGCAGGAAGCCGGCGCCGAAGGCCACGACGGGGTTGCGCAGGAGGCGCGCGGCGAGCGACCGGCCGGGCGGCGGGAGCGCGGCCGAGGGCGCCAGCAGGGTCGGCTCGGCACTCATGACAGGCCCCTCAATGACGGATCCTCGGGTCGAACAGGCTGTAGGTCAGGTCGATCAGGAGGTTGATGAGGACGTAGACGCCCGAGAACATGAGGATCAGCGCCTGGATCGTCGGGTAGTCGCGGGCGAGCACCGCATCGACGGTGAGGCGGCCGAGGCCGGGGATGGCGAACACGCTCTCGGTCACCACCACGCCGCCGATGAGGAGCGCGATGCCGATGCCGACGACGGTGACGATCGGCACCGCGGCGTTCTTGAGCGCGTGGCGGAAGAGGATCTTGCGCTCGACCTGGCCCTTGGCCCTGGCGGTGCGGATGTAATCCTCGTTCAGGACCTCGAGCACGCTCGCCCGGGTCATGCGGGCGATGAGCGCGATGTAGACGACCGAGAGCGTCAGCGCCGGCAGGACCAGCCGGTGCAGGTAGCCGCCGAATCCTCCGGAGAGCGGCTGGTAGCCCTGGACCGGGAACCACCCGAGGGTGATCGAGAACACGTAGATCAGCCCGTAGCCGATCACGAAGACCGGCACCGAGAAGCCGAGGACCGAGGCGCCCATCACGATCCGGTCGAGCCAGGAGCCGTGGCGGTAGGCCGCCACGACCCCGAGCGGGATCGCGACGCAGACCGCGATCAGCATCGTGGCGGCGGCGAGCGACAGGGTCGGCTCGATCCGCCCGAGGATCAATTCGCCGATGCTCTTCTTGAAGAAGAACGACTCGCCGAGATTGCCCTGGAGCATATTGCCGATCCAGATCGCGAACTGCGCCGGCAGCGGCTGGTCGAGGCCGAGCTTGTGGCGCACCTGCGCGATCTGCTCGCTCGACGCGTTGTCCCCGGCGATCACCGCCGCCGGGTCGCCGGGCGTGAGCCGCAGCATCAGGAAGACCAGCACCGCGACGATCGCCAGGACCGGGATGGCGGCCAGCAGCCGCCGCAGCACGTAGCCGAGCATCAGACTATTTCTTCTTATCGACGTTCCAGAACACCGGCGCGGCGGCGGTCAGGATGCCGGAGATGTTCTTGCGCGCGGCGATCGGGATGTAGAACTGGCCGAGATGGACGTAAGGAACGACCTCGCGCCAGCGGGTCTGCACGGTCTCGGCGATCGCCTTCTGCTTCGCCGGATCGACCTCGCGGGCGAATTCGTCGCGCAGTTTCTCCATCTCGGCGTCGCAGGGCCAGCCGAACGGTGCCTTCTCGCAGCTCATGTTCATGAAGCTCGCCATCACCGGGTTCAGGATGTCGGCCGAGACCCAGGAGGTGTTCATCAGGTTCCAGCCGCCCTTGTCGGCCGGATCCTTGCGCACCCGGCGTGCCACCACGGTCTGCCAGTCGGACGACTGCATATCGACCTTGAAGCCGCCCTTCTCGAGCAGCTGCTTGGCGACCGGGCCGAGATTGGTCAGGGTCTGCAGGTCGGTCGAGTGCAGGAGGACGATCGGCGTGCCGTCGTAGTTCGCCTCCTTCAGCAGCTGCTTCGACTTGGCGAAGTTCGATTCGAGCAGCCCGTCCATCCCCTTCTCGGTGGCGAGCGGCGAGCCGCAGACGAACAGCGCCTTGCATGTCTTGTAGTAATCGGGGTCGCCCACCACGGCCTGGAGGAAGTCGGTCTGGTTGAGGGCGTAGGTCAGGGCCTGGCGCACCTTCGGGTTGTCGAAGGGCTTGATCAGGTGGTTCGGCCGCATCGCGTATTGCAGGCCGAGGGGATTGTAATCGACGAGCTGGACGCCGGAATCGCCCTTGAGCAGCGGGATCAGGTCGTAGGCCGGCTGCTCGATCAGGTCGATCTCCCCGGCGAGCAGGGCATTCACCGCCTGCTGCTGGTCCGAGATCGCCAGCCACTCGACCCGGTCGAGCTTGACCACCTTGCCGCCGGCGAGGCCCGAGGCCGGCTCCGCGCGCGGCTTGTAGTCCTTGAACTTGGTATAGACGATCTTGTCGCCGGGCTTCCACTCGTCGGTCTTCATCACGAAGGGACCGGAGCCGGTGAAGTCCGAGATCTGCTGGTTCGGGTCGGTCTCGGCGACCCGCTTCGGCATCATGAACGGCACGTTCGAGGACGGCTTGGCGAGGCCGAACAGCAGGAGCCCGGTCGGCGACTTCAGCTTGACGGTGAAGCGCTTCGCGTCGTCGGCGCTCATGCCCTCGACGAAGGTCATCAGCTTCTGGCCGAGGGAATCGCGGGCCGCCCAGCGCTTGATCGAGGCGACGCAATCCTCCGCCGCCACCGGCTTGCCGTCGTGCCATAGCAGGCCGTCGCGCAAGGTGAACGTGTAGGTCAGGTTGTCGGGCGACACGGTGTAGGTGTCGACCATCTGCGGTTTGACCTCGCCCTGTCCGTCGAGTGCGAACAGGGTGTCGTAGATCATGTAGCCGTGGTTGCGGACGATGTAGGCGGTCGTCCAGATCGGGTCGACGATCTTGACGTCCGAATGCATCACCGCCTTGAGCGTCTGCGCCGGCGCGACTCCGGGGGCGAGCAGGGCCGCGGTTGCGGCGACGAGGCCGAGAACGGACCGACGAAACGCCATCAAGTTGTCTCCTCGCAAGGCTCGCCGAAGTCGACGCTGCCATCAGGGGCGGGCGAGGCTGCCCGCGGCGACCGAGCATGCAATCGACAGACCAGCTTGCCGAAAGATGCCGGGAACGACGGATTGTTGTGAAGACGCAAGCTCGACGCAAATATCGGGACAGCAGACGCGGCGCCGCGCAGGTTGTCCCATGAGCAGGACGGCCCATGGTCCGAACTGCCGCGGACCGTCGCAGGATGCGGGAGGTCGGGCGGGCTGACTACGACGAAATCGTGCGAGGCGTGCACCGCTTTTCGTGGCACTTCCCGGGCGGTCAGGCCCTGACTTGGAGCAGTGCGGCCTCCAGGTCGCGACGCAGGCGCTCGGCGGCGAAGCTCGGCTGGCGGTCGGCCGGGACGCAGAGGTCGAGGGAGGTCTCGACCGGCATCGTGTCGGGGAAGGGCACCGCGACCATCGTGCCGGCGGCGATGCCGTCGGCCACGGTGGCGCGGGGCAGCACCCCGAGGGCGCCGGCCTGCACGATGAGCGTGCGCTGGAGGTCGAGGGAGGCGGCCTCGAAGGTCGGCACGATCCGGCACCCGGCCTCTGCCGCCGCCCGGTCGAGATAGGTACGCACGCCGAAATCCGGGCCCGGCAGCACCCAGCGATAGCGCGCGAGCGCGGCCGGAACGGCGCCGCCCTCCCGCGTCACCGGGTGGTCCGGCGGTGCGATGATGAATTGCGGCAGCCGCACCCGCTTGACCACCGCGATCGCGTCGGAGGCCGGGGCGAAGAAGGTGAGGGCGAGGTCGCAGGAGGCGTCCTCGATCGCCCGCACCGCGTCCTTCGCGGTTCCGGTGCGCAGCCGGGCGCGGACATGCGGGTGGCGGGCGGCGAAGGCGGCGAGGACCGGCACCAGGATCGCCGAGGCGACGCCCTCGGCGGCGTGGACGCCGACGAGGCCGCCGCGCAGGCCCTTCAGGTCGTCGATCAGGCGGACGACGTGGTCGAGCTCGTTGATCGTCCGGTCGAGCTTGGCGGCGAGCAGCTCGCCCGCCGCGGTCAGGCGGATGCCGAGGGGACTGCGCTCCAGGAGCGGCGCGTCCATGTAGTATTCGAGCTGCGAGATGTGCCGCGCCAGGACGTTCGGATGGATGTCGAGCTGGGTGGCGGCGTCGCGCAGCGACGTGCAGCGGGTGACGACCGCGAAGTAGTGGAGAGCGACGATCTTCGCCATGCCGGAGAGCCCGTGACCGAGACCGGCCCGCCTCCCCGAAGGATGGGGCGAGCCGGCGCGCAGGCCGCTATGTCACGAAACTCCCGCATCGTCATGGCGTGGCTCAGGCGCCGGGATTCGCGTTCGGGATCGTGCCCCGGAGCGCGGCGTAGCTCGTCATCAGGTTGCGGTAATCCGGGATATGGTCGCCGAGGAGCGTCGCCAGCCCCTCGACGTCCCGGCGCCAGTCGCGGTGCAGTTCGCAGGCGACCGCGAACCAGTTCACCAGCTGCACGCCCGCCGCCGACATCCGGTTCCAGGCGCCGTCGCGCACCACCGGGTTGAAGGTACCGGAGGCGTCGGTGACGGCGAACACCTCGTAGCCCTCCGCGATGGCCGACAGGGCGACGAAGGCGACGCAGACCTCGGTGACGACGCCGGCGATGACCAGCTGCTTGCGGCCGGTCGCCTTCACGGCGGCGACGAAATCGGGGTTGTCCCAGGCGTTGATCTGGCCGGGCCGGGCGATGAACGGCGCGTCCGGGAACTTGGCCTTCAGCTCCGGCATGATCGGGCCGTTCGGGCCTTCCTCGAAGCTCGTGGTGAGGATGGTCGGCAGCCTGAAGTAGGCGGCGAGGTCGGCCACCGCCAGCACGTTGTTCCTGAAGCGGTCGGGGTCGAGGTCGCGCACCAGCGACATCAGGCCGGCCTGGTGATCGACGAGCAGGACGACGGCCTGGTCGAGGTCGAGGCGGGTGTAGGGCTTCGTCATGGTCGTCTCCATCGGGGGCGGCCGGTGCGGCGCCGTTTCGATGGAGGGAGTATGTCTGCGGCGTTTCTGGCTGGAAACAGAAACGATGGAAAACGATCGTTTCCGAAATTGCACCGAACGGGGCGGGTGGTGATTTGGCTCGGCCTTGAGAGTGCCAAGACATCCAACGTCAGAATGGAGTCCAGCCATACGATTCTCGTCAGTCCGTCCCTTTCCCGGACGACTGAAACGAAGTGGAAGGAGATCCGGGATCCAGCACAAAAAGTCGCGAAGCGTCTCTGTGTCTGCAACGATACAGTAGACAGAGCCGCTGCGCGGCACTCTCTCTGCTGGATCCCGGATCTCCTTCCGCTGACGCTGCACTCGTCCGGGAAAAGGGGTCGGCTCCCGAGCAGCCGATATGACGGGGCGACGTGGTGTCGGACCTATCGGAAGCCGTGATCCTCCCGGACCCCGGCCCCGTCCCGGCTAACGGTAGAAACCGAGGATCGCCTTCGTCTCCAGGTACTCCTCCAGGCCCTCGCGGCCGTATTCCCGGCCGTTGCCCGAGCGCTTGTAGCCGCCGAACGGCGCGGCCGGGTCCCAGTCCGGGGCGTTGAGATGGACCTGGCCGGCGCGGATCTGTCCCGCCACCGCCCGCACGTGGTCCAGGTCGGCGCCCTGCACGTGGGCGCCGAGCCCGTAGATCGTGTCGTTGGCGATCTCGACTGCCTCGTCCACGCTGTCGTAGGGCAGGATCGCCAGGACCGGCCCGAAAATCTCCTCCTGGGCGATCGCCATGTCGCGGCGCACCTCGGAGAAGATCGTCGGGCGGGCGAAGAGGCCGGTCGTCAGGCCGTCGGGCCGCCCGGGGCCGCCGGCGACGAGCTTGGCGCCCTCCTCGATGCCGATCCGGATCATCTGCTGGATGCGGTCGAACTGCGCCCGGTTGGCGATGGCGCCGTGGGTCGTCGCCTCGCGCCGCGGATCGCCGACCACGAACGCGGCCACGGCTTGACCCGCCAGGGCCTCGACCTCGGCGAGGCGGGTGCGGGGCACCAGCATCCGGGTCGGCGCGCTGCACGACTGGCCGAGATTGCGCATCGCCGCGGCGACGCCGTGGGGAATGCAGCGGGCGAGATCGGCGTCCGGCAGCACCACGTTCGGCGACTTGCCGCCGAGCTCCTGCGCCACGCGCTTGACGGTGGGGGCCGCGGCCTGCGCCACCAGCACGCCGGCCCGGGTCGAGCCGGTGATCGAGACCATGTCGACTTGCTCGTGGGTCGCCAGCGCCTCGCCGACCACCGGCCCGGTGCCGTTGACGAGGTTGAACACGCCCGCCGGGCAGCCGGCCTCGTGCATCACCTCGGCGAAGAGGAGCGCGCTCAAGGGGGACAGCTCGCTCGGCTTCAGCACCACCGTGCAGCCCGCCGCCAAAGCCGGGCCGACCTTGGCGGTGATCTGGTAGAGCGGCCAGTTCCACGGCGTGATGAGCGCGCAGACGCCGATCGCCTCGCGGGCGATGGCGGTGGTGCCGCGCTGCGACAGGAAGGGGTAGGTCGCCAGCAGGTCGCGGGCGACCCGCAGATGGGCGGCGGCGAGCGGCACCTGCGCCTGGCGCGCGTACGAGATCGGGGCGCCCATCTCGGCGCTCAGCGCCCGGGCGAACAGCTCCAGCCGCTCCATCACCAGCCCGTGGACCCGGTCGAGGAGCGCGGCCCGCTCGGCGGCCCGCGTGCGCGACCAGACCGGGAAGGCCCGCCTGGCGGCGGCGACCGCGTGCGCGACGTCGTCTCGATCGCAGAGCGCGACCTCGGCGATCACCGTCTCGCTCGCCGGGTCGACGACGCCGGCGCGCTCCGTCCCCGCCGGCTCGCGCCACGCTCCGTCGCTGTAGAAGCGGCCGAGGAACCCGGCCTGCATCAGGTGCCGAAGCGGATCGGTCATTGGAAACGGTCCTTGAGGCGGTAATAGGCGCCGATCACCGGCAGGAACCAGGGCGGGCCGAAATGGCCCGGGATCGCCGGCCAGGCGAAGCCGCCCCAGGGATTCAGCTCGGCGCGCCCGTCCATCACCTCGGCCATGATGGTGCCCATCAGGGTCGACATCTGGGTGCCGTGGCCGCTGTAGCCCATCGAGTAGTAGACCCCGTCGCGCTCGCCGGCCCGGGGGAGGCGGTCGCGGGTCATGTCGACCATGCCGCCCCAGCAATAGTCGATCCGCACGTCCTTCAGCTCGGGGAAGACGTCGTGCAGGGCGGCGCGCAGGATCTCGCCGCTCTTCTCGTCCGAGGCCGGGTTCGAGACCGCGAAGCGGGCGCGGCCGCCGAAGAGCAGCCGGTTGTCGGGCGTGGTGCGGAAGTAGTTGACGAGGTTCTTGGTGTCGGTGGCGTTGCGGCGGCGCGGGGTCATCCGGTCGAGCATCGCGACGGGCAGCGGCTCGGTGGCGATCAGGAAGGCGCCGACCGGCACGATGCGCCGGCGCACCCAGCCGAGCGGCCCGGCCTGCGAGATGCCGCTGGCGAGCAGCACCTGACGCGCCCGCACCGTGCCCTTCGGCGTGCCGACGAGGTGGCCGCCGCCCGGTGCGGCCTTCAGGCTGGTCATCGGCGTGCGCTCGTGGACCGCGACGCCGCGCCGGGCGGCGGCCTCGGCGAGTCCCCGGACGAAGCGCCCGACATGCAGGGCCGCGCTCTTGCGGTAGATCAGGCCGCCGTAATAGCGCTGCGACCCGATCTCGGCGGGGAGGTCGGCGCGGCTGACCATCTCGGTGTCCGGATCGACGGTCGCGGCGAGCAGCTCCTGGCTGCGCGCCAGCTTGTCGTAGTGCTCGGGCTTCGCCGCGAGCTTGATCTTGCCGACCCGGGCGAAGCTGCAATCGATCCCTTCCTCCCGCACCAGCCGCTCGACCGTGTCGACCCCGGCATCGAAGGCGCGGTAGAGCGTGTTGGCGGCCTCCTGGCCGAGCTTGCCCGAGAGGGTGGCGTAGTCCTGCGCGAAGCCGTTGTTGCACATGCCGCCGTTGCGGCCGGACGCGGCGCCGCCGATCACGTCGGCCTCCAGCAGGACGACGCGGGCGCCCTTCTTGGCGAGCGCCAGGGCGGCGGAGGACCCGGTCAGGCCGCCGCCGATCACCGCGACGTCGCACGTGCCCTCGACCGGCCCCGTGGCGCCGCCCGTGAACGGGTTCGACGTGTCCAGCCAATAGGATGTGAGCTTCATAGCGGCACCGGGAGATTCGAGGTCGGGAGGGGCGAGGGCTTTTCGCGTCGCGCTAATGGAACGACTGGTTGGCGAGGGCGAAGAGGCGCGCCGGCCCGGCCGGCGGGAGAGCGCCGCGCACCATGGTGAGGGCGTCGCCGACCTGCGGCAGGCCGTTCCCGGTGAGCCACGGCGAGAGCCCGGCCCCCTCCGGGACGTCGATCCGCACGAACTGGCCGTCGAGCCGGGCGAGCGACGCTGCGATCAGGCGGCGCGCCTCGTCCGGGCTGCCGGCGACGACCGGGCCGATCACGTGGCCGCGGCCGAAGGGCCGGGTGATCGCGTAAGCCGCCGGCGCGCCGTCGCGCAGGAGCACCCGGCCCTCGCCGGCTGCGATTAGGCGCTCCAGCAGCGGGCGCCGCGCGAAGCCGGTCGCCGCCCGGTCGAGCGCCGCGATCGCTCCGAGGTCGCCCAGCGCCATCGCCCGCAGGTCCGGATCCGGCGCGGCCGCGCCGCGGTGCCGGTACGGGCCCTGGTGCTGCCGGACGGTGCCGGCCGGCTGAAAGCCGTAGCGCGCGTAGAGCGCGCGGCCCTCGGCGGTCGAGTTGAGGAGCAGGGTCCGGGGGCCGGCCGCGCCGAGCAGCGCCTCCACCAGCCGCGTCCCGTAGCCCCGCCCCTGGGCCGCACCCGCGACGATGATCATGCCGATCGTGGCGTGGTCCGCCTCGTCGGGGAACCAGGCCGCCGTGCCGATCACCGCGCCGTCGCGCTCCAGGGCGAAGCCGCGGCCGACCCGCAGGGCGAAGTCCCAATCCTCGAGCCGGTAGGGCCAGGACATTTCTCGCGATAGCGCGAGCGCGCCGGGCAGGTGCGCGGGCGCGAACGGCACAAGGGCGACTGGGTCGGCCGCGGTCCGGTGGTCCGGGAGGGTTGCGGTGTCCATGGCAGGTTTGTCCCGGTCGATGGGGCGCGCGCGACGCGGCCTCCGCCCGTCGGGGAGGGCGGTCCGCGCCGTGCGCGACGGACTTCGAGGAGTGTATTCGCCCGGTCTAGCTCAGGGCGTGCGCCGCCAGCCCGTAGACGCCGGGGCGCCCGGGCTCGACCGTGGGGAGCGGGGCGCCGCGGGTCAGCGTCCGCACCGTGTCGAACAGGCGCAGGCCCGCCGCCTCGAGGTAGCTGCGCAAGGGTCCCGTCTCCTGCCGGGTGTCGAGGCGGACGAATTGACCGTCGAGGCCGGCGAGCAGGCTGGCGACCAGCGCCGCGGCCTCCTCCTCGCCCTGCGCCACGACCGGGCCGATGACCAGGCCGCGCCCGAACGCCCGGCGCATGGCGTAGCCCACCAGGCGCCCGTCGCACCGCAGGCCGCGGATCTCGGCGGTCCGGGCGAGCTGCGCCATCAGCCGGGGGCGTTCGGCGCCGAAACCGGCCGCGTCGAGCGCCGCGACTTCGTCGAGATCGGCCGGCGCGAGCACCTCGACCGCGTCGGCGAGGCCGGGCAGGGGCGCGGCCGCCGGCGTCGCGTGGCCCTGGCACTGGTAGACGGTGGCCTGCGGCTCGAAGCCGAGCGAGACGTAGAGGCGATAGGCGGCGCGGGTCGAGTTCAGGATCAGCCGGCGCTCGCCGCATTGCCGGAGGATGCGCTCCATCATCCAGCGCCCGCCGCCATGGGTCTGGAGCCGCGGCGAGGTGATGACCATGCCGATCGTCGCGCAATTCTCGCCGTGGGGAAACCACATCGCCGAGCCGAAGACGCGGCCGATCTCGTCGATGGCGGCGACGCCGTGCCCGAGGGCCCGCAGGGCCTCCCAGTCGCCCGGGCGATGCGGCCACTCGACCCCGAGGGACAGGCCGTGGAGCGCTTCCACGTCGACGGTGGCGATGTCCTGCGTGGCGAGTTCGAAGGACTTCAGCCGCATCGTGTTGGGGGGCGTCGTCACCACATCCTCTCCTTGCCGGCCGGCGCCGTGCGGGCGACACGTCGGGCTCGAGGCCCGCGCCGCACCGCCATGGCGCCACCGCTCGCCACACAATGACCCGGACTGCGCCGACAATTCCGCTGGAGATCGGGCGGTCTTCGGAATTTTCGACCGAAGCCTCCCGGTTTACGGCAGGAGCCCCGGGTTCCCGCCGTTAAGCTCGTGCCGGTTCAAGGGGAAGCCGGCTCTGCGCCGCCGGTCTTCCGCGTCGATCCGCTTGCCGCCGGCGACCGGCGCGGCCGCGGATCCCGACACCCTACAAGCCCAGGAGACCGGCATGAGCCTTCTCGTCACCCTCGACACCGATCCGCGCTTTCCCCCCAAGGAGGCCCTGCCGCTGCCCGAGCGCCTGATCGCGGGCTCGCCGGCCTTCAAGACCTGGGCGCAGGACGACACCCGGGACGGGATGATCAAGACCGGCATCTGGGAGGCGACCCCGGGCGAGACCCACTCGATCAAGGGCACCACCTTCGAGTTCTGCCACATCCTCTCCGGCCTGGTCGAGATCGAGGAGACGGGCGGCGAGACCCGGACCTACCGGGCCGGCGACAGCTTCGTGATGAAGCCCGGCTTCGTCGGCATCTGGCGCACGATCGAGACGGTGCGCAAGATCTACGTCTGCGTCTACGAGTGAGCAGGAACTGACGCAGCATATCGTCGGGAATGGGTGAGGCGGCCGGGAGGCCGCCTTTTTCGTGTCTGGCTGGCCGGGGGAAACTTTTCCATTCTTTGCAGGTGCAGGGCTGCCCGGGCGAAATTTTTCCGAAAATCAAGCGCGGGATCCCCGCTCCCGTTTGGGAGAGGGGTGGGGGCGATCGAAGATCGCGCAGGGTGGCTCGGGTGCCGCAATGACCCTGAACCGTAGAGCTGCGCAGCTCTACGGTCCAAGCTTCATCCTGAAGCCGAGCCACCCTCACGCGGGATCTTCGATCCCCCCGGCCCCTCTCCCAAACGGGAGAGGGGAGACGCGCCATCTCCTTTCCCCAGACAGCCCTTTGCAGAGGGGGAAGGGTTCTGGCATGGCGGCTTCAATCGGATGGGAGTGAGCGGCTCAGGGCAGAGGTTGCGACCGCAGCAGATTGTTGCGCATCGCCCCTCGCCCCCGGCATCGCCGGCGCGTCGCCGGGACCAGCGATCCGCGCGGCCCGCCATTCCGACGAGACCGGACATCCCCCGCTCGCCGCGTTCCACAAATGGCTCCGCCCCGGATCCGTAGAGGAACGCCGCCGGCCGGAAGCGGTCGTCCCCGATCCGGCGCTCACGCCAGTCGATGCGGAGCTGCACGCCCCCTCTGTTCTGCCAAAACAAAAACGTCACCTCGCCCTCGACTGCACGACGCCCCGCACCGCCCAAGCTGTAACAGAGCCGGACATGCCGGGTCGTCGCCGGAGCGGCGCGCGGCGACCCGCCGCATAAATTTTGCCGGGACCGAAGATTCGGAATTTTGTGCCGTCCCCCTCCGTCGTTTCGGTGCAAACCGCGAGGCGGATCCGCCACACTGCTTCCATTGAGAGCCGGGCCGGGCCTCGATCCTCCGGAGGGTG
The DNA here is from genome assembly GCF_003173775.1 of Methylobacterium sp. 17Sr1-1. NCBI lineage: Bacteria > Pseudomonadati > Pseudomonadota > Alphaproteobacteria > Hyphomicrobiales > Methylobacteriaceae > Methylobacterium > Methylobacterium sp. 17Sr1-1. The sequence continues at coordinate 2,867,560 of NZ_CP029552.1, read as the reverse complement.
AGGGCGCCGGACGGGATCGGATGGCACGGACATTGCGCCATCCGCGGAATTTCACCCGCCGCCGCCCGGATCGCCGGCGGCGTCGGGCGGCCCTCCCGCCGCAGGCGCGGAGCGGCACGATAGGAGCGTCACGGCCCGCGAGACCGGATGTCGCCCGCGTCCCGGGCTCTTGCCAGGGCTCGTGAACTCCCGGTCCGTTCGCGTCCTCGTCACGACCGTCGTCGCGGGATGTGGCCCGCATCGACGCGAAGAGCGTCCCGATCTTTCAAGCCGACGACGGATCACCGTCGCACCAGGAGACTTGCGATGAGCGACAGGATGGCCAACTGGACTCCCGGTGACGACGCGATGGTCGAGACCGCCATCCGGCGCGGCGCCGACCGGCGCGAATTGCTCAGGATGATGCTGGCGGGCGGTGTCGCCCTCTCGGCCGGCACCGCGATTCTCGGCCGCGCCGGCGCGGCGCTCGCCGCCGAGCCGATCAAGGGCGGCCACCTCAAGATCGCGGGCTTCTCGGCCTCGACCGCCGACACCCTCGACCCGGCCAAGGCCTCCAACGCCACCGACTACACCCGCTGCTGCGCCCTCTACAACCGGCTGACCTACATCAACGGCGCCGGCCAGCTGACGATGGAGCTGGCCGACAGCGTCGAGAGCGCCGACGCGAAGACCTGGACCGTCAAGTTGCGCAAGGGCGTGACCTTCCACGACGGCAAGAGCCTGACCGCCAAGGACGTGGTCTACTCGCTGAAGCGCCACCTCGATCCGGCCACCGGCTCGAAGGTCGCCACCATCGCCAAGCAGTTCGCCGACGTCACCGCCGCCGACGACCTGACGGCGACGATCACGCTCACGGCCGCCAATGCCGACCTGCCGACGATCCTGGCCCTGCACCACTTCATGATCGTGGCCGACGGCACCACCGACTTCACCAAGGGCAACGGCACCGGGCCGTTCGTGCTCAAGGAGTTCAAGCCGGGCGTCCGCTCGATCGTCGCCCGCAACACCAACTACTGGAAGTCGTCGGGTCCCTACTTCGACACCTTCGAGTATTTCGCCATTTCGGACGAGTCGGCGCGCCTCAACGCGGTCCTGTCCGGCGACATCCATGTCGGCGCCAATCTCAACCCGCGCTCGCTGCGGATCATCGAGGGCAATCCGGCGATCGCCCCGTTCATCAGCAAGCTCGGCACCTACACCAACCTCAACATCCGCCTCGACCTCGCGCCGGGCGACAAGGCCGGGGTGGTCGAGGGCTTCAAGTCCCTGATCAACCGCCAGGTGATCCAGAAGTCGGTGCTGCGCGGCCTCGCCGAGATCGCCAACGACCAGCCGGTCCCGCCGTGGAGCCCCTACTTCAACGCCGAGCTCAAGCAGCGCGAGTTCGATCCGGAGCGGGCGAAGTCCCTGTTCCAGAAGGCCGGCCTGCTCGGCCCGGAGATCCGCATGGTGGCCTCGGACGCCGCCAGCAGCTCGGCCGACTACGCCGCCGTGCTGCAGCAGGCGGGCGGCAAGATCGGGCTGAACCTCGTCATCGACCGCGTCCCCTCGGACGGCTACTGGTCGAATCACTGGCTCAAGGACGCGGTCGGCTTCGGCAACATCAACGCCCGCCCGACCCCGGACATCATCTTCTCGCAGTTCTACCAGTCGGCGGCGCCGTGGAACGAGAGCCGCTACAAGTCGGAGAGGTTCGACGCGATGCTGCTCGAGGCGAGAGGCGCCCTCGACATGCCCAAGCGCAAGCAGATCTACGGCGAGATGCAGGCGATGGTCGCCAACGAGGCCGGCACCATCATCCCGGCCTTCCAGTCGAACCTCGACGGCGTCTCGCCCAAGCTGAAGGGGCTGGTGGCGAACCCGCTCGGCGGCATGATGGCCTACGGCCTCGCCGAGTACGCCTGGTTCGGGGCGTAACAACCCATGGGTCCCGGGGGCGGTCCGCCGCCCCCGGGACCGCCCTCGTCGTCGCGGCCAGCGCGGGAGCGCCCATGAACACTCTCATCCTCCGCATGATCGCGGGCCGCGTGGTGGTCACGGTGGTGACGCTGCTGATCGTCGCCGTGGTCATCTTCTTCGCGACCGCGCTCCTGCCGGGGGATGTGGTGCAGATCCTGCTCGGCCAGGCGGCGACGCCGGAGGCGGTGAAGGGCCTGCGGACCGCCATGCATCTCGACCAGCCCGCCGCCCTGCGCTTCCTGATCTGGCTGAAGAACCTCGCGACGGGCGATCTCGGTATCTCCTACGTCAACAACATCCCCGTCGCCGAGCAGATCGCCGGCCGGCTGTCGAACTCGCTCAAGCTCGCCGGCGTGACGGCGGCGATCTCGGTGCCGGTCGCGCTGACCTTAGGGGTCACCGCCGCCATCCTGCGCGGCACGCTCGTCGACCGGATCGTCGCGGTCTTCACCATCGCGGTGATCTCCGTGCCGGAATTCATGGTCGCGACCCTCTCGGTGATCGTCTTCGCCGTGTATCTCGGCTGGCTGCCGGCCCTGTCGATGACCGGCGACGTCACGACGATCGGGGGCCTCCTCAAGGCCTATGCGATGCCGGTGCTGACGCTGAGCTTCGTCGTCTCTGCGCAGATGATCCGCATGACGCGGGCCGCCGTGATCGAGACCCTGAACACGCCCTACGTCGAGATGGCCCTGCTCAAGGGCGCCTCGCGTCGCCGCATGGTGCTGCACCACGCCCTGCCGAATGCGCTCGGGCCGATCGTCAATGCGGTGGCGCTCTCCCTGTCCTACCTCTTGGGCGGCGTCATCATCGTCGAGACGATCTTCAACTATCCGGGCATCGCCAAGCTGATGCTCGACGCGGTGTCGACCCGCGACCTGCCGCTGATCCAGGGCTGCGCGATGGTGTTCTGCCTCGCCTACCTGCTGCTGATCACGGTCGCCGACATCGTCACCATCGTCTCCAACCCGAGGCTGCGCCACGCATGAGCGTCTCCCTGTCCAGCACGCGGCCGGCTCGGCGCTGGCGCCTCGGCTACCGGATCAGCCCGGTCGGCGCGGTCGCCTTCCTGGTGATCCTCGCCTGGGCGGCCGTCGCGGTGATCGCGCCGCTGATCGCGCCCCACCCGGTCGGCGAGATCGTCGACTTCGACTTCTTCCAGCCGGTCTCGGGCGCCTACCCGATGGGGACCGACTATCTCGGGCGCGACGTGCTCTCGCGCATCCTGTTCGGCGCCCGCTACACGGTGGGGATCTCGCTGGCCGCGGTCGCGATCGCCTGCTTTTCCGGCGTCACCCTCGGCATGGCGGCGGCGGTGGTCGGCGGGTTCTTCGACGCCGCGCTCAGCCGCTTCCTCGACGCGCTGATCTCGATCCCGAGCAAGATCCTGGCCCTGGTGCTGGTGGCGGCGGTCGGCTCCTCGATCCCGGTCCTGATCCTGACGCTCGCCGTCATCTACATTCCCGGGTCCTACCGCTTCGCCCGGGCGCTCGCCGTCAACGTCAACGCGATGGACTACGTCACCGTGGCGCGGGTGCGCGGCGAGCGGCTCGGCTATCTCATCCGCGCCGAGATCCTGCCGGGCATCGTCGGCCCGGTCCTGGCCGATCTCGGCCTGCGCTTCGTCTTCATCGTGCTGCTTCTCTCCAGCATGTCCTTCCTAGGACTCGGCGTGCAGCCGCCGAACGCCGATTGGGGGGCGCTGGTGAAGGAGAATATCGGCGGCCTGTCCCTCGCCGCGCCGGCGGTGATCTTCCCGCTCATCGCCATCGCCAGCCTGACGATCAGCGTGAACCTGCTCATCGACAACCTGCCCCAGAAGATCCGCGACCGGAGCGAAGACGCATGAGCCGCCTCGTCGAAGTCCGCGACCTGAGGATCGCGGCGCGCACCGATGCGGGCCGCACCGTCGAGATCATCCGCGGCGTCTCGTTCGATATCGACGAGGGCGAGATCGTCGCCCTGATCGGCGAGAGCGGGTCGGGCAAGACCACGATCGCCCTCGACCTGATGGGCTATACCCGCCCCGGCTGCCGGGTCACCGGCGGCACCGTCACCCTCGACGGCGTCGAGATGGGGTCGCTGCCCGAGAGCCGGCGCGCCGCGATGCGCGGGTCGCTGGTCTCCTACGTGCCCCAGAGCGCGGCCGCCGCCTTCAATCCCGCCCACACGATCATGGACCAGGTGGTCGAGGTCGTGCGCATCCACGGCACGATGCCGATCGCCGAGGCCCGCGCCAAGGCGGTCGCGCTGTTCCGGGCGCTCGCGCTCCCCAACCCCGACACGATCGGCGAGCGCTACCCCCATCAGGTCTCGGGCGGCCAATTGCAGCGCCTCTCGGCTGCGATGGCGCTGATCGGAGACCCCAAGCTCGTGATCTTCGACGAGCCGACGACGGCCCTCGACGTCACCACCCAGGTCGAGGTGCTGCGCGCCTTCAAGTCTGTGATGCGCAAGGGCGGTATCGCCGGCGTCTACGTCTCGCACGACCTCGCCGTGGTGGCGCAGATCGCCGACCGGATCATCGTGCTGCGCCACGGCGAGATCCGGGAGGAGGGGCGCACGGCCGACATCCTGGAGCGCCCGCAGCACCCCTATACCCGCGAATTGCTGGCGGCCTTCCGCCCGGCTGCCGCGCCGCGCGCGACTCCCCTCGACCAGGACGAGGCGCCGCTCCTCGTGGTGCGCGACGTGGTGGCCGGCTACGGCAAGCCGGACGAAGAGGGCCTGCCGGCCCTGCGCATCCTCAAGGGCGTCGACCTGACGCTCGCCCGCGGTCGCAACCTCGGCATCGTCGGCGAATCGGGCTGCGGCAAGTCCACCCTCGCCCGGGTGATCGCCGGCATCCTGCCGGCGGCGAAGGGCGAGATCCGGCTCGACGGCCGGATTCTGGCACCCGACTTCCGCAGGCGCCGCCGCGAGGATCTTCGCGATTTGCAGATCGTGTTCCAGTCCGCCGACACCGCGCTCAACCCGCACCAGTCGGTCGGCGAGATTCTGGCCCGGCCGCTCGCCTTCTACCACGGCATGGGCGGTCGCGAGCGCGAGGCGCGGATCGAGCAGTTGCTCGACATGGTGCGGCTGCCCCGGCCCCTGCGCCATCGCCGCCCCGGCGAGCTCTCGGGTGGGCAGAAGCAGCGCATCAACCTCGCCCGTGCCCTCGCGGCGGATGCCCGGCTGATCCTGTGCGACGAGATCACCTCGGCCCTCGACACGGTGGTGGCCGCCGCGATCATCGATCTCCTGAAGGAATTGCAGCGCGAACTGTCGCTGTCCTACCTGTTCATCAGCCACGACATCGAGACCGTGCGGGCGGTCTGCGACGAGGTGGTGGTGATGTACAAGGGCGAGAAGGTCGAACAGCTCCGCCCCGACGTGAATGGCGGACACCCGACGCACGCTTATGCGCGGCTGCTGTTCTCTTCGGTGCCGCAGCTGCGGACCGGCTGGCTCGACGGCCTGACGCAGGATCCCGAGCTCACCCGGGTCTTCGCGCAACGATAACCGCGTCGGGGATCCCGGGCGCGGTCGTCAGAGCCGGAACATCGTGTCGAGCGGCAGGTACGACCGCACGATCGGCGACTTCAGCACGACGAAGCTGAAATACTGCTCGATGCCGATGTCCAGATCGAGCAACCGCTCCATCGTCGTCTGGTACTCGATGACGTCAACGGTGACGAACTTGAGCAGATAGTCGTAGCCGCCGGAGATCAGGTGGCACTCCATCACCGAATCGATCTTCTCGATCGCGGCCAGGAACCGGGCGAAGTCGGCCTGGCGGTGGTTCTTGAGCGTCACCTCGGTGAAGACCGTCAGGGCCTGGCCGAGCTTCGACAGGTTGATCTGCGCCGAGTAGTTCGCGATGTAGCCCTCGCTCTGCAGCTTCTTCACCCGCATCAGGCAGGGGCTCGGCGACAGGTTCACCCGTTCGGCAAGCTCGACATTGGTGATGCGGCCGTTCTTCTGCAGTTCGGAGAGGATTTTCAGGTCGATCCTGTCGAGCTTCATCGGGGTCTGTCTTGTTCGTCGTCGGCGCGGAGGCTCGGAGGAGGCTTGGAGGAGTTTTGCCGCTTTTGCCACGCCCCGCAATCGAGCGATCGGGCCTTTGGCCGGCACATTCCCCTCCGGTTTCGCGCGCGACGGCATGAAATGCCACCGGGCCGCCGCAGTGGCGTTCCGGCCGGTGCCGGCGCGGGCAGGGCGAGGACGGCGAGGCGCGCGGCTACGCACGCGAATTCCGGTTCGGCGTGCCAGACAATACAGCGATGTCCTTCAATCTGATGACGCGACCGGACTCGAATCGGCAGATAGATGCTGCCCGATCGGCCGCGTAGACCACGCAGTCTTTCGGCATACAGACAATAACCGGGATCCCGGGAGGGAGAGATGCGCTTGTTCGCTGCGCCGTTCGCGGCCTTGTTGATCGCCGGCTCTCTGGTGCCCGCAGCGGCACGCTGCCCGCTGTACCTGCCGATGCGCGTCGGCCCGACCACCGGCAACCCGGAGAAGGACACGGTCGGGCTGTTCTGCGCCCAGCCCGAGGCCGCTCTGCCCGCCGCACCCCGATCCGGCAGCCGCCCCTTGGCGCATGTGGGCGCGGCGATGGGAGACGCGGAGAAGGACACGATGGGATTCACGTCGTCGCCGGGCATGGAGCAGGCCGCGCGCTGACGCCTCGTCCAGGGCGAGAGTCGTGATCGGCCGGCGTCGCGCCGCTGCGGCATCGGACCTGCGCAAGGAACCTGGCAAAGTGGGCTTGGCAAAGGGCTTGCCGACGCCGTGGTCCCCAGGTACCTACGGGCAGGTCTTGCGTCGCCGTCTCTGCCGCGGAAGCGCCCGGGGACATAGGGACGAGGACCGAGGGCCTGTAGCTCAATGGTTAGAGCCGACCGCTCATAACGGTCTGGTTGTAGGTTCGAGTCCTACCGGGCCCACCAAGACACTCGACGGCTGATTTTCTGCAATATAATTCCACGGCGGGTGCGTCGAACCCGAGCTGTGCTGCGATGTGGCACGAACAGGCTCCATGTTGGGCCTTTTCTCTTAGCTTGCGCAGGATTGAAGCCCTCAGGGTCATTCCGGGGCCGCGCAGCTGAGCCCGGGGTGCCGCGCGCCCAGAACCGCAGAGGGTTCAGAATAAGGCGGCGCTCGTTCCGCTTCATCCTTCAGCATCAGCGTTTCTGGAGTCCGGGCTCCACTGCGCGGCCCCGGAATGACCCTGAGGATATTGAGCCTGTCAGGCGAGCCGAAACGGGCTCCGGCGCAAATCGAGCCGCCAGCCAGTCTACCCTCAACGATAGCGCGACCGCGACCATGGGCAGAGCCCGGCCCGGCACCCCAGGCGAAAATCCCCGTTTCAACGCCCGGCGGCGACGCGGCTCGGCGGCTCGTCGACCGAGAGGCTGCCGAGATAGGTCTCGACCACCCGGGCATCGCCCTGCAGCGTGCCGCTGTCGCCCTGGAGCACCACGCTGCCGCCGTCGAGGACGTAGCCGTAATCGGCGATCTGGAGCGCCGCGCGGGCATTCTGCTCGACCAGGAGGATCGCCACCCCCTCGTCGCGCAGGCGCGCCACCGTGCGCATCACCTCCGCGACGATGAGCGGCGCGAGGCCGAGGCTCGGCTCGTCGAGCATCAGGAGGCGTGGGCGGCCCATCAGGGCGCGGGCCATGGCGAGCATCTGGCGCTCGCCCCCCGACAGCGTGCCGGCGTGCTGGCGCCGGCGCTCGGCGAGGCGGGGGAAGAGGCGGTACATCTCGTCCAAGTCGCCGCCCCCGCCGGTCGCGCGGAACCGGAAGGCGCCGAGCTTCAGGTTGTCCTCGACGCTCATGGTCGAGAACAGCTCGCGGCGCTCGGGGATCAGGCTCAGGCCCTGCGCCACTCGCGCCTCGACCGGCAGCCGCGTCAGGTCGCGCCCCTCGAAGAGGAGGCGGCCGCGGGCCGGCAGCACCCCCATCAGGGCGTTGAGCAGCGTCGTCTTGCCGGCGCCGTTGGCGCCCAGCACCGTGACGAGCCGCCCGGGCTCGACCGTCAGCGACACGCCGCGCACCGCCTCGACCTTGCCGTAGGCGACGGAGAGGTTGTCCGCCTCGAGCATTGCTTGCGTCATGCGGCGCTCCCCAGATAGGCCTCGACCACGGCGGGGTCGCGGCGCACGGTCGCCGGCGCGCCCTCGCTCAGCTTGGCGCCGAAATTCATCACCACCAGCCGGTCGGCGAGCCCCATCACGAAATCCATGTCGTGCTCGACGAGGAGAATGCCCAACCCCTCCTGGCGCAGGCGGCGCAGGAGGTCGCCGAGCGCCTGCTTCTCCTGGTGGCGCAGGCCCGCGGCCGGCTCGTCGAGGAGGAGAAGCTGAGGCCCGAGGCAGAGCGCCCGGGCGATCTCGACGATGCGCTGCTGGCCGAGCGCCAGGCTCCCGGCCGGCAGGTCGCGGCAGGCGGCGAGACCCACCCGGGCGAGCTGGCGGTCGGCCTCGGCGAAGAGCGCCGCCTCCTCCGCCGCGTCGAGGCCGAGCGCGCCGCGGACCGGCCCGGCCGAGCCGCGCAGATGGGCGCCGAGCGCCACGTTCTCGATCACCGACATGCCGGCGACGAGCTTGACGTGCTGGAAGGTGCGGGCGCAGCCGAGCCGGGCGATGCGCCGGGCCGGGAGGCCCGCGACGTCGCGGCCGGCGAACCGCACGGCGCCGGCGGTGAGGCGCGCCACGCCGGTGACGAGGTTGAAGGTGGTGCTCTTGCCGGCACCGTTCGGCCCGATCAGCGCCACCACCTCGCCGGCCGCGACCTGGAAGCCGATGTCGTTGACGGCGACGAGGCCGCCGAAGGTCTTTTTGAGGTTGGCGGCCTCCAGCAGCACCGTGCCGGGGGCGGCGGCCGGGCGGGGTGGCAAGGTCTCGGTCACCGGGCCGCGATCGGGCGGCGCCGCGACGGAGCGCCGGACGAGCAGCGGCCACAGCCCGTCGGGGGCGCGCTGGAGCATCAGCACCAGCAGGATCCCGAACACGATCGCCTCGAAGTTGCCCTGCGCGCCGAAGACCAGCGGCAGCACGTTCTGGAGCTGGTCCTTCAGCACCGTCACCAGCACCGCGCCGAAGACGCCGCCGCCGATCGAGCCGGCACCGCCGATCACCGCCATCAGCAGGTACTCGATGCCGGCATTGATGCCGAACGGCGTCGGGTTGATGGCGCGCTGGATGTGGGCGTAGAGCCAGCCCGACAGGGCCGCCAGCAGGCCTGCGTAGACGAAGGCGACGATCTTCACCCGCGCCGTGTCGACCCCGAAGGATTCCGCCGCCACGACGCCCCCTTTGAGCGCCCGGATCGCCCGGCCGGTGCGCGAGCGTAAGAGGCGGTGGGTGAGCCACAGGCAGAGGCCCAAGCATCCCCAGGTCAGCAGCAGGGCTTCGCCGCCGCCGAGGATCGGATGGCCGAGAATCGCGATGGGCGGCAGGCCGGTGAGGCCGTCGTAGCGGCCGAGCGCGTCGGTGTTGCCGAGCACGTAGAAGAACGAGATGTTCCAGGCGATCGTGCCGAGCGGCAGGTAATGGCCCGAGAGCCGGAGCGTGATCGCGCCGATCACCCAGGCGGCGGCGGCCGACAGGAGCAGCGCCACCGGCAGGGACAGCCAGGGCGACAGCCCGCCTTGCGTGGTGAGAAGGGCGGTGGCGTAGGCGCTGATGCCGACGAACATCGCCTGCCCGAAGGAGGTGATGCCGGCGACGCCCGTCAGAACCACGAGCCCGGTGACCACGATGGCCGAGAGGCCCGCATAGGTCAGCAGCGTGAGCCAGAACGGCGGCACGCCGGGCAGGAACGGCAGGGCGACGACGACGAGCGCGGCGAGGCCGGCCAGGAAGGTGGTGGGCGTGAGGCGGGCGGGCATGGTCATTCCTCGTCCTCCACCGGGGCCGAGCGCAGGGAGCGCCAGAGCAGGACCGGGATGATCGCCATGAACACGATCACCTCCTTGAAGGCGCTGGCCTCGAAGGAGGCGACGGATTCGATGATGCCGACGAGGATCGCGGCGGCGGCGGCGGCCGGATAGCTCGCGAGCCCGCCGATGATCGCGGCGACGAAGCCCTTCAGCCCGATGAGGAAGCCGGTGTCGTAGTAGACGGTGGTGAGCGGCGCGATCAGCACGCCCGATAAGGCCCCGATGAAGGCCGCGACGGAGAAGCTGAGCCGGCCGGCGAGGGAGGGCGCGATGCCCATCAGCCGCGCGCCGAGGCGGTTGACGGCCGTTGCGATCAGCGCCTTGCCCAGCAGCGTGCGCGAGAAGAACAGCCAGAGCGCCACGATGATCGCGAGGGTCAGGCCGATCATCCACAGCGACTGCCCGCTGACCAGCAGGGGGCCGGCCGGGAACGAGGCTTCCGACAAAGGCGGGGTGCGCGAGCCCTCGGCGCCGAAGAACACGAGGCCGAGGCCGGTCAGCGCCAGGTGGACGCCGACCGAGGCGATCAGCAGCACCAGCACCGAGGCGTGGGCGAGGGGCCGGAACGCCACCGCGTGCAGGAACCCGCCCATCGGCGTCACGATGGCCAGCGTCAGCAGGATCTCGACGACGAGGCCGGGCTTCATCGGCGCGAGGAGCCAGGCCGCGAGCGCGACCACGGCCGGCAAGGCGAGGTCGCGCAGCGCGAGGCGCGCGAGCACGCGCCCGCTCATCGTCGGGCGCGCCTCGGCGCAATCGGCCAGGAAGGCGAGACCGCCGAGGCCGAGGAGCAGCGGCACTGTGCCCGGCAGGGTGCCGGTCTCCAGGCTCGCGAGCGTCAGCGCCCCGTAGGCGACGAACTCGCCCTGCGGGATCAGGATCACCCGCGTGACGGTGAAGACCAGGACCAGCGACAGGGCGATCAGCGCGTAGATCGCGCCGTTCACGACGCCGTCCTGGAGGAGGAGAAGGAGGATCGTGGCGTCCACGGGGGAGGGCTCGGGGCGTCTTCGGGAATGTCTTTATCGAGACGGGTCCCGCGCGCGACAGAAGGTGCGCGGCGACCTCGCGTGGCTTCCGCTTGATCCATCCGAAAGAAGCTTAGGGCGTGTCCCCCTCTCCCGTGTGGGAGAGGGGCTAGGGGTGAGGGTGGAGACGGTGCCGCAAGAAGGCTGGACCGTTCCGCTGCCAGCATGACGCTCTCAGCTTTACACTGAAGCGCGCCACCCTCATCCCTACCCCTCTCCCACACGGGAGAGGGGATCCCGCGCTTTACTAGCTTCTCGAACAGGTCGAGGCGGTAGCCCCGCCCGTCAGTTCGTCGCCGACAAGAGCTTCCACTTGCCGTTCTCGATCGTCACCATCACGCGGGCGCGGTCGTCCTGGCCGACATGGTCGGTCGGGGTCATGGTGACGACGCCGTTGGTGTAGACGACCTCCTTCAGGCCCTCGATCGCGTCGCGGAGCGCCGTGCGGAACTCCGGCGTGCCGGGCTTGGCGGTCTTGAGCGCGACGGGGATCGCGTTCGCCAGCAGCACCTCGGCATCGTAGGCGTGGCCGCCGAAGGTCGCCAGCGAGCCTGCCCCGAACTTCGCCTCGTAGGCCTTGGTGTAGTCGAGGGCGACCTTGCGCACCGGGTTCGATTCCGGCAGCTGCTCGGCCACCAGCAGCGGACCGGCCGGCAGCACCGTGCCCTCGAGGTCCTTGCCGCCGACGCGCAGGAAGTCGGCATTGGCGACGCCGTGGGTCTGGTAGTACTTGCCGGCGTAGCCGCGCTCCTTGAGCGTCTTCTGCGGCAGCGCCGCGGGGGTGCCGGAACCCGCGATCAGCACCGCGTCGGGCTTGGCCGCCATCACCTTCAGCACCTGGCCGGTGACGCTGGTATCGGTGCGGGCGAAGCGCTCGGTCGCGGCGAGCTTGATGCCCTTGGCCTCGAGCCGGGGGGTGATCTCGGCGAGCCAGCCGTCGCCATAGGCGTCGTTGAAGCCGACGAAGCCGACCGACTTCACGCCGGCCTTCGCCATGTGCGTGGCGATCGCCTCGGCCATCAGGCCGTCGTTCTGCGGCGCCTTGAACACCCAGCGGCGCTTGTCGTCCATCGGGGCGACGATCTTGGAGGAGGCGGCAAGGCTGATCAGCGGCACCTTGGCCTCGGCCGCGACCTCGATCAGCGCCAGCGAGACCGGGGTCACGGAGGAGCCGACGATGGCGTCGACCTTGTCGTCGCTCGCGAGCTTGCGGGCGTTGGCGACGCCCTTGGTGGTGTCGGTGGCGTCGTCGAGGACGATCCACTCGACCTTCTGGCCGCCGATCTCGGTCGGCAGCAGCGTCACGGTGTTGGCCTGCGGGATGCCCAGCGAGGCCGCCGGGCCGGTCTTGGCGATGGTGACGCCGATCTTGATCGGCTGCGCCAGCACGGGGCCGGCCAGCACGGTGCCGGCGAGGGCGAGCGCCCAGATGATGCGCTTCATGGTGATGTTCCTCCCCTTCAGCCGCGCCGGTTGAACTCCGGTCGCTGGCGTCACGGGCCTCCGCGAGCCCGCCCGTTGGTGCTTTGCAGCCCCGCGCGCTCTCCGTCCACCCTGGCGTTCGGCTAACGGCACGCGCGTTTGACTTCGCCCGCACAGCTTTATAATTTACCGTCCGGTTGGTCAATAGATCGCGCCGGCGGCGATGGCCGGCACAGGCGCGACGGGGAGGGCGCACCATGAGCGAGGCACAAGGCGAAACTCTCGTGCTGACGGAGCATCATGCGGGCTACCGCGTGCTGGTGCTCAACCGGCCCGACCGGCTCAACGCCTTCAACGAGCCGCTGCATCTGGCCCTGCGGAGCGCCTTGAGCGACGCCGCCGCCGATCCGGAATGCCGGGCGCTGATCCTGACCGGGGCCGGCCGCGGCTTCTGCGCCGGCCAGGACCTCGCCGCCCGCAACTTCGCGCCGGACGTCGAGCCCGACCTCTCGCGCACCCTCGAAGAATTCTACAACCCGCTGGTGACGCAGATCCGCGACCTGCCGATGCCGCTGATCTGCGCCGTCAACGGCGTGGCGGCGGGCGCGGGCGCCAGCCTCGCCTTCCACGGCGACCTCGTACTGGCGGCGCGCTCGGCCAAGTTTCTCCAGGCCTTCGCCAAGCTCGGGCTGATCCCGGATGCCGGCGGCACCTGGCTGCTGCCGCGCCTCGCCGGCCGGGCGCGCGCCCGCGGCATGGCGCTCTTGGCCGAGCCGATCACCGCCGAGCAGGCGGAAGCCTGGGGCATGATCTGGCGGGTGATCGACGACGCCGAGCTGATGGGGGAGGCGCATCGCCTCGCGGCGCAGCTGGCGCAGGCGCCGACCTACGGCCTGGCGCTGATCCGCCGGGCGCTCGACGCCTCGGAGACGAACGACCTCGAGGCGCAGCTCGCCGTCGAGCGCGACCTGCAGGGCGAGGCCGGACGCTCGCCGGATTACCGCGAGGGCGTGGCGGCCTTCCTGGACAAGCGCCCTGCGCGCTTCACCGGACGCTCCCGGTGACGCCGGAGGAGACGGCCCGCGCCTGCGCCGCGGCGATGTGGGCGGAGGACCGGGCGAGCCAGGGGCTCGGCCTATCCCTCGACCATGCCGGGCCGGGAGAAGCGGTGCTGTCGATGCGGGTGCGCGACGACATGGTCAACGGCCACGGCTCCTGCCACGGCGGCTTCATCTTCGCTCTCGCCGATTCGGCCTTCGCCTTCGCGTGCAACGCCTACGATCAGCGGGCGGTGGCGCAGCATTGCGCGGTGACCTTCCTGCGCCCGGGGAAGCGCGGCGAGGTGCTGACGGCGCGGGCGGTGGAGCGGGTGCGCGAGGGGCGCTCCGGCCTCTACGACGTGACGGTGAGCGATGCGGAGGGCCGGGTGGTGGCGGAGTTCCGCGGGCATTCGCGGACGGTGCCGGGGACGGTGCTGGCGGGGGAGGGTGGGGCGGATCGCAGGTAATCCCCCCACGGTTTGTCCACTCTCCGCGTCATCCCGGGGCCGCGCAGCGGAACCCGGGATCCATCGCCGCCGAGGTGGCAGGATGAGGCGGAACGCCAGACGCCGTTCCGGAAGAGGTCAGCGGTTGTGGATCCCGGGTTCTCGCCTTCGGCGAGCCCCGGGATGACGTGGAGAGTGCCGGATCTGTCGATGATCTCGTGTCGAACTTCATAAAAATACTTCAGGGAGAAGACGCCATGCTCCAGATCGCCCCCCGCAAGCTCGCCCGCATGGTGCCGGAGGCCTCCGAGCTCGACCGGTTCGAGACCGCCTCGCGGGCCGAACTCGCCGCTTGGCAGCGCGAGAAGCTGCGCGAGACCCTGCATCACGCCTACGCCAACGTCCCGCATTACCGCGCTGCCTTCGACGCCGCGGGCGTGCACCCGCGCGACTTCTCCGATCTGCCCGACCTCGCCCGCTTTCCCTTCACCGCCAAGGCCGATCTGCGGGCGAACTATCCCTTCGGGATGTTCGCGGTGCCGCGGGAGGAGGTGGCGCGCATCCACGCCTCGTCCGGCACCACCGGCAAGCCGACGGTGGTGGGCTACACCAAGGCCGATATCGACGTCTGGGCCGACGTGGTGGCGCGCTCGATCCGGGCCGCGGGCGGCCGACCCGGGATGCTGATCCACGTCGCCTACGGCTACGGGCTGTTCACCGGGGGGCTCGGGGCCCATTACGGCGCCGAGCGCCTCGGCTGCACGGTGATCCCGATGTCGGGCGGGATGACCGAGCGCCAGGTCCAGCTGATCCAGGACTTCAAGCCTGACATCATCATGGTGACGCCGTCCTACATGCTGGCGATCCTCGACGAGTTCCGCCGCCAGGGGCTCGACCCGCGCGCCTCCTCGCTCAAGGTCGGCATCTTCGGGGCCGAGCCCTGGACCAACGCCATGCGCCAGGAGATCGAGGAGGCGTTCGACCTCCACGCCGTCGATATCTACGGGCTGTCCGAGGTGATGGGGCCGGGGGTCGCGAGCGAGTGCGTCGAGACCAAGGACGGGCTGCACATCTGGGAGGACCACTTCTACCCGGAGATCGTCGATCCGCGCACCGGCGCGGTCCTGCCGGACGGGGAGGAGGGGGAGCTGGTCTTCACCTCGCTCACCAAGCAGGCGATGCCGGTGGTCCGCTACCGCACCCGCGACCTGACCCGGCTGCTCCCCGGCACCGCCCGGGCGATGCGGCGGATGGAGAAGATCACCGGGCGCTCCGACGACATGATGATCGTGCGGGGGGTCAACGTCTTCCCGAGCCAGATCGAGGAGAAGATCCTCACGATCCCGGCCCTCTCGGCCCATTACCAGGTGGTTCTCTCCCGCGAGGGCCGGCTCGACACCATGACAATCCGCGTCGAGGCGCGGCCGGAGGCCGACATCGCCGACCTGCGCGAGGCGGCGGCCGACCGGCTCTGCCACGCGGTCAAGGACACGATCGGCATCACCGCGACGGTGGAAGTGCTGCCGCCCGGAGGCATCGAGCGCTCCCTCGGCAAGGCCCGCCGCGTCATCGACCAGCGTCCCCGCGAATAGTGTGAGTAGCGACGAGCATGGCCCGCACCCGCGCCAGCGACTACGACGACAAGCGCCGGGCGATCCTCGATCGCTCGGCCGAGCTCTTCGCCGCCCACGGCTACGACCGCGCCTCGATGAGCCGGATCGCCGAGGCCTGCGGCGTCTCGAAGGCAAACCTGTATCACTACTATCGCGACAAGGACGAGATCCTGTTCGACGTGATCCGGCTGCACCTGGAGGAGCTGCTGGAGGCCGTCGAGGCCGCCGACCGCCCGGGTCTCGCGCCCGAGCCGCGCCTGCGCAGCCTCGCCGGCGCGCTGCTCGAGGCCTATCGGGACGCCGATGCCCAGCACAAGGTGCAGATCAACCATCTCGGCCTGCTCTCGGCCGAGCGGCAGGCGGAGCTGAAGGCGAGCGAGCGCGAGCTGGTGCGCCTGTTCTCCGAGGCGATCGCCGGGGTGGCGCCGCATCTCGCCGGTACGGCGCTCCTGAAGCCCGTGACCATGTCGTTCTTCGGCATGGTCAACTGGCACTATCTCTGGTTCCGGCCGGGCGCAGGGCTGACCCGGGCGGATTACGCGGATCTCGTCACGCGGCTGATCGCCGAGGGGGCGCGGGGGATCGCGGGGGGGCGGGTGCCGGAGGTGAGGGTGGTGGGGTGAGATTCTCTCCTGCCGTCGCGTGCGTTCCCCTCTTCCCGCCCGCGGGGAGAGGAGATGCCTGCGCTCTGCTGGTTACGCCGCGACGCGGAACGCGTCGGCCGGCAGAACGCTCGGCACCACCCGCCCGGTCGCCCGCACCATGCCGTCCGCGCCGTCGAGCGCGCCCGGCACGAGGTCGAGGGCCAGGAACCGCTCCGGCGCGTAGGGTCCGGGCAGGCCCAGGCTTCCGGCCCGCTCGCGGGTGAAGCCGAAGCGGGCGTAGTAGGGCGCGTCGCCCACCAGGATCACGGCGCGGTGGCCGAGAGCCGCGGCGCGGGACAGGGCCTCGCGCATCAGCCTGTTGCCGATGCCGAGCCCGTGCAGGCCCGGATCGACCGCGATCGGCCCGAGCATCAGGGCGGGGGTTCCGCCCGCATCGACGTCCCACAGGCGGACGGTAGCGACCAGCCGACCGTCCATCTCGACCACGAGGGCGAGGCCGTCCGCCGGAAGGCGCCCCTCGCGCAGGCGCTCGCAGGTCTTGGTGAAGCGGGCCTCGCCGAAGCAGACGTCGAGCAGGTGCTCGCGGGCGGCACTATCGGCGGCGCGCTCGTCGCGGATCTGGATCACGGCCGTACTCTCCCGAGACTCACGCAAAAACGGGCAAAGGACAGCCCTCGCACCCGCCGCGACGCGGCGGGCCGTCCGGGACTTCTGGGGGATCGTGGAGGCGCGGACGCGCCGGGCCCGATAGAACGGGAAGCCCGGCGCATCGTTCCGAGAAAACCGGCGCTCCGGGCGCCGATCGGTCAGATCACGTAGGACTGGAGCGGCGGGAAGCCGTTGAACGCCACCGCCGCGTAGGTGGTGGTGTAGGCGCCCGCGCCCTCGATCAGCACCTTGTCGCCGATCGCGAGCGAGATCGGCAGCGGGTACGGGGTCTTCTCGTAGAGCACGTCGGCCGAATCGCAGGTCGGGCCGGCGAGCACGCACGGCACCGTGCGGTCCTCGTCGCGGTCGGTGAGGATGCGGTAGCGGATCGACTCGTCCATCGTCTCGGCGAGGCCGCCGAACTTGCCGATGTCGAGATAGACCCAGCGCACCTCGTCGGCGGCGTCGGACTTCTGCGAGACCAGCACCACCTCGGCCTCGATCATGCCGGCATTGCCGACCATGCCGCGGCCCGGCTCGATGATCGTCTCCGGCAGCTGGTTGCCGAAATGCTTCGTCAGCGCCCGGAAGATCGCGTCGCCGTAGGATTCCACGCCCGGCACCGCCTTGAGGTACTTAGTCGGGAAACCGCCGCCGAGGTTGACCATCGAGAGATGGATGCCGCGCAGGGCGCATTCGCGGAAGATCATCGAGGCGGAGGCGAGCGCCCCGTCCCAAGCTTCCGTGTTGCCCTGCTGCGAGCCGACGTGGAACGACACGCCGTAGGCGTGCAGCCCCGCCCGGGTGCCGTGCTCCAGCACGTCCACGGCCATCTCCGGCACGCAGCCGAACTTGCGCGAGAGCGGCCACTCGGCGCCGGCGCCGTCGCACAGGATGCGGCAGAACACCTGCACGTCCTCGCGGGCGACCTTGACCGCGTCGGCGGCGCGGGCGATCTTGTCGACCTCGGCCTGGCAGTCGACGGCGAAGAGCCGCACGCCGAGCTGCAGCGCGCGGGCGATGCAGCGCTCCTTCTTGATGGTGTTGCCGAACGACACCCGGTCGGCGGTGGCGCCGGCGGCGAGCGCCATCTGGATCTCGACCACCGAGGCGGTGTCGAAGCAGGAGCCCATCTCGGCGAGGGCGCGCAGCACCTCGGGGGCCGGGTTCGCCTTGACGGCGTAGAACACCCGGGTGTCGGGGAGGGCGCGGGCGAAGGCGGTGTAGTTGTCGCGCACGACGTCGAGGTCGAGGACCATCACGGGACCCTCGTCCCGGCCGAGCTCGCGGCGCACGCGCAGGAAATCGCGGATGCGATCGGTCATGATCAGCCCCACCAAAGGTTCGAGAGGGCTCCCGCGGGAACCCGAAGTCGAGATCAAGACGGCGCGCGTCGGCCGTCCGGCGTCAGGGGGCGTTGCGACGCGGCGCGGACGTGCTGTGGAGACACGCCGTGCGACGCGGGCGCAGAGCACCCGGAAGCTGCCTTTGCTTGGAACGGGGAAACCCGATCCGCACTCGGGGCAAGGAGAAACAAGCCTCTTCGGTGTCGGCCTTTGGAGGGCCGACGAGACCAAAAAAGCCCGTTCGTCGTTGCTTTAAGCTGCGTCCCCCGTGGAGAGCGGGGTTCGCCGGTTTTGCCTCCGGCTGCCGGTTGTTGTCGGGGTCCGGTGTTGCCACCTGGATGCCGGCCGGAGGGATCCACCCTTCCCGGCCATCGATCCTTTAAGACCCCTGGCGGCTGTCCGGCCTCTTGTCCGGATGCCCACCAACCGGCACGCGGCCACAGGCACGTGCGAAATTGGGCAAGGCGGTAGATACGGACCATGCCCCCCGGCCGCAAGCCCCGATGCACCGATTTCCGCCGGATTTCCCCAGGGTGGCCGAAGTGCCACGGTCTCCGGCGCCGGCTCCTCCGCCGCGGAACGCTTCCCGCCCGCGGGGCCTTCTCAAGCGGCGCCGGACGGGCCATTCAACCGGCCGACGCGCACGCGCGTTCAGGACGCGCGCCTTATATCCGGACCGCCATGACCATCGCACCCTCGCGCCGCGCGCTCCTCGCCGGCCTGCTCTCCTCCGCCGCCCTGAGCCGGGCCGCCTCCGCCCAGGTCGGACCGACCCAGCCCGGGCCGAGCGCCCTGCCGCCGCCCGATCCGGCCCCGGCGCCGTCGGGCCCGCCCCGCTTCCGCTTCGACGAGGTGGTGCGCCGGGCGAAGGCGCTGGCCGGTGCGCCGTTCGAGGCCAACGTCGCGCCGCTGCCGGCCCCGCTCGGCTCCCTCGACTACGACGCCTGGCGCGACATCCGCTTCCGGCCCGACAAGGCGCTGCTGGGTGACCAGGATGGCCCGTTCCGGCTCCAGCTGTTCCATCTCGGCTTCCTCTACACCCGCCCGGTCACCGTGAACGTGGTGCGCGACGGGGTGCCGACGCCGATCCCCTACCAGCCCGGCCTGTTCGATTACGGCCGCACCACCATCGACAAGCCGCTGCCGGTCAATCTCGGCTTCGCGGGCTTCCGGCTGCACTATCCGCTCAACAAGCCGGGCGTGCTCGACGAGCTGATCTCGTTCCTCGGCGCCAGCTACTACCGCTTCCTCGGCCGCGACCAGCTCTACGGGCTCTCGGCCCGGGGCCTGGCGGTGAATGTCGAGAGCGTCGGCGGGCCGGAGGAATTCCCGGTCTTCCGCGAGTTCTGGATCGAGATGCCGCCGAAGGGCGCCGACCGGGCGGTGATCTACGCGCTGCTCGACGGACCGTCCTGCACCGGCGCGTTCCAGTTCCTGGTCTATCCGGGCGACGAGACGGTCGTCGACGTGCGCTGCTCGCTGCATCCGCGCCGCGAGCTCGCGACCGTCGGCATCGCGCCGCTGACCTCGATGTTCTTCATCGGCGAGAACGACCGCCACCACTCGGACGATTACCGCCCCGAGCTGCACGATTCCGACGGGCTCCTGATGCAGTCCGGCGGCGGCGAGTGGATCTGGCGGCCCTTGCGCAACCCCAAGGAGCGCTGGATCTCGGCCTTCGAGGACCGCAACCCGAAGGGCTTCGGCCTGATGCAGCGCGACCGGGTGTTCGAGGATTACCAGGACCTCGAGGCGTTCTACCACCGCCGGCCGGGCTACTGGGTCGAGCCGCAGGGCGAGTGGGGCGAGGGCACGGTGCGCCTCGTCGAGCTGCCGACCGGGAACGAGACCCACGACAACATCGTGGCCTCCTGGCAGCCGAAGCAGCCCTACAAGCCCGGCGAGGCGGTGGAACTCTCCTACAAGATCCGGGCCCTCGCCGAGACCGACGACCTGCATCCCGGCGGCCGGGTGGTGAACACCTACGTCGCCCGCACCACCGCGAGCGGCGGCACGGCGGATGCCAGCGAGCCGCGCACCCGGCGCTTCCTCGTCGACTTCTCGGGCGGCGACCTCGCCTACTGGCTCACCGATCCGAAGGCGGTCGAGATCGTGCCCTCGACGACGCAGGGCAAGATCACCGCGATCTCGCTGGTGCCGAACCTCCACGTGAAGGGGTTCCGCGCGGCGATCGACGTACGGCTCGACCAGGCCGGGCAATCGACCGAGCTGCGCGCCTTCCTGCGCGCCCGCGGCCAGACGCTCACCGAGACCTGGACCTATCCGTGGAAGGCCGCGTGAGCGGTCATCCCGCCTCCTCCTCGGCCGTGACGATCCGGCCGGCGGCGCCTGAGGACCTCGACGCCCTGATGGCGCTCGAGGTCGCGGCCTTCGCCACCGACCGGGCGGAGCGCCGGGCGATCCGCCACGCCATCGCGTCGCCGTCGATCTCGCTTCTCGTCGCCCTCGACGGTGCGGTGCTGGTCGGCGCCGCCACGATCGAGCGCCGGCGCGGCAGCCGGCGCGCCCGCCTGTCCTCGATCGCGGTGGCGCCGAGCCGGGCCGGCACCGGCCTCGGCCGGGTGCTGCTCGCCGCCGCCGAGGCCGAGGCCCTGGCCCGGGGCTGCGGCTTCTTGCGCCTGGAGGTCCGCGAGGACAACGGCGCCGGCATCCGCCTCTACGAGCGCAGCGGCTACCGACGCTTCGAGACCGTGGAAGAGTATTACGAGGACGGCACCACCGCCTGGCGCTACGAGAAGGCGCTCGGGGAGAGGGCTGAGACGCCTGCCCCGTCCTGATACAACCACGCTACGAGCGGGACGGGTCGCGATTCCACCGATGCCGCCGTCCCGGTGAAAATGTGCCGTAGCGGCATGGTTTCCGACTGGTTTCGATTGGCACGCCAGACGCAAGACACCCGGTAGACGAGGCACATCGTGCCTCACCCGAGATCTCGCGACGAGGTTGCAGCCATGGCCCTGACCAACGCCGATTTCCGCAGGATGGTCGCCGAGACCCGCGAGACCGCCGCCCGTCCGCTCCCGCCCCTGACCCTGCCCGACCGGATGCCGGCGCGCGTCGAGCGGGACCCGTCGCAGTCCGTCCCGCGCGAGAGCCGCGACGTGCGCACCATCGAGCTCGTCTGGACGACGGCACCCGCGCCGTCGGGCAGCCGCCTCCTCGCCGGTCTCGCGCTCGTCGCCAAGGTGCTGGCCCTGCCGGCGCTGGTCGCCGGCAGCGTCGTCGCCCAGCCGGCCTACGAGTGCCACAAGCAGAAGAGCCGCGGCATGCTGTATTACGGCACCACCGTGCAGATGTGCCTGAACGATCGTCTGGCCGAGCGCGCCGGGAGCGTGCAGGCGATGCTGGGTCGATCGACGCGGGCGATGTGATGAGCGTATTTTCCCCGGGTTCATCCGCGAATCCGACAACCACCGTGTCATCCCGGGGCTCGTCGGAGACGAGAGCCCGGGATCCATAACCGCTGATGTTGGAGGGAAGAAGCGGATCGCGTTCCGCCCGATCCTGAAGCCTCGGCGTTCATGGATCCGGCGTTCCGCTTCGCGGCCCCGGGATGACATCGAGGGTCGGGACTTCGGCCGCCCGACACAAACAGGCTTCTGGGGTGCAGGCTTCTGGGGTGGAGGCGGGAACGGCCAGCCTCCCTCGACGGCGTCGGGCAGCACGGAACGCGGAGCGACCCCTTTCACGCCTCCGCCGCACGCGATGCCGCACCCGCGCCCCTCCCGGGACCTCGCCGCCCGCCCGAACGTTTTGTGAGCGATCGCGTCGCGGCCCAACGGCCGAGGCGGCGCAGGCGCCCTCGCGCCGTCACCTCGTTTCGGGCCGGGAGGCACCATGGACAAGTCCGATTCCGCGCCGCGGTTGACGCGCCGGAGCGTTCTGGAGAGCGGCGTCGCCGCCGCGGCGGTACTGGGCTTCGCCGGACCGCTTCGGGCCGCGACCCCGCCGGCTCAAGCGCCCACGCCGCAGGCCCTCGCCGCAGAGCCGGCCACGCCGCGCATGCCGGTGACCCTCCAGGTCAACGGCCAGGCCCGGCCCCTCGAGGTCGATCCGCGCACCACGCTCCTCGATGCCCTGCGCGAGCGCATCGGCCTCACCGGCTCGAAGAAGGGCTGCGACCATGGCCAGTGCGGCGCCTGCACGGTTCTGGTCAACGGAAGGCGGATCAATTCGTGCCTGACCCTCGCGGTGATGCACGAGGGCGACGAGATCCGGACCATCGAGGGTCTGGCCGAGGGCGATGACCTGCACCCGCTCCAGGCCGCCTTCGTCAAGCATGACGGCTTCCAGTGCGGCTACTGCACGCCGGGGCAGATCTGCTCGGCCGCCGGAATGCTGAACGAGGCCAAGGCCGGCTGGCCCTCGACCGTGACCCAGGACCTGACCGCCAAGGTCGCCCTGACCGACGCGGAGATCCGCGAGCGGATGAGCGGCAACATCTGCCGCTGCTCCGCCTACCCGAACATCGTCGCGGCGATCCGCGAGGCCGGCGGCGCGGCGACGCGGCTCTGAGGGGGCGATCATGAAGGCTTTCACCTACGAGCGCCCCGCCAGCGTGGCGGAGGCCGCCAAGGCCGTGGCGGGCCAGCCGAACGCCCGCTTCATCGCCGGGGGCACCAACCTCCTCGACCTGATGAAGCTGCAGATCGAGACGCCGGCCCACCTCGTCGACGTCAACCGCCTGCCACTCGATAAGATCGAGGCGACGGCGGACGGTGGTTTGCGCATCGGCGCGATGGTGCGCAACGCCGATCTCGCCGCCGACGAGCGGGTGCGGCGCGATTACGGCGTGCTGTCGCGCGCGCTGCTCGCCGGCGCCTCGGGCCAGCTGCGCAACAAGGCGACGACGGCCGGCAACCTGTTGCAGCGCACCCGCTGCCCGTACTTCTACGACACCGCGATGCCGTGCAACAAACGCCAGCCCGGCTCCGGGTGCTCGGCGATTCAGGGGTTCAACCGCATCCTGGCGGTGGTCGGCACCTCCGAGCACTGCATCGCGACGCACCCTTCCGACATGGCCGTCGCCATGCGGGCGCTCGACGCCACGGTCGAGACGGTCACCCCGGAGGGCGCGGAGCGAAAGATCCCGATCGCCGACCTGCACCGCCTGCCCGGCGACACGCCGCAGGTCGAGACCACGCTCACGCCCGGCGAGATCATCACCGCCGTGACCCTGCCGGCGCCGGTGAAGGGCCGACACGTCTACCGCAAGGTGCGCGATCGCGCGTCCTACGCCTTCGCCCTCGTCTCGGTGGCGGCGGTGATCGAGGCGGAAGGCAACACGGTTCGCTCGGCCCGCCTCGCCTTCGGCGGCCTCGCCCACAAGCCGTGGCGGGTGACGGAGGCGGAAGCCGCTCTGGTGCGCGAGGGCGTCGGCGCCGCCGGCGAGGCGGCGTTGAAGGGCGCCCGCGGCTACGGCGCCAACGACTTCAAGATCCCGCTCGCCAAGCGCACCCTCGCGGCCGCCGTCGCCGAGGCGATGCGCGCCTGATCGCCGGATTCGGAGAACAGTCATGGACATGAGCCAGCCGATCGGCGTCACGCCCCTCGATACGCACGCGAACGGTCCGGTGGGCCAGCCGATCGACCGCGTCGACGGCCCCCTGAAGGTCACCGGCCACGCTCCTTACGCCTACGAGAGCCGGGAGATGGCGAATCCCGGCTACGGCTTCGTCGTGACGGCGACGATCGCCAAGGGCCGCATCCGCGACATCGATACCGCGGCTGCCGAGCGGATGCCGGGCGTCGTCCACGTGCTGACCCACCGCAACGTGCCGCCCCAGGGCGAGAAGAAGGAGCAGGTCGGCCCGCTGCTGACCGGCACCGAGATCAAGCATTGGGGTCAGCCGGTCGCCCTGGTGGTGGCCGAGAGCTTCGAGGAGGCCCGGGCGGCGGCGATGGCCGTGCGCGTGACGTACGACCAGGAGAAGGGATCCTACGTGCTCGCCGACGCGCTCGGCGAGGCACGAAAGCCCGAGAAGGCGAAGACGCCGCCGGATACGAGCCTCGGGGATTTCGAGGGCGGCTTCGCCTCGGCGCCGGTCAAGATCGACGTGCGCTACACCACGCCGGTGCAGAGCCACGCGATGATGGAGCCGCACGCCACGATCGCGGCCTGGGAGGGTGACAAGGTCACGCTGATCACCGCCAACCAGATGCCGAATCGCGGCCAGGACGCCCTCGCCTCGGTGTTCAAGTTGCCGAAGGACAACGTGCGGCTGATCAGCCGCTTCGTCGGCGGCGGCTTCGGCGGCAAGCTCCAGCCGCAGGCCGACGCGATCCTGGCGGCGCTCGCCTCGAAGACCCTGAACGGCCGGCCGGTGAAGATCGCGCTCACCCGCCAGCAGGTCTTCCACGTCACCACGCGGCGCTCGGACACGGTGCAGCGGGTGCGCCTGGGCGCCGACCGGGACGGCAAGCTGACGGCGATCGCGCACGAATCCTGGTCCGACACCACGCCGGGCGACAGCTTCTTCGAGACCTCGGCCAACGTCACCCGCTCGCTCTACGCCGCGCCGAACCGCCTGACGGCGCACCGGCTGGCCTCGCTCGACCTGCCGCTCTCCTCCTCGATGCGCGCCCCCGGCGAGGCGGTCGGCATGCTGGCCTTCGAATGTGCCATGGACGAACTCGCCGAGGCGCTGAACCTCGACCCGATCGAGCTGCGCATCCGCAACGAGCCGGCACAGGACCCCGAGAAGCACGTCCCGTTCTCGACCCGCCAGCTCGTGCCCTGCCTGAAGGAGGGTGCGCGCCGCTTCGGCTGGGACAAGCGCAACCCGAAGCCCGGTTCGGTCCGGGACGGGCAGTGGATGGTCGGCCACGGCGTCTCGGCGGCGGCGCGCCTCAACCCGCTTCAGCCGGCCAAGGCGCGGGTACGCCTCGACCCGGACGGAACGCTCACCGCCCGGATGGCGATGACCGACATCGGCACCGGCACCTACACGATCCTGAGCCAGATCGCCGCCGAGATGCTCGGTGTGAAGGTCTCTCAGGTGAAGATGGTCCTCGGCGACACCGCCGATCCGATGTCCTCCGGCTCCGGCGGCTCGTTCGGTGCGGCCTCGTCCGGCTCGGCGCTCTACATGGCCTGCGACGCCCTTCGCGCGCAGCTCCTGGCGAAGACCGACCTGGAGCCGAAGAACGCGGTCTTCGCTGACGGCCGGATCACCTCGGGCAACCGCTCGGCGGCCTTGGCCGACCTGATCGGTTCCGGAATGGAAGCCGAGGGCGAGATCAAGCCGGGCGAGAACGAGAAGAAGTTTTCGCAATACTCCTACGGCGCGCATTTCGCCGAGGTCGGTGTCGACTCCGACACCGGCGAGATCCGGCTGCGGCGGATGCTCGGCGTCTTCACCGGCGGGCGCATCCTCAACCCGAAGACCGCCCGCTCGCAGGCGATCGGCGGCATGGTGTTCGGCGTCGGCGCGGCCCTGATGGAGGCGATCGAGGTCGATCCGCGCTACGGCAGCTTCGTCAACCACGACCTCGCCGAGTACCACGTGCCGGTCCATGCCGACCTGCCGGAGATCGACGCGGTGTTCCTGCCGGAGCTCGACGACAAGGCGAACCCGCTGAAGAGCAAGGGCTTAGGGGAGCTCGGCATCTGCGGCGCAGGGGCGGCCTTGGCGAACGCGGTCTACAACGCGACCGGGATCCGGATCCGCGACTATCCGCTGACGCTGGACAAGATCCTGGAGGGGTTCACCGCGCGGGAGACCGGGCAGCGGCGGGCGTGAGCGTGCTCGCGAAAGCCCGATTGCCTGGGTCTGTCCAATAATGAAACCCTCCATGTCATCCCGGGGCTCGCCGCAGGCGAGAACCCGGGATCCATAGCCGCTGACAGCTCGGGACACAGCGACCGGCGTTCTGCTTCAACCGGCATCCTCGGCGGTTACGGATCCCGGATTCCGCTACGCGGACCCGGGATGACCCGGAGGATGTCAATCCTGCCAGTATCATCGGCCACCTTCCGGCCGACGCCTACGACCGGAAGATCCGCGTATACTGCGTCTCGTGCCGGAACGAGCCGAGATCGAGCCGCACGGTCGCCGTCCCGGCCTCGTCGAGGGGCACACCCTGCACCGCATGCGCCAAGGAAGCCGCCCGGGGCATCAGCGCCGCCACCACCCGCGTGCCGGCGGTCTGGCCGACGGGAGCCAGGCGCAGGCTGGCCGAGACGAGGTTCTGCAGGAAGGCCGCCAGATAGGCCGCCAGCACCGTGCCGCGGTCGAGCCCGTGGGCGCCCGCCGCCGCGCCGACCGCGACCGGGTAGGCCACCGGCCCGTCGAGACGGGCGCCGAGGTCCGCGAGGCGCGGGACGTCCCAGGCGGCGCGGGTCGCGTCGAGGAACGAGCGGCCCTGCTGGCTGGTCTCCAGGTGGAGCTCGCGCGAGGGGCTGAGCGCCAGGGCGAGGTCGTTCACCGCCACCAGCGCGTCCGCGTCGCCCGCCGCCGCCGCGTCGTGCGCGTGGGCGGCCAGGATCGCGTCGCTGCGGCCGGCACCGTGCTCCAGCACGTCGGCGAGCCAGTCGCGCAGGGACGCCTCGTCGCGCACGTCGCCGGCCTCCACCGCCCATTCGAGCCCGTGCGAATAGGCATAGGCGCCCACCGGGTAGCCGGGAGACAGCCAGGCGAGCAGCACCAGGGCGTCCGGAACCCGCTCAGCCATGGGAGTGGTCGTGCGAATGGCCGTCATGGTGGTGGTGCCCGTGCCCACCATGCCCATGGTCGTGCGCGTGCCCGCCCGCATAGGCCCCGCCTTCGGGCCGGAACGGCCGCTCCACCGGGGTCGCGGTGCCGCCCAGGCCCTCGACCATCGCGGCGAGCACGTGGTCGTGGGCGATCCACAGCGCGTCGGTGCCGATCTCGGCCGGGATGTGCCGGTTGCCGATGTGCCAGATCAGCCGCTTGAGGGCGCGGTCGGTGGGCGCCCGGATCTCGAGCAGCCGCTCGGGCGCGGCCTCGACCCAGATCAGGCGACCGTCCTCGAGGCGCAGCGCGTCGCCGTCGTCGAGCACGGCGGGTTCCGGCAGATCGAGCAGGAAGGCGAGGCCGCCGACGCCCCGCATCGCCATGCGGCGGCGGTGCCGGTCGCCGGAATCGAGCACGATGCGGTCGACGATCTCGCCGGAGCCGAGGGCGTCGCGGCGGATGACGCGGGTGGCGCGGATCATCGCGTCGCCTCGCGCCGCCACCAGCCGGCCCCGCGGATTGCATCGTCGCCGTGAGGGTCCGGCAGGAAGCCGGGCGTCAGGATCTCCTCGTCCGTGAACGAGCAGGATTCCGAAAAGCTGTCGTCGAACAGGGCACTCTCCAGCACGGCGCGGGCCTTGGCCTCGGGATAGACCTCCGCCACGAGCCAGGGAAGCTCCGGCCGCAGGCTCGGGCTGTCGTCGAGGCGGGACGCGACCAGCCGGCGCTGCCGGTCGATCGTGATCGCCCAGGCGTCGCAGCGCAGATCGACCTCCGCGGCCCAGGGCAGGAGGCCGGTCAGGATCACCCCGAGGCGGTCCCGGATCTCCCGCCGCTCGCGGTCGCCGAGGTCGCGGACGATCTCGGCGATGTGGGCATGGTCGATCGCCTCGACTTCGCCCGCCGCGAGGAGGTGCACCTGCTCCTCGGCCCAGGCGCTGAGGTCCATCGAGAACAGAGCGCGCCGGTCGGTCTCGCTCACGGCTCGAATTCCGGGTCGAGGATCTGATTGAGCGTGAAGGGCGCGGCCTGCGGAAAGAGGCGCGGATCCATTCCGGTCTCCCCGGCGGTATCCCGCGCCGCGTCCCGATAGGTCGCGTCGAGAATCGCCGCGGGATAGGCGCGCAGGCTCGGGTTGCGGGCGATCAGGCGGGCGAACGCCGTGCGCTGCGCCTTGAGAGTGTGACGCCAGCTCGGCGTCGCTCGCTGCGGCTGCATCCGGAACTTCAGCAGGTGGACGAGGAGCACGCACAGGTGGGATTCGAGCGCCGTACGCTGGCCGCGGTCCACGCTCTCCACCTCATCGAGCAGGTTGACGACATCGAGACGTGCGTGATCGCGGGAGGCGAGGGCATCGGCCTGCTCCCGGGTCCAGCGATGGAAGTCCGTGACGTAGGCGGCGCCGGGATCCGGCGCCCGGTCGGCGAGCCTGGGCATGACGATCGCTCCTGCCCGCCAGTTTACCTCAGAACAGGAAGTAGCGCTGCGCCATCGGCAGCACCTCGGCGGGCTCGCAGACCAGCAATTCGCCGTCGGCGCGCACGTCGTAGGTCTCGGGGTCGACCTCGATCACCGGGGTGGCGTCGTTGTGGATCATGCTCTTCTTCGAGATGCCGCCGCGCACGTTCTCGACCGCGACCAGCTCCTTCATGACGCCGAGCTGCTCGCGCAACCCCGCCTCGATCGCGGCCTTCGACACGAAGGTCAGCGCGGTCTTGGCCGGCACGCGGCCGAAGGCGCCGAACATCGGGCGGTAATGCACCGGCTGCGGCGTCGGGATTGAGGCGTTGGGATCGCCCATGGGAGCGGCCGCGATGGCGCCGCCCTTGATGATCAGGTCCGGCTTCACCCCGAAGAAGGCCGGCGACCACAGCACGAGGTCGGCGAGCTTGCCGACCTCCACCGAGCCGATATGGCGCGAGATGCCGTGGGCGATGGCCGGGTTGATCGTGTACTTCGCCACGTAGCGCTTGGCCCGGGCGTTGTCGTTGCCCGACGCATCGCCCGGGAGCGCCCCGCGCTGGCGCTTCATCTTGTCGGCGGTCTGCCAGGTGCGGATGATGACCTCGCCGACCCGGCCCATCGCCTGGCTGTCCGACGACATCATCGAGAGGGCACCGATGTCGTGCAGGATGTCCTCGGCGGCGATCGTCTCCTTGCGGATCCGGCTCTCGGCGAAGGCGAGGTCTTCCGGAATCGACGGGTCGAGGTGGTGGCACACCATCAGCATGTCGAGATGCTCGTCGATGGTGTTGCGGGTGAAGGGCCGCGTCGGGTTGGTGGAGGAGGGCAGCACGTTCGGCAGCCCCGCCACCTTGATGATGTCCGGCGCGTGGCCGCCGCCGGCGCCCTCGGTGTGGAAGGCGTGGATGGTGCGGCCCTTGAACGCCGCGATCGTGTCCTCGACGAAGCCCGACTCGTTAAGCGTGTCGGTGTGGATCATCACCTGGATGTCGTGGGCATCGGC
Source organism: Methylobacterium sp. 17Sr1-1 (assembly GCF_003173775.1). Lineage (NCBI taxonomy): Bacteria > Pseudomonadati > Pseudomonadota > Alphaproteobacteria > Hyphomicrobiales > Methylobacteriaceae > Methylobacterium > Methylobacterium sp. 17Sr1-1. Next base: position 2,838,334 of record NZ_CP029552.1, on the reverse strand, counting down.
CACCGACAGGCAGCAATCGATCGCGGCGGGCGTCGTGCCCCAATCCTCGTGCAGCTTCAGTGCGCAGGCGCCGGCCCGGATCATCTCCTCCAGGCTGTCGGGCTTCGAGGCGTTGCCCTTGCCGGCGAACGCCAGGTTCATCGGGAAGGCGTCGGCCGCCTCGATCATCCGGGCGATGTGCCAGGGGCCGGGGGTGCAGGTGGTGGCGAAGGTGCCGTGGGCCGGGCCGGTGCCGCCACCGAGCATGGTGGTGATGCCGGAATTCAGCGCCTCGTCGATCTGCTGCGGGCAGATGAAGTGGATGTGGCTGTCGAACCCGCCGGCGGTGAGGATTTTTCCTTCGCCCGCGATGACCTCGGTGCCCGGCCCGACCACGATGGTGACGCCGTCCTGGATGTCCGGGTTGCCGGCCTTGCCAAGGGCCGCGATCCGCCCGCCCTTCAGGCCGACGTCGCACTTCACGATGCCCCAGTGATCCAGCACCACCGCGTTGGTGATGACGGTGTCGACGGCGCCGCCCGCGTTGCTCGCCTGGCTCTGCCCCATCCCGTCGCGGATCACCTTGCCGCCGCCGAACTTCACCTCCTCGCCGTAGCGGGTGTGGTCGTGCTCGACCTCGATGACGAGGGCGGTGTCGGCGAGGCGGATGCGGTCGCCCTTGGTCGGCCCGAACATCGCCGCGTAGGCGGCACGGGGGAGGCTGGCGGGTTTGGGGGTGTTGGACATCAGACCGCTCTCCGCGCCGCGACGGCGGATTGATCGAAGATGGATTCGAGGGCCGCATTCGTGCCGCGGCAGCCGGCGACGACGCTCTCGGCCCAGGCGACGTAGTCGAGGACTCGGGTCCGGTCCCAGTCGTCAGGAGGGCTTGCCACAAGGGATCGCAGGTTGCTGATCTTGTCGGCGACCTTGATCGCCTTGGCATCCGGCGACTTGTGCGGTGCCCGCTCGACCTGCAGTCGCTTGCGCTCTGCCTTGGGCAGCGACTTGTCGTCGGTGACCTCGGCCACGAGGTCGGCCACGGCGGTACCGAACAGTTCCGTGAGTTCGGCGTAGGTCGTGCCGGTATCCTCGATCGTGTCGTGGAGCCAGCCGGCCGCGATCAGCCAGGCGTTCGGCTCGCTCAGGGAGTCAGCGAGGAGCGCTGCAACCTCTGCGAGATGATTTACGTAAGGTTCCCGGGCAGATCCCTTGCGACGCTGATCCGCGTGCCGACGGGCCGCGAAGTCGGCCGCCCGCGTCACCAGCGACACGTGATCGCGCAGAACCTTGTCGTAGGGGCTCACAGCACCCCCATCACGTCACCCCGGAACCCGTACACCGCGCGCCCGCCGCCCATCGGGATCAGCACCACCTCCCGGGTCGAGCCCGGCTCGAAGCGGACCGCCGTGCCCGGCGCGATGTCGAGGCGCTGGCCGCGGGCCTTGTCGCGGTCGAAGCGGAGCGCCGGATTCACCTCGAAGAAGTGGTAGTGCGAGCCGACCTGGATCGGCCGGTCGCCGGTATTGGCGACCTCGATCACCGTGCGGGGGGCGCCCTCGTTGAACACGATCTCGCCGTCGGGCGTCGTCACCGCGCCCGGCACGTCGGCGGCGGGAGTGCCGCGGATCGGGTGGTGGACGGTGACGAGCTTGGTGCCGTCCGGGAAGGTCGCCTCGACCTGGATGTCGTGGATCATCTCCGGCACCCCCTCCATCACCTGGTCGGCGGTGAGGACCTGGGCGCCCAGCCGCATCAGCTCGGCCACGGTGCGGCCGTCGCGGGCGCCCTCGACCACGAAGTCGGTGATCAGCGCCACCGCCTCCGGGTGGTTGAGCTTCACGCCCCGGGACAGGCGGTTGCGGGCCACCATCGCCGCCATGGCGACGAGGAGCTTGTCCTTCTCGCGGGGTGTCAGCAGCACGGGAGAATCCTCTGGGTCACGGGCCGCCCCATCCTTCACCGAGGCTCGGCCGCGAGGCAAGATTGGGCAGGCAAGAACCGAGCCGCGTGCTCAGGTCTGCCACACCCGCGGCAGGGGCCGGCCGCGGAACCCCTCGAGGATCCGCGCGGCGGCGAGGCGCAAGGGGCCGATCTCCGCCCCGAGCAGGCGCATCACCAGCATGCCGTTCCAGGCGCTCGCCCCGGCCTCGACCGAGAGGGCCTCGCAGCCGGCGGCCTCGATCAGCGCGCGGGCCTGGTCGAGGCGGCTCTCGGCGTCGGGCGCGAGGTGGAGGAGCGTCGCCATCGCGCGGGCGCCGCCGGCCACCGCCCGGCGGGCGAGCGTGTCCGCGATGGCCCCGTCGAGCCGGAAGGAGTCGGCGTAGGTCAGCCGCCCGGCGCGGCGCAGGCGCCAGGAATCCGCGAGCAGGCCGTCCCGCATCACCTCGCCCTTCGCGGCGCGGCCGAACACCAGGGCCTCGAACAGGGTGAGCCGCGCATCCGCCGCCATCTCGGCCGAGATGCTGCGGGTGAGCCGGGCGCCGTCGAACAGGATCGTCTCCTGGGGCAGCCAGGCCAGCGCGGCCTCGGGCTCCAGGGTCAGCGCCACGTCGAGCCGCGTCACCGGCCCGTCCGAGCGGTAGATCTTCTCCGCCGCCGTGGTGGTGAGCACGAGATCGGCGCCTGCCGCCAGCCGCGCCTCGACGGTGAAGCGGTCGCCGCAGGCGATGCCGCCGGCGCTGTTGAGCAGCACCGCCTCCATCGGGCCGGGCTCGGGCCGTGGCAGCCGCAGCCGCAGCGGGCCGGATTCGGCGAGGTCGGTGACCCGCGTGGCGCCGCCCGGCATCCGGGCCACGCTCAGCGCGACGTGCCCGACCGAGCGCTGGCGGCGAAGGGCGTCGGGAACCGGGGAAGCTTGCATCGTGAGCCCAAGGCTGACGCGGGAAGGCTGGCGCGGGAAGGCTGGCGCGGACGGCCTTCACGGTCACGCTTAGACCGCGCGAGCGGCCCCGCAGGCAAGCCCCTCGGGACAGAACCTTGGCACCATCCGATGATGCCGGCGAGCGGCCGGGCGCCCAGCAGAATCTGCCGCGAAGGCCGGCCTCTCCGGCGTCCGCGCGCGGGCGGCCCTGCTAGGCTCCGGCCGTCAACGGGAGCCCACCATGCCTGCACCTCTCCTCCACATCGACACCACGCCGGACCTGCCGGCCGCCGCCGAGGTGGTGGTGATCGGCGGCGGCGTGGTCGGGACCTTCACGGCCTATTACCTCGCGCGCCGGGGCGTCAGCGTGGCCCTGGTCGAGAAGGGCCGCATCGGGGGCGAGCAGTCGAGCCGCAACTGGGGCTGGTGCCGGCAGCAGAACCGCGACGCCCGCGAATTGCCGATGGCGACGAAGAGCCTCGACCTGTGGGACCGCCTCACGGCCGAGATCGGCGAGGATCCGGGCTTCCGCCGCTCCGGCCTGCTCTACCTCAGCAACGACGAGGCCGAGATCGCCCGCTGGGCGAAGTGGCGCGACTTCGCGGCCGGGGAGGGCGTCGTCACCCACATGCTGAGCGAGAGCGAGGCGCGGGCGCGGGGCGAAGCCACCGGACGGGCCTGGAAGGGCGGGGTGTTCTCGCCCACCGACGGCATCGCCGACACCTCGCGGGCGGTTCCGGTGGTGGCCCGCGGCGTGATGAAGGCCGGCGGCAGCGTGCACCAGTTCTGCGCTGCCCGCGGCCTGGAACTCGAGGGCGGCCGGGTGAGCGGCGTGGTGACCGAGAAGGGCACCATCCGCACCCGCGTCGTGGTGATGGCCGGCGGCGCCTGGGCCTCGTCGTTCTGCCGCCAGCTCGGCATCCGCTTCCCGCAATCGGCGGTGCGCTCGTCGATCCTGGCGGTCGGCCCCCATGTCGAGGGCCTGCCCGACGCGCTCCACACCGCCGAGATCTCGGTGACCCGCCGCGGCGAAACCGGCGGCCACACGTTGGCCATCAGCGGCCGGGCCAGCGTCGACCCGACCCCGCAGCAGATCCTGTTCGCGCGGGAATTCGTGCCGATGTTCGCCAAGCGCTGGCGCGCCTTGAGGCCGGGCGGCACCGAGGGCTGGCGCAGCGGCCACGAGACCGCCGCGCGCTGGCGCCTCGACGAGCAGACCCCGATGGAGCGCATGCGCATCCTCGATCCCCGGCCCGACGCGCGCCTGGTGGCCGAGACCCATCGCCGGGCCCTCGAGCTGCTGCCGGCCCTGCGCGGCACCGCGATCACCGCCTCCTGGGCCGGCTACATCGATTCGACCCCCGACGGCGTGCCGGGAATCGGCGAGGTCACGGGCGTGCCGGGCCTGATCCTGGCGGCGGGCTTCTCCGGCCACGGCTTCGGCATCGGCCCGGGCGCCGGCCACCTCATCGCCGACCTCGCCTCCGGCGCCGCGCCGATCGTCGATCCCAAGCCCTACCACCCGGACCGGTTCACCGCCTCGGCCTGGGGGAAGGTGGCGGATTTCTGAACCCGACGCCTTCGCCTATTCTGTCCTCCGCTCTGGAGCACCGTCCGATCGCATCGCCATCGAACGGTGCTCTCGATCGATGATTCTGCCGCATCCGCTCGACGAACCGGTATCCGCTTCGTCGGACGATGCTCCAGCGGAGGACGCGTCATGGACCTGTCGTCACCCCAGACCACCTGCCGGGTCGTGCGCCCGGGCCCGGACTACGTCGGCAAGCAGGCCCTCACCTACGCGCCGGCAGTCTCGGCCGAATCGGTGGGGTCGAAGGCGCTGCACATGCAGCTCGTCACCCTGCCGCCGGCGGCTCGCGCCAAGGCCCACCTCCACGAGGCGCACGAGACGGCGCTCCACGTGCTCTCCGGCGTCGCCGGCATGTGGTACGGCGAGCGGCTGGAGCAGCACCTCTGGAGCCGGGCCGGCGATTTCGTCTACATCCCCGCCGGGATGCCGCACCTGCCCTACAATGCCAGCCGGACCGAGACCTGCACGGCGGTGATCGCCCGCACCGACCCGAACGAGCAGGAGAGCGTGGTCCTGCTGCCGGAGCTGGACGGCTTGCGGCCGGCGGACGGGGATCTGATGGCGTAGGGAGCGTCACGCCCGGTTGGTCCGGGTCCGGAACCGCCCCGCGACGTGGCCGCGACCCCGTTCGCGGTCACTCGGCGTGCCGGTGCGAGACCTCGGGCGCTAGAGCATTTTCCGACCAAGTGGTCGCCGGTTGAGCGAAGAAAATGCGGCAAAATCAAAGACCTAGAGAGCTTCGCGATTGCAGCGCGATCGTGAAGTGCTCTAGAAAGATCTGCATGTGCATAGGTCTTGCAGATGCCATGATAGGAAAAAATGGATATTTGCGATGATTAGTGATTCCACGATTGTGCCGGATTTTGTAAGACCTTAGACCGGGGCAACCACCCGAAAGCCGATCGCCCCGTCCGAGATGCAAACGTTATTCACGACCGCCGACGTCCGTCCCGAGGACCGGTTTCGCCAGTGGCGTGAGCTCTGCGAGGATCGTTTGGTCCCCATGGTGCAGAGTAGCTCAAGCGACGAACCGTTCCACGCCGTGATCGAAGGCGCCACGGTCGGTTCGTTCGTCCTCACAAAGTTTTCCCTACAGAATTTACGCGCTTCGACAACGCCACAGACAATCCGGCACAAGAACAACAAGACAGATCATCTATTTTTGAGTGTCGTGCTCTCCGGATCCGTGAAGGCGAGCCAGAACGACCGCTCCAACATCGACCGGGCGGGGGATTTGTCGGTGCGGGATCCAAACACGCCTTGGACCATCGAACACGAAGGATATAGCGAAGTTCTGGCCATCGAGATTCCGCGCGATCGCCTGGAGCGCGTCCTCGGATCGTCGCGCCTCTTCGTCGGCTTGGGCGTGGGAGGACATCTTCCGGTCACGGCGCTCGCGCGGTCGTTCCTCAACAATCTCAGCCAGGTGAGTGAACAGCTGACGCCGGAAGCGGCAGAGCGCATGAGCGCGACGGGCATCGATCTCGTCGCTGCGAGTATCGCCGAGCGGATGGCGATGGAGGTTCCCGGATCCCTAAGATCGTCTTTGACCATGCAAAAGGCGAAGTCCTACATCGATAACAACATCGGCAATGCCGATTTGAGCCCGATGCAAGTATCGAGCGCCGTCGGCGTGTCCCTGCGCCATTTGCAGGTTTTGTTTCGCGAGAGCGGGCACAATATTGCCGCCTGGATCTGGCACCGGCGGCTGGAGAATGCGGCACGCCGTCTCGCCGATCCAATCAGCGCCCACATGATGCTGCAGGAGATCGCCTATCGATGCGGCTTCTCGGATCAGGCCCATTTCTCTCGACGATTTCGCAATCAGTTCGGCATGAGTCCGAGCGAATATCGCCATGAGGCGCTCGTTCGCAGAGCGAATGCGAGAACGACGAGCGGCTAACGGTTTTCCTTGTCGATCTGACGCCCGAATCCGCTTCGCTCCTGTCGGGTGGCTTCGGCCATCGGCGGCTGCCCGCGGTGGACCGTTACGGCCGGCGCCGCCGGCGCCGCACCATTCGCCGTCCGACCGGTGGCTGGATTGCGTCGGATGCGACCGAACCCGACGCTCTTGGCGAGTTTGGAGCGCTGGGCGGTGTAGTTGGCGGCGACCATCGGGTAGTCGGGTGACAGGCCCCACTTGCGGCGATACTCGTCCGGGGTGAGCCCGCGCGTGGTCAGGTGGCGCTTGAGCGCCTTGTAGGGCTTGCCATCTTCCAGGCTGATGATGTGATCCGGGGTGATCGTCTGACGAATCGACGTGGCCGGCAGCGGCTTGCCGTCCCCGGGCGCCGACGGGGGGCAAAGCTTCACCAAGGCCGCATGGGTTGCCGCCACGAGGCCCGGCACCTCGGAGACCGGAATGTTGTTTCTCATGGCGTAGGCGCCGACGAGATCGGAGGCGAGGCCACCGATGTCAGCGTCCTTCTGCGTGACGTCATCCATCCGAGAGGCCCGAACTCTCTATTGTCTGCAAAAGGACGATAGAGACGGCGCGTCGAGATGGATCAAGCCTTGATCCGCCGCATCAAAATGAATTGCGCGCTGGAGCAAATCCCGAGTAGCTCAAGTTGTGCTGCGCTCGCGCTCCGTCGCCTTGGTTGTGGCGGAACGGCTCCGCGCTCGACGGATGGCGGCAGCGCGCCCCGAGGCGACCCGTCGAGGATGGCCTCGCCGCTCCCGCGACCTCGGTGGCGAGGATCGTCTCGAACGAAGGCGCCGCCAGCACGCTGGCGAGGCCTCGCGGCGGTGGTGGAAGCGGGGCGATCGCAGGACCGAGATCGGCGGGACGGCGCGGGTGAGCCGTGCCCCGGCAACCCGACCTCCGCGTTCCTGCCGTCTCGTCAGGCGCCCGAAACCTCCCGCGGAGCGATCCCCTCCACCGCCGCGACCAGCCGCTCGAGATCCGCCGGCCCGGAGAGGCGGTGGTCGCCCTCCTTGATCAGGGTGAGGACCACGCCGGTCTCCGGCAGCCGCTCGACGAGCGTCATCGCGTGCCGCCAGGGCACGTCCGGATCGGCCATGCCTTGCAGGATGTGCACCGGGCAGCCCGGATCGATCGGTCCCCCGAGCATCAGGTGACGCCGCCCGTCCTCGATCAGCGCCCGGGTCACCGGGGTCGGCTCGGGCGAGTATTGCGAATCGCGCCGCCACACCCCGTCCCGCATCACCTGCTGGCGGATCTCGTCCGGGAACTGCTTCCACATCAGCTCTTCGGTGAAATCCGTCGCGGGGGCGATCAGCACCAGGCCGGCGGGCCGGATCGTCGCCGCGGCGAGAAGCGCGATCCAGCCGCCCATCGAGGAGCCGACGAGGACCGGGCGCTGAGGTGCCAGGGCGGCGACGACGTCCTGCGCGTCGGCGAGCCAGTCCGAGATCGTGCAATCGGCGAAGGTGCCCTCCGATTCGCCGTGGCCGGTATAGTCGAAGCGTACGAAGGCGCGGCCCTCCCGCGCCGCCCATTCGTCCAGGGCCTCGGCCTTGGTGGCGCGCATATCCGAGCGGAAGCCGCCGAGCCAGACCACCGGCGGTCCGGCACCGGGCCGCACCAGGGTAGCGAGGCGGCGGCCCCGCACGGGCAGCATCGCGGCAGGCGGATCTTTGGCAAGCGTGCGCGCGGGTTCTTGCATGACGTTATCCCCGTTATTCCGTGTGCAACCCTGGTCGCGGGCGGCCGGCGCCCAAGGTTTACCGATCCGCAACACGGTAGGGAGACCTTGATGCATCGTCCGTGAGCGGACCGCGACGGCCGGCTTCTACACCGGCGGCGGCCGGCGACCATATGCGAGAGAGGCCCGGCGTGCCGCCGGTCATCCATCGAGTCCTGCTGTCGAACCCTGCGCGGAGCGGGCACCGTCACGCCGCGAGTGCTGCGATCAGAACCCTGACCCGGAGTCCCATGCCGTCGAGCCAGGCCACGCCGTTCCCGGCCGCGAGCCATCCGCTGGCGGGCCGCACCGTGCTCCAGATCATCCCGGAGCTCGACGCCGGCGGCGCCGAGCGCACCGCCGTCGACGTGGCGGCGGCGCTCGCCGCCGCGGGCGCCCGCGCGCTCGTCGCCACCGAGGGCGGCCGCCTCGTCGGCGAGCTGCAGGCCAAGGGCGGCGCCTGGGTGCCGTTCCCGGCGCGGACCAAAAACCCCTTCGTGATGGCGCTCAATGTCGGGCGGCTGACGCGGATCTGCCGCGCGGAGCGGGTCGACCTGATCCATGCCCGCTCCCGCGCCCCGGCCTGGGTGGCCCTCGGCGCGGCGCGGCGGCTGCGCGTTCCCTTCGTCACCACCTATCACGGCAGCTATGCCGGCCGCTCGCCGGCGAAGCTCCTGTACAACTCGGTGATGGCCCGCGGCGACGCGGTGATCGCCAACTCGCACTTCACCGCCGACGCGATCCGGCGCCTGTTTCCGCAGGTCGCCGGGAACCGGGTGCGGGTGATCCACCGCGGCACCGATCTCGCGGCCTTCGCCCCCGCCCAGGTGACGCCGCAGCGGGTCGAGGCCCTGCGCCGGGCCTGGGGCGTCGCCCCGCACGAGCGGGTGGTGCTGCTCGCCGCCCGCCTCACGCCGTGGAAGGGCCACCGCGTGCTGATCGAGGCGGCGGCCGCCCTTCGCGCCCAGGGGCTGTCCGAGTTCACGGTGGTGCTCGCGGGCGATCCCCAGGGGCGCACGGGCTACCTGCGCGAGATCGACGCGATGATCGCCGCCCACGGCCTCGCGGGATCGGTGAAGCGCGTCGGCCATTGCAGCGACATGCCGGCGGCCTACCGGGCGGCCTCCGTCGTGGTGGTGCCCTCGACCGAGCCCGAGGCCTTCGGCCGCTCCGCGGTCGAGGCACAGGCCCTCGGCACGCCGGTCGTGGTCTCGGATCTCGGCGCCGTGCCGGAGACGGTGCTCGCCCCGCCGGAGGTGCCGGCGCACGAGCGCACCGGCTGGCGCGTGCCCGCCGGCGACCCGCAGGCCCTGGCCGGCGCCGTCGCGGAGGCGCTGCAGCTCGGCGCCAGCGCCCGCGACGCCCTGGTGCGCCGCGCCCGCCGTCACGTCGAGACGCATTTCTCCCTCGAGCTGATGCTGGCCGACACCCTGGCGATCTACGCCGAGCTCCTCGGCGCCGCGCCCGCGGGGGAGGGGTCCTGACCGGGGCGGCTTGCCGGGATCACGAACTTGCCGGGATCACGAATCCGGGATCGTCTCCCGGGCCGCCCCGGCTCCCGGCAACCAAGTTCCGCCTCCACGAGTTGACAAATCGGGCAATCTTGCCAAGGTGCTATCGTACACCACGAGTATGCCCGCGCGGTGGTTCGGGACCGGTCCGAAAGGACGTGGTCGGCGGGCCGCCGCCGGACGACGTGATTGAGGAGAATGAAGCCATTCGCAGACCTATGAGAGCCATGCCGGCCCCGCAGAAAGACGGGCCGCGCGCCAACCGGGACATCCGCGGCGTCCGCGAGGTGCAGCTCATCGACGATACCGGTCAGAACCGCGGTGTCATGGGCTTCTTCGAAGCGCTGCAGGTCGCCGAAGAGGCGGGCCTCGACCTCGTCGAGATCGCGCCGAACTCCGTGCCTCCGGTCTGCAAGCTTCTCGACTACGGCCGCTTCCGCTTCAACGAGCAGAAGAAGCAGGCCGAGGCGCGCAAGCGGCAGAAGACCGTCGAGGTCAAGGAGATCAAGCTCCGGCCCGGCATCGACAAGCACGACTACGAAGTCAAGATGAAGGCCGTGCAGCGGTTCTTCGAGGAAGGCGACAAGGTCAAGGTGACCCTCCGCTTCCGCGGCCGCGAGATGGCGCACCAGGATCTGGGCCTGCGTCTGCTCGAGCGCGTGAAGGCCGAGACGCAAGAGGTCGCCAAGGTGGAGAGCGAGCCGCAGCTCGAAGGCCGCCAGATGATCATGATCCTGGCGCCGCGCTGACGCGCACGGCGCCTTGTCCGCGCTGTCGGCGCGAGGCGGATCACGGAGCGCTCCGGGCGCGGGCCTCTCGCGAGAAGACCCGCGCGGGGAGCATCGAAGGGCCGGGCATGTCCCGGCCCATCGCTTTTTTACTTCAGCAACACCACTTCATTTCAACAGGACGACTTGCGCGTCGCCGGTCCGGCGCACCACGTTCACCGTCACGTCGCTGCCGTGGCGATGGATCAGCAGGTCGACGTGGCTGTCGCCGAGCTTCAGGTTGCGGATCAGCACGTCGTCGAGGAAGGCCGGCAGGATCGGGTCGCGGAAGCGGATCCGGTTGCGGTCGTGGCGCAGTTCCAGTCCGAGGCAGGCGGCGAGGAACGCGAAGGGCGCGGCCGCCGCCCAGGCCTGCGGGCTGCACGCCACCGGATAGTTCGTCGGTCCGCGCTGCTTGCGCTGGATGAAGCCGCAGAACAGCTCCGGCAGCCGCCGCCCCTCCTGGTAGAGCGAGGCGCCGTGCTGGCCCTCGAACACCCGGGCGGCTTCCGCCTTCAGGCCGTAGCGGGCGAGGCCCAGCGCCACCAGCGCGTTGTCGTGCGGCCAGATCGAGCCGTTGTGGTACGACATCGGGTTGTAGCGCGCCTCGCCGACCGCGATCGTGCGCACGCCCCAGCCGTTGAACCCGTCCTTCGACATCAGCACCGCGGCGACGCTCTCGGCCCGCTCCGGATAGGCGATGCCGGTGAACAGCGCGTGCCCGGCATTCGACGAGCGCACCGCGCAGGGGCGCTTCTCGCCGTCGAGGGCGAGCGCGTAGGTGCCGAGCTCGGGCAGGTAGAACTTCTCGTCGAAGGCCTCTCGCAGCCGCTCGGCCTCGCCCTTCAGGCGCTCGGACAGCACGTCGTCGCCCATGAGGGCGGCGAGCTTCGCGGCGCCCTTCTTGGCGGCGTAGACGTAGCCCTGCACTTCGCAGAGCGCGATCGGTCCCTGCGCCATGCGGCCGTCGGCGTGGAAGATCGAGTCGTGGCTGTCCTTCCAGCCCTGGTTGGCCAGGCCCTTCTCGGTCTCGCGGGCGTACTCGACGAAGCCGTCGCCGTCGCGGTCGCCGTACTCGTCGATCCAGTTCAGCGCCGCCAGGATGTTCGGCCAGATCGCCCGGATAGTCGCGAGGTCCCCGGTCTGCTCGTAATACTGCCCGGCCAGCATCACGAAGAGCGGCGTCGCGTCGATCGTGCCGTAATAGAGCTTGAACGGCACCTCGCCGAGGATCGCCATCTCGCCGTTGCGGGTCTCGTGCAGGACCTTGCCGGGCTGGGCGTCGGCGGCGGGGTCGACGGTCGTCGCCTGCGTCGCCGCGAGGTGGCGCAGCACGCCCTTGGCGATCTCGGGATCGATCCACAGCGTCATCATGGCGGTGATGATGCCGTCCCGGCCGAAGACCGTGCTGTACCAGGGGATGCCCGCATAGGGGTAGACGCCGTTCGGCGTGCGGCTCAGGAGCATGTAGAGGTCGGCCGTCGCGCGGCAGGCGGCCTCGTTGAACTGGTCGTTCGAGCTCTCGATCGTGGTGATGTTGGCGGTGGCCTTGCGCAGGTCGCGCCGTGCGTCGCGGTAGGCGAGCGCGAAGGTCATGCCCTCGCCCTTCGGGTGACCGTCCTCGCGGCGCGGGCTCGGATAGGCGGCATGGGTGAAGGGCAGGGCGCTGCCGACCGCGGCCACGCCCGCGCGGCCGAGATCGACCGTGTCGCAGATCGCCCGCACGAAGAGCGAGGCGCGCCCGCCGGGTGACAGCTTGACGTCGAACTCGGCCCGGTTCGCCTCGAGCCGCGCGGGCTTGGGGCCGAAGCGCAGGCGGGTGGTGCGGCGGCGCTCGTCGAGCCCGTCATAGGTGAACGTCACCTCGTTGGCGCCCGTCACCTCGACGCTGCGCTTGCCGCGATGCGCCCGGTCGCTGCCGCGCACCTCGAACAGATCGCGAAAGTCGGCATCGAAGCTCAAGGACACGCGCAGGTGGCGCGGCTTGGTGTCGTAGTTGCGTAAGCCCAGGCGGTCGTAGCAGGTGCCGCGAAACAGAAACTTGGTCCGCTCCAGCGCGATGATCTCGCGCGGGATGCTGGTCTCGTCGCCGGCGTCCAACCGGATGTCCGGCGTCGTCAGGTCGACCGAGAGGGCGCCGTTGTCGTCCTGCACCACCGAGCCGAGCAGCATCGGCCGCTGGCCCTCGACGGTCAGCTCCAGGCGCGACAGGAAGCGCGTATCCTGGAAGTACAGCCCCTCGGGCCCCGGGAAGACGCCGATATCGCCGTAGCTGTCGAGCACCGCGAAGGCGTCGCCGTGCTTGAGCGAGCGCAGCTGGCGCTCGACCAGCGAGGTCTGGGCCTCGATGTGGTATTGCGGCAGCGTCTCGTCGTCGGGGGCGGTCGCGACCATCGGCACGGCTTCACTCCTTGGGGCTCCGCGCGGCGACGCGGGGAAACGGGGCGGATCTCGGGGCGCCGGACGAAGGTCCGGGCGGCGGCGGGGAGGCGGCACCCGCGGCGATTCGCGGGTTGGACCCCACGCTAGAGCGAATGTGGGCCATCGTACGGCGGGCGCCAGGGGGGATCCGGCGCGGGGTCGGCCCGGATTTCAGGCAGGGGCGATCAAGGTGCGCGCAGGTACACCCTGTTCCGGTCGGCGCGTCGTCGTTAGCTCCAGAAGATCTCACACCCTCCGCGTCATCCCGGGTTCCGCTGCGCGGCCCCGGGATGACGCGGCGGAGATGAGGAACATTGCGCGAGGCGAAATTCTCCGCGCAAAACGAAAGGCCCGGCCCCCTCTCGGGGACCGGGCCTCGTCATCGTCGGGACCGTGAAGCGGATCAGACCGCGCGGAGCACCGGATGCGCGACGCCGTTGGCCGCGCCGTTGAGCGCCGCGGGCGCCCCGATGGTCAGGCCCGGGATCTTGATCGCGTCGAGGTCACCCGCGAGCAGCGACTCGTAGGCGGCGACGTAGGAGCGGGCCATGACGCTCGCGGTGAAGCGTGTCTCGAAGTAGCGGCGCACACCCTCGCGGCTCATCGCCTTGCAGGTCTCGACCGCGGCGATCGCCTCGTCCATCGAGTCGACCACCACGCCCGACACGCCGTCCTTGATGACCTCCGGCACGGAACCGTTGCGCCACGCGATCACCGGGGTGCCGGCCGACATCGCCTCGATCATCACCAGGCCGAAGGGCTCCGGCCAGTCGATCGGGAAGGCGAGCGCCAGGGCGTTGCCGAGGAATTCGTGCTTCTGGTCCTCGTTGATCTCGCCGATATATTCGACCAGCGGATGGTGGGTCATCGGCTCGATGACCTCGTCCCAGTATTCCTGGTCGGCCTTGTCAACCTTGGCGGCGATCTTCAGCTTCACGCCGGAGGCCTTGGCGATCTCGATCGCCCGGTCGGGGCGCTTCTCGGGCGAGATGCGGCCGAGGAAGGCGAGGTAGCCGCCGTCCTTGGGTTTGGCCGAGAAGCGGCAATTCTCCGCCGGCAGGCCGTGATGGATGGTCTGCAGCCAGTTGGCGTTCTCGGGCATCGGCCCGCGCTGGTGGTCGGAGATCGACACGAGCGGCATGCCGGTGAAGGTGCGGTAGACCGGCATGAAGTCCGGCACGTCGAGCCGCCCGTGCAGGGTGGTGACGCACTTGTGGTTCAGGTCCTCGAACAGCGGGTACTGCAGGAGGTCGATGTGGAAGTGGATGACGTCGAACTCGTCCGCGCGCCGACGCAGGTGATAGAGCATGGCGAGGTGGCTGGCGACGTGGTCGCGGATGCCGGCGAGCCGCAGGCCCTCGGGGCAGCAGGCGACCAGCTTGGCGCTCGTCTCGGAGTCGCCGCTCGCGAACAGCGTCACGTCGTGGCCCTGCCGGACCAGCTCCTCGGTGAGCCAGGACACGACACGCTCGGTGCCGCCGTAGAACTTCGGCGGAACGGCCTCCGCGAGAGGGGCTACCTGGGCAATGCGCACGACGGATTCTCCTGAGACGCCAGACGGGGGCGGTTCACGTTGGCGGGACTTAAGCAGGATGGGGCCTGAGCGGGACATGAACGAAACCGCGCACCCGAGCTTATGGTTCCGGTGCAATGCACAATGCCACCGCGGGGGCCCGGCCGTGCCCACCTCACACAGGCAAGCGCGGCCCGACGATGCGACGATTGCGCGACGCTCCGCTCCCTGCTATAGCGCGCCCCTCATCGAACCGCCCGGCCGTGAGGGCTGCCGTGGCGGTTCGTGTCGCTCCACATCGTCGATCGCGCGTGATCGTCGGGGCCCGCCCGTGGCGGATCCCCGGTGGAGTTCGCGTCAGGAGAGCAAAATGCCCAAGCTGAAGACCAAGTCGGGCGCCAAGAAGCGCTTCAAGATCACCGGGACCGGCAAGGTCATGTACGCCCAGGCCGGCAAGCGCCACGGCATGATCAAGCGGACCACGAAGCAGATCCGCAACCTGCGCGGCACGACCACCCTGTTCGAGGGCGATGCCGCCAACGTGAAGAAGTACTTCCTGCCGAACGCCCGGTAAGAACCGGCTTCGCGCCAAGAAGACGCTTCGTCCGTAAATCTGTTTCGTAGAATCCTCAGGAGATCACCATGGCCCGCGTCAAGCGCGGCGTGACCAGCCACGCCAAGCACAAGAAGGTTTTCAAGGCCGCCAAGGGCTATTACGGCCGGCGCAAGAACACGATCCGGATCGCCAAGCAGGCGGTCGAGAAGGGCATGCAATATGCCTACCGCGATCGTAAGAACAAGAAGCGCAACTTCCGCGCCCTGTGGATCCAGCGCATCAACGCCGCGGTCCGTCCGCACGGCCTGACCTATTCGCGCTTCATCGACGGCCTGTCCAAGGCCGGCGTGCAGGTCGACCGCAAGGCCCTGTCGGAGCTCGCCATCCATGAGCCGGCGGCCTTCGTCGCCGTGGTCGAGACGGCGAAGTCCGCCCTGCCGGCCGAGCTCGTCAAGGCGGCGTAAAGCCAATATTGGTCCCGCCCCCTCAGGCGGGCCCGAGACCTGTCGAGACTGCACCATCACGGCCCGCAAGCGCGGGCCGTTTTGCGTTGTGCAGGCTCTTTCCCAGCCCCGGGTTGACGGAGCGGGGCGGCGCGTTGCAGGGCATCCGCGAGCCCCGATTGAGCAGACCATGACCGATCTCACCAGCCTCGAAACCGATCTCCTCGCCAAGGTCGCCGACGCCGCCGACGAGGCGGCCCTCGACGGCGTGCGCGTCGCGGCCCTCGGCAAGAAGGGCGCCGTCTCCGAGCTGCTGAAGACCTTGGGCGGCATGAGCCCCGAGGCGCGCAAGGAGCAGGGGCCGTTGATCAACGGCCTGCGCGACCGGGTCCAGGGCGCGATCCAGTCGCGGCGCGACACCCTCGCCGAAGCCGCCCTCGCCGCGCGGCTCGCCGCCGAGCGGATCGACGTGACCCTGCCGGTGCGCGAGGGGCCGGAGACCCGCGGCCGCATCCACCCGATCACCCAGGTGATGGACGAGATCACGGCGATCTTCGGCGATATGGGCTTCTCGATCGCCGAAGGCCCGGACGTCGAGACCGACGAGCTGAACTTCACCGCGCTCAACTTCCCCGAGGGCCACCCGGCCCGGGAGATGCACGACACCTTCTTCCTGCGGCCCGACCGGGACGGCAAGCGCAAGCTCCTGCGCACCCACACCTCGCCGGTGCAGGTCCGCACCATGCGCTCCGTGCAGCCGCCGATCCGGGTGATCTGTCCGGGCCGCACCTACCGGCACGATTCCGACCAGACCCACACCCCGATGTTCCACCAGGTCGAGGGCCTGGTGATCGACAAGCAGGCGAACATCGCCCACCTGAAGTGGATCCTGGAAGAATTCTGCAAGGCGTTCTTCGAAGTCGACAGCGTCAAGATGCGCTTCCGGCCGTCGTTCTTCCCCTTCACCGAGCCTTCGGCCGAGGTCGACATCCAGTGCTCGCGCAAGGGCGGCGAGATCCGCTTCGGCGAGGGCGACGACTGGCTCGAGATCCTCGGCTGCGGCATGGTCCACCCGAACGTGCTGCGCAATTGCGGCCTCGACCCGGACAGCGTCCAGGGCTTCGCCTGGGGCATGGGCATCGACCGGATCGCGATGCTCAAATACGGCATGCCGGACCTGCGCCCGTTCTTCGAGGCCGACGTGCGCTGGCTCGAGCATTACGGCTTCCGGCCGCTGGACATCCCGAGCCTGGTCGGCGGCCTGACCGGCTGAGCGATTTCGCCCCGAGGGGCATCATGGCCGGGAGCGAGGTCCTGACCCGCACCTCGCCGCCTCCGGGCACGAGCGGGCCGCGCTGCCCTCCAACGACGACCGGCGCCGCTTGGCCGTCCTCCTCGTCACGAAGACCCGGCTCGCCTGAGCCGAGAGGTTTATCCCGATGAAATTCACCCTCTCCTGGCTCAAGGACCACCTCGACACCGACGCCTCCCTCGACACGATCGTCGAGACGCTGACCCGCATCGGGCTGGAGGTCGAGCGCGTCGAGGACAAGGCCGCGGATCTCTCGGCCTATCGCATCGCCGCGGTGCTCACCGCCGAGCAGCACCCGAATGCCGACCGGCTGCGGGTCTGCACCGTCGAGACCGGCGAGGGCGCCCCCGTGCAGGTCGTCTGCGGCGCGCCGAACGCGCGGGCCGGCATGAAGACCGTGTTCGCGCCTCCCGGCACCTACGTGCCGGGCAAGAACATCACCCTGTCGGTCGGGGTGATCCGCGGCGTCGAGAGCCGCGGCATGCTGTGCTCCGGGTCCGAGCTCGGCCTGTCGGACGACCACGACGGCATCCTCGATCTGCCCGCCGACGCACCGGTCGGCCAGTCCTACGCGGCCTTCGCCGGCTTCGACGACCCGGTGATCGAGATCAACCTGACGCCGAACCGGCCCGACTGCACCGGCATCCACGGCATCGCCCGCGACCTCGCGGCGGCCGGCATCGGCACCCTCAAGCGCGAGCAGCTGGCGCCGGTCCGCGGGGAGGGGGCCTGCCCGGTCGCGGTCACCCGCGACTTCGCCCCGGAGGACGCGCATCTCTGCCCGCTCTTCGGCCTGCGGCTGGTGCGCGGCGTCAGGAACGGGCCGTCTCCCGAGTGGATGCGCCGGCGCCTGACCGCGATCGGCCTGCGGCCGATCAATGCGCTCGTCGACATCACCAACTACGTCACCTTCGACCGCGGCCGGCCGCTCCACGTCTTCGACGCCGCCAAGGTGAAGGGCAACCTCACCGTGCGCCGCGCCCGGGACGGCGAGGAGATCGTCGCCCTCGACGGCCGCACCTACCGGCTCGACGACGGCGCGATCGTCATCGCCGACGAGAACGGCGTCGAGTCGATCGCCGGCATCATGGGCGGGGAGCATTCGGGCTGCGACGAGGGCACGACCGACGTGCTGATCGAATCGGCCCTGTGGGATCCGCTCACCATCGCCCGCACCGGCCGGCGCCTCGGCATCGTGACGGATGCCCGCTACCGGTTCGAGCGTGGGGTCGATCCGGCCTTCGCCCTGCCGGGCCTGGATCTCGCGACGAAGTTGGTGCTCGACCTCTGCGGCGGCACCCCGAGCCAGGCCACCGTCTCGGGCGAGGTGCCGGATACCGACCGCATCATCGACTTCCCGTGGACCGAGGTGCGCCGGCTGTCCGGCCTCGACCTGCCGCGGCCGGAGATGAAGGTGACGCTGGAATCGCTCGGCTTCCACGTCGCCGGCACCGGCGACCGGGCCAAGGTGCTGTCGCCGTCCTGGCGTCCCGACGTCGAGGGCAAGGCCGACCTCGTCGAGGAGATCGTGCGCATCGCCGGCCTCGACCGGATCGAGCCGAAGCCCCTGCCGCGGATCGAGGCGACCGTCATCCGCCCGGTGCTCACCGTGATGCAGAAGCGCACCCGGCAGGCCAAGCGCGAATTCGCCGCCCGCGGCCTCGTCGAGGCGGTGACCTGGTCGTTCATCGCGCATGACGACGCCACCCTGTTCGGCGGCGGCAAGCCGGAACTGGCGCTCGCCAACCCGATCGCCGCCGACCTCTCGGACATGCGCCCTAGCCTGGTGCCGGGCCTCGCCCGCGCCGCCCAGCGCAACGCCGACCGCGGATACGGCGACGTCGCCCTGTTCGAGGTCGGCCAGTGCTTCGCCTCCGATCAGCCGGAGGGCCAGACCACCAAGGCCACCGCGCTCCGCCGCGGCTCCGCCCGCCACGGCGGCGCCGGCCGGCATTGGGACGGGGCGGCGCGGCCCGTCGACGCCTTCGAGGCCAAGGCGGACGCGCTGGCGCTCCTCGCTGCCCTCGGCGTGCCGACCGGCGGCCTCCAGGTCGTGGCCGGCGGGCCGGACTGGCTGCATCCCGGCCGCTCCGGCACGCTCCAGTTCGGGCCGCGCAACCAGGTCGGGTTCTTCGGCGAGCTGCATCCGCGGGTGCTGAAGGCCCTCGACATCAAGGGCCCGGTGGTGGTCAGCGAGATCACGCTGGACGCCCTCCCGCTGCCGAAGCACCGGCCGACCAAGATGAAGCCGGCGGCGAGCCTGCCCGACTTCCAGCCGCTCACCCGCGACTTCGCCTTCGTGGTCGCCCGCACCGTCTCGGCGGGCGACATCCTGAAGGCGGCGCAAGCCGCCGAGCGCACCCTCGTCACCGGCATCGAGGTGTTCGACGTCTACGAGGGCGCCGGCATCGGCGAGGACCAGAAGTCCGTCGCCGTGGCCGTCCGGCTCCAGCCGACCGACCGCACCCTCACCGATGCGGAGATCGAGGCCGTGAGCCAGAAGATCGTCGCCGAGGTGACGCGCAAGACCGGTGCGACCCTGCGGGGTTGATCGCTGAAACAGCCGGCGGCGCCTCGGGCGCCGCCGATCGGGCGAGGAGCCGGGCATGACGGACGACACGGACAAGACGGATATCGGGCTCGTGCAGGAGCTCTCCCGGGCGGTCCACCTGCCGGAGGCCGCCCTGCGTCGGGCGGCGGCGGACCCGGAGACGATCACCGTCCCGGTCCTCAACTTCCTCTACCGCGCCGCGGCGGCCGGCCTTGAGGAGGGCACCGAGCCGCTGAACGACGCCGAAGCGAACGTGCTGTTCTGGGGCATCCACGTCCTGGCCTCGATCGGCGAGAGCCGGATCCACGAGCCGCTGATGCGCCTTCTGTGCCGCGACGACGAGGCGATCTCGTCGGCGCTCGGGGAGGACTACCCGACCACCCTCACGGGCCTGGTCGCCAGCACCTTCGACGGCGATGCCGACCGCCTGCTCGCCGCCATCGCCGGCGAGGCGCCCGACGGCCTCGTGCGGATGGAGCTGTTCCACGCCCTGGCGCTGCTGACCGCCGACGGCGACATCGACCGCGAGACCGTCCGGGCCTTCCTGGTCCGCTTCGACGACGAGCGCCTGGGCGATTCCGACGAGGAGGCGTGGCAGGGCTGGGAGGATGCCGTCGCGCTGCTCGGTTTCGACGACCTCCTTCCCCGCCTCAAGGCGGCGCGCAAGGACGGCCGCAACACCGGCCTCTTCATCGACTGGGAGTCGGTGCAGGAGACCCTGAAGGAGGCCCGCCTACGACCGAAGAGCCGCGAGCGCTTCAACCAGATGACGATCGGCTACCTCGACGACCTGATCGGGGCACTGGAGCACACCCGCGAGGGCGCCGACGCTCACTTGCCCAACCTCGACGAGGACGGCTATCCGATCCCCGAGCGCAACCCCTACCGCGACGTCGGCCGCAACGACCCCTGCCCCTGCGGCAGCGGCAAGAAGTTCAAGAAGTGCTGCCTCGACAAGGTCGAGCAGGGCCTCGCCGCCCTGCCGCCGCTGCCGCCGGCGCGCTGATCGCGAAGGGGCCGGACCGAGCCGGAGGGGGCGACGGTCCGGCACGTCCGCCGCCCTGATCTGTCGCGGACGCCGCGCCGCATTGTCGGGACGGCGCACGGGGTCACGGACTCTCCGTTCCGCACGAGGCGAACGTTCAAGCACGAAGCCGCGAATGCCGGCAGGTGCAACGGCTGGCGTGCTCGGTGGATGCCATGCGACGTGCCGGCTCTCAGGCGAGCAATGCTCGCCTCGGCTTGGCTTGCGGCATCGTCGAGATATAGAATAAAATCCTATTTATCGTAAGCCCAGGAATCTTTACGGAATCTTCCAAAATCTGTCGCAGCGTCGCCGCCCTCTCTCTGGCGGGTGAACGATCCGATGCGCATCCAAATGCGTGCACGCCTGTACGGCGGCTTCACGCTTCTGGCGATCCTCGCGGCCGTGATGGGCGGCTTCGCCTATCGGCAGACCGCAAGCCTCGACGAGATGTTCAATACCAGGGCGATGCTCGAGCGGGCGGCCCGCGAGCTGTACACGCTGAACGGCCTGACCGACCGCTTCCTGGCGCAGAGCCTGACGTACCGGATGACGCCGAGTGCGGACGGGGCGACCGGGATGCAGTCCAGCCTGTCGGAGATGACGCAGCTCGCCGACGGGCTCGCCGAGCGGGCCTTGTCGGACGAGCGGCGCACGCTCTACGCCGGTCTGCGCGACCAGTCGAGCCGTCTCGCCGCGGAGCTCCCCAAGCTGGTCGCGCTCGGCACGCAGATCCGCGAGAACAAGGCCGGCGTCTACAGCGCGGGCGACGACCTGACCAAGGCCTCGGGCGCGCTCGTCGCGCAGCTCCGGTCCGGCGGCGACGACGCGATCCTGGACCAGGCGGTGGAGATCGAGCGGACCCTGCTGCTGTTCCGCGTCATGAACTGGCGCTTTCTGGCGACCACCGACCCGAAGACCCGTGCGCTCTCGGCCGCGACCTTCACCACCGCCGAGGCATCGGTCGGAAAGCTGAAGGCGCTGAGCCTGACGCCGGCGCAGCGGCGCGATCTCGCTACCGTCGAGGAAGCCCTGCATCGCCTCAACCGGCACATCACGGCGGCGGCCTCCGCCATGATCGAGAGCGAGGCTCTGTACGAGCAGAGCCTGAAGCCCAAGGCGGAGGCGCTCGTCGGCACGGGCACGCAGGTCCGCACCAAGCTGGACGCGGTGCTTCAGGACATCACCGCGCGCAGCAACGCCACGATGGCCGCGACGAAGCCGGTGCAGGTCGGGCTGCTGGCGCTGATCCTGGCGATCAGCGCGGCGTCGGCCGTCCTGATCGGGCGCAGCATCACCCGTCCGATCTCCGGCATGACCCGGGCGATGAGCCGTCTGGCCGCGGGCGAGATCGCCGTCGCGGTCCCCTCGCAGGACGCGACCGACGAGATGGGCGAGATGGCCCGCGCCGTGGAGGTGTTTCGTCAGAACGCGGTAGCGCGCCTCGCGCTGGAGGCCGACCAGGCCGCGCAGGCCTCCGCCCGCCAGCGCCGCGCCGACCGGGTCGACGCGCTGATCGCCGCCTTCCAGCAGCGGGTCGCCGGCTCGCTCGAGATCGTCACCTCGGCCGCCTCCGAGCTCGACGCCACCGCCCGCTCGATGACTCAAGTCGCCGACGGCACCAATGCCCAGGCCGTCGCCTCCAGCGCCGCCGCCGAGGAGACCTCGGCCAACGTCCAGACCGTCGCGGCGGCCGCCGAGGAGATGGTGGCGTCGCTGCGGGAGATCGAGCGCCAGGTCGTGCATTCCCGCGAGGTCGCCGGCCACGCCGCGCACGAGGCCGACGCCACCAACACCGCCATGGCGAGTCTCGGCACCGCCGCGACCCAGATCGGGGCCGCCGTCACCATCATCTCGGCCATCGCCAGCCAGACCAACCTGCTCGCGCTCAACGCCACGATCGAGGCCGCCCGGGCCGGCGAGGCCGGGCGCGGCTTCGCGGTGGTCGCGGCGGAAGTGAAGGAGCTGGCCGGACAGACCGCGCGGGCCACCGAGGAGATCAGCGGGCAGATCACGGCGATCCAGGCGGCCACCGAGCAGGCGGGCGCCGCCATCCGGCAGATCGGCGGCACGATCGCGGCGCTGAACGAGATCAGCAGCGCCATCGCGGCGACGGTGGTGGAGCAGACCGCCGCCACGACGGAGATTTCCCGCAACGCGAACGAGGCGGCGCGCGGCACCCGGGATGTCTCGTCCAGCGTCGCCCGCGTGCGGTCGCTGGCGGACGAGACCGGCGGCGCGGCCGCACAGGCGCTCGCGGCCGCCGCCGACCTGGCGACGCACTCCCTGACGGTCAAGCAGGAGGTCGACGGCTTTCTGGGCGAGATCCGGGCGGCCTGACAAGGCTCGATGGCGGGACGGGCCTCAATGGTCCGTCCCGCTCAACGGATTGCCCGGGTCCCAGGCGTAGGACAGCGTCTCGAAGCGCAGGGAGCGGGCATCGACCATCAGCAGGCGGCCGACCAGGGGCTCGCCGAAGCCGGCGACGGCGCGGATGACCTCCAGCGCCATCAGCGATCCCATCAGGCCGGCGAGCGCGCCGAGCACCCCGGCCTCGGCGCAGGTCGGCACCGAGCCGGCCGGCGGCGGGCTCGGGAACAGGCAGCGATAGGTCGGGTTCGGCCGTCCGTCCGGCCCGGTCTCGTGGGCCCGGATCGTGGTGAGCGAGCCGTCGAACTGGCCGAGCGCCGCGGTCACCAGCGGCCGGCGGGCGCGGTAGCACGCGTCCGAGACGGCGTAGCGGGTCGAAAAATTGTCCGAGCCGTCCGCGACGAGGTCGTACGCCGCGATCAGCGCCTCGGCATTCTCGGGCGTCAGGCGGGTGGCGTGGGTCTCGACCCGGACATTCGGGTTGAGCCGGGCGATCGCGTCCGCCGCGCTCTCGACCTTCGGCCGCCCGATGTCGGGCGTGCCGTGGATCACCTGCCGCTGGAGGTTGGAGAGCGAGACCGTGTCGTCGTCGACGATGCCGACCGTGCCGATCCCGGCCGCCGCCAGGTATTGGATCAGCGGCGCGCCGAGGCCGCCGGCGCCGATCACCAGCACCCGCGCCGCCTTGAGGCGGACCTGGCCGGGGCCGCCGACCTCCCGCAGCACGATGTGGCGGGCGTAGCGTTCGATCTCGTCGGGGCTGAGCGCGGTCATGCGGCCTAGTTAGGCGAGACGCCGGTCGCCGGGAAGGGTCTCGAAGGGCGGGGGCCTCAGAGAGCAAGGGTCCCGACGCGGAAGCGGTGTCGATCGCGGCGGTTCTCATCAGGGCCGTTCGGCGCTACGGCTCGCGGCCACCGAGCCTTCGACTTCTTTGCGGATACACGCCGTGACCGATTCCCATTCCCCCCTCGCCCTGGCTCAGGGACTGATCCGCTGCCCCTCGGTGACGCCGCACGAGGGCGGGGCGCTCGCCTATCTCGCGGTAATCCTCAGCGAGGCCGGATTCACGGTCGAGCGCCCGGTCTTCTCGGAAGCGGGCACGCCGGACATCGAGAACCTCTACGCCCGGATCGGCGAGGGGCCGTGCCTGCTCTTGGCCGGCCACACCGACGTGGTGCCGCCGGGTGATGCCGCGGCTTGGCGCCACGACCCCTTCGCCGGGGCGGTCGAGGGCGGGGACTTGTTCGGCCGCGGCGCCGTCGACATGAAGGGCGGCATCGCCTGCATGCTGGCGGCGGTGCTGGCCTTCCTCGCGCGGCGCGGACCGGATTTCGGCGGCGCGATCGCGTTCCTGATCACCGGCGACGAGGAGGGGCCGGCGGTCAACGGCACCGTCAAGCTCCTCGATTGGGCCAAGGAGAGGGGCGAGCGCTTCAGCCACTGCCTGCTCGGCGAGCCGACCAATCCCGATACCTTAGGCGAGATGATCAAGATCGGGCGGCGCGGCTCGCTCACCGCGACCCTGACCGTGCACGGGGTGCAGGGCCACGTCGCCTATCCGCACCGGGCCGAGAACCCGATCCCGGGCCTCCTACGCCTTGCGCAGGGGCTCCTCGCCGGCCCTCTCGATACCGGCACGGCGCATTTCGACGCCTCGAACCTCGAATTCACCACGATGGATGTCGGCAATCCGTCGACCAACGTGATCCCGGCCGAGGCGCGAGCGACCTTCAACATCCGCTTCAACGACCTCTGGACGCCCGAGACCCTGGCCGCCGAGTTGGAGCGGCGCTTGAAGGAGGCGGCCGGCAACGCGGTGCGCTACAGCCTCGACGTGCGCCCGACCAACTCCGTTGCCTTCCTGACCACGCCCGACGCCTTCGTCGAGCGGGTGGCCGACGCGATCGAGGCCGAGACCGGCCGCCGGCCCGCCCTCTCGACCACCGGCGGCACCTCGGATGCCCGGTTCATCAAGGACGCCTGCCCGGTGATCGAGTTCGGGCTCGTCGGGCAGACGATGCACCAGGTCGACGAGCGGGTGGCGGTGGCGGACCTCGACCGGCTGGCGGCGATCTACGGGAGGGTGCTGGACGCGTATTTTCCCGCCGGACCCGCGACGCCGGGTCAGGCTTGACCGGCATTAGACGAAAGTTGAATCTGGCGACCTCGATCCGGGAGGCCGCCGATGTTCTTGAGCGCTGACGAGGTGACCCGATCCTTGCGCGGCACCGCCGGCCTGATCGGCCGCCGGCCGGACGCGCTCACCCATTTCGACGTGAGCGAGCGCGGCTTCTGGCGCTCCTTCGGGGCGGTCTGGCTCACCGCACCGGCGGTGACGGTGGCGCTCGCCCTGGAACGCGGGGCCGGCTCCGCGCCGTTCCAGCTCGACCACGTCACCGTGGCGGTCCTCGCCGGATGGGCGGCGGGGTTCCTGGCGGTGCCGCTGGCGATGATCGCGGTGCTGCGCCGTCTCGGTCGCACCCGGGCCTACGTGCCCTTCGTGGTGGTGACCAACTGGTGCCTGGCGACGGGCTTGGCCGCCCTGGCGCTGCCGGGCTGCCTGCTGCGTCTCGATCTGGCGACGCCGGGCCTCGCGGCGCTCGATGCCGGCGCCTTCCTGGTGGTGGTGCTCTGGCTGCACGCCCGCGCCGCCCGGACAATCCTCGGCCTGTCGGGGCCGGTCGCGGCGCTGATCACGCTCGCTTGCTTCGGGCTTATCGCCGGCTTTGCCGGCGGGGCGCACGTCCTGGTGTGAGCGGACTTCCGGCCATCATGGCCGCGCTCAATGGCCGGCAGGTGGCAGATAGCGGAAGGCAGCGATCATGATGCCGATGCCGGCGGCGACCAGCGCCCCGAGCTTCACGGTCATCCGCTGTTCCAAGAGCCTCATATCGGCTCGGCCCGCCGCCATGCCGAGATCCACGCGGTGAGACAGGTCCGTGACCCTCTTAGAAAGGTCCGTGATTTTCACGTCCAGGCGACCTTCGGACTCCCGCAGATCCGCCTCGAGCCGATCCTCGGTCTCACGCAGATCCGCCTTCAGCGAGGTCTCGACGTCCCGCAGATCCGCCCGCAGCGCGACCTCGCTCTCCCGCAGGTCGGTCTTGGTCGCCAGCGACGCCAGATCCGATTCGCGCCCATCCTTCAGCGCGCCCGTGATCGCCTCGGCCTGATCCTCGGAGAAGCCGGACGCCTTGAGCCGGCGGACCATGGCATACGTATCGAAGGCGATGGCGGTCATGGTCAGCGGCTCGGCTCCGGCGATGCTCACGATGCCAGAAACGCCGGACCTGGCCAAGCGCCTCGATGACGCAAGGTCATCCTAAATCCGCCGGATAATCCACCCCGATCAGCGTCAAGCCCCCCGAGGGCGCCAGCGGCCCGCAGCGGGTGCGGTCGCGGGAATCGAGCACGTCGCGCACGCCCTGCGGCGTCAACCTTCCGCCGCCGGCGAGCATCAGCGTGCCGACCATGCCGCGGACCTGGTGGTGCAGGAACGAGCGCGCGGCGGTGACCACCACGATCTCCTCGCCCTCCCGTGTCACGTCGAGCCGGTCGAGGGTGCGCACCGGGCTGTTGGCCTGGCACTCCGCCGCCCGGAAGGCGGAGAAATCGTGCCGGCCGAGCATGAGCTGCGCCGCCTCGTGCATCGATCCGGCATCGAGGGCCCAAGGCACGTGCCAGACGAAGCCGCGGGTCAGGGCCGGCGGGGATCGGCGGTTGAGGATGCGGTAGCGGTAGTGGCGCTTGATCGCCGAGTGGCGGGCGTCGAAATCCGGCCCGACCTCGGCGGCCGCGATCACCGCCACCGGCTCGGGCCGGAGGTGCGCGTTGGCGGCGTCGCGCACCGTGTCGGTGCGCCACGGCTTGTCGAGGTCGAGATGGACGACCTGATGCGTCGCGTGCACGCCGGCATCGGTGCGCCCGGCGCAGTGGACCCGCACCGGACCGCCGACGAAGCGGGCGATCGCCTCCTCCAGCGCCTGCTGCACCGAGCGGTCGGCGGCCTGCCGCTGCCAGCCGGCGAAGGCGGTGCCGTCATACTCGACGACGAGCTTGTAGCGGGGCATCAGGCGAGGCGGGCGCCCGGCGCGAGCTGCCGGCCGCGGGCGAAGTCCTCGAACGCCATCGCGCCCTTGCCGGCCGGCTGCACGGTGACGAGGCGTAAACAGCCCTCGCCGGCCGCGACCGTGCCGGCGGCGTCGAGCAGCGTGCCGGGCTCGCCCTGGCCTTGCGCGAGGCGTGCCCGCAGCACCTTCACCCGCTCCGGCCCGCGGCCGAGATCGGCCGTGACGTAGGCGCCCGGGAACGGGGACAGGCCGCGCACCCGGTCGTGCAGGGCCTTCGCCGGTTGCGACCAGTCGAGCCGCGCCTCCTCGTTGGTGATCTTGCGGGCGTACTCGACGCCCTCGGCGCTCTGCGCCCGAAACTGCAGGTTGCCGCGCTCGAGCGCGCCGAGCGCCCGCGCCATCAGGTCGGCGCCGAGCGGCATCAGCCGGTCGTGCAGCTCGCCGGCGGTCATGTCGGGGGTGATACCCACCCGCTCGACCATGCCGACCGGGCCGGTATCGAGGCCGGGCTCCATCCGCATCACCGCGACGCCGGTCTCCTCGTCCCCCGCCATCACGGCGCGCTGGATCGGCGCGGCGCCGCGCCAGCGCGGCAGCAGGGACGCGTGCAGGTTGAGGCAGCCGAGCGCCGGCGCGTCGAGGATCGCGGGCGGCAGGATCATGCCGTAGGCCACCACCACGGCGACGTCGGCCGCGTGACTCCGAAACGTCTCGGCGGCCTCGTCCGTGCGCAGGGTCTTCGGGGTCAGGACGGGGAGCCCGAACTTCTCCGCCAGCGCCTGGACCGGCGAGGGCCGCAGGGCCATGCCGCGGCCGGCGGGGGCCGGCGCGCGGGTATAGACCGCCGCGACCTCGTGGCCGCCGCCGACGATCTCGGCCAGCGTCGGCACCGCGAAATCCGGGGTGCCCATGAACACGACTTTGAGGGACATCGTCGTTACGCGGCTTCGCGCTTGGCCGCCTTGGCGAACTTCTTCATCACCCGGTCGCGCTTGAGCTTCGACAGGTGGTCGATGAACAGCACGCCGTTGAGATGGTCGATCTCGTGCTGGAGGCAGGTGGCCAGGAGCCCGTCGGCCTCCTGCTCCACGGTCTCGCCGTCGAGGGTACGGAAGCGCACCCGCACCCGGTCGGGCCGGATGACCTCGGCGTAGTATTCGGGGATCGACAGGCAGCCCTCCTCGTAGGGCCGGGTCTCCTCCGACGACCAGACGATCTCGGGATCGAGCAGGACCAGCGGCTTGCGGTCCTCCTTCTCCTTCGAGGTGTCGATGGTGACGATGCGCACCGGCTCGCCGATCTGGATGCCGGCGAGGCCGACGCCGGGGGCGTCGTACATCGTCTCCAGCATGTCGGCCGCGAGCTTCCGCACCTCGCCGGTGATCGTGCCGACCGGGGCCGAGATCTCGCGCAGGCGCGCGTCCGGCAGGATGACGAGGGGACGGATGCTCATTGGTGCGCCAGCGAAGTCGGGGAACCGGGCGCCGACGGGCACCCGCAAGTGTTTCGGGAGATAAGGTTTCGTGTCGCCCGGGTCAAACCCGATGTCGCAGCGCCGCTAGAGCATTGCCCGATCGCGCTGCGATCAGGCAGTGCTCTAAGCGTTTGATTTTGCCGCATTTTCTGCGACGAACCGGCGCCCACTTCGTCGGAGAATGCTCTAGAACGCCGTGCGCTGGCGGATCGCCGCCGAGAGCGTGCCTTCGTCGAGGTAGTCGAGCTCGCCGCCGACCGGCACGCCGTGAGCAAGGCGCGTGACCTTGATCGACAGGTGGGTGAGCAGCTCGGTGACGTAGTGGGCGGTGGTCTGGCCGTCCACCGTGGCGTTGAGCGCGAGGATCACCTCGCGCATCTCAGGCTGGCTCACCCGCTCGACCAGGCGGCTCAGGTTCAGGTTCTCCGGCCGTACCCCGTCGAGGGCCGAGAGCACGCCGCCGAGTACGTGGTAGCGCGCCGTCACGGCGCCCGAGCGCTCCAGCGCCCAGAGATCCGAGACGTCCTCGACCACCACCAGCATCGAGGGGTCGCGGCTCTGGTCGCGGCAGATCGTGCAGGGATCCTGCGTGTCGACGTTACCGCATTCGTGGCACACCACGATCCGGTCGGCGGCGACCTTCATGGCGTCGGCGAGCGGCGCCAGCAGCGTCTCGCGCTTCTTGATGAGCTGGAGGGCGGCCCGCCGGGCCGAGCGCGGCCCGAGGCCGGGCATGCGGGCCAGGAGCTGAATCAGCCGCTCGATCTCGGGGCCCGCGACGGCCTGGGGCATGGATGGCTCGACTTTCGTGATCGTGTCTCCCCGGCGGGGAGGGGCGATGCCCTAGAACGGCAGCTTCATGCCCGGGGGCAGGGGCAGGCCCTTGGTCAGCTCCTGCATCCGCTCCTGCGTTGCGCGCTCGGCCTTGGCCTTGGCGTCGTTGAGCGCCGCGACGATCAGATCCTCCAGGATCTCCTTCTCGTCCGGCACCAGCAGGGCGGGATCCAGGGTGAGGCCCTTCACGTCGCCCTTCGCGGTCATCGTCACCGAGACGGAGCCGCCGCCGGAAGCGCCCGTGACCTGGACGCCGTCGAGCTCGGACTGGATGTCGGCCAGCTTCTGCTGCATGGCCTGGGCCTGCTTCATCATTCCCATGATGTCCATGGCGGCGTTCTCGCGCTGGGAGAGAGAATTGAGGAGTGATGTGGGGTGCCGGCGCGCTGCCGGCTACGGGTGCGGGGCCGTCACAGATCCGGATCGTCGGCCTCGGGCGGCGGCGCGCCGTCGAGGGCAGGCGGCTCCGGGGTCTTGTCGCGCACGTCGACGATCTGGGCGCCCGGGAAGTTCTTCAGCACCGCCTGGACCAGCGGGTGGCTCGCCGCGCCCTGGTGGCGGCTCTCGACCGCGGCCTTGGCGCGGGCGTCGAGCGTCGCCTCGCCGGCCTCCTTCGACAGGGCGACCACCCAGCGCCGGCCGGTCCAGGCCTCGAGGGCGCGGGCGAGGTCGGTGGCGAGCGTCGCCCGCCCGCCCTCGGCGAGGCGGAATTCGATCCGGCCGTCCTCGAAGCGGACGAGGTGCGCCTCGCGCTCCAGCGCCATCTTCAGGCCGATGTCGCGGCGCTCGTCGGCCAGCGCCACCACGTCCTCGAACCGGCGCAGGCGCGGGCCGGATTCCGCCCTGGCGGCGGGTTTCGGCGCCGGGGCGGACTGGACCAGGGTCGGGCGCGGCGTCGCCGCGGGAGGAGGCGCGGGGCGGGGAGCCGTCTCGGCCGGAGGCGCCTCCGGCAGGCTGCGGGCCAGGGCCGGCGCGGCTGCAGTCGCTTGGCTGCGCAGGGCCGCGACGGGCGCGGATGCCGGAATCTCGCGCAACGCCGGCGCGGCCTGCAAGGATGCGGCTTGTGTAGGCGCGGCCTGCGAGGCGGGCTGCGTCACGGCCGGCGCCCGGGCCGGGAGGGTCAGGCTGCCGCCGTCGCGGATCTGGCGCAGGGCCTCGTCCGGGGTCGGCAGGTCGGCGGCGTAGATCAGGCGCACCAGGGCCATCTCGGCCGCGGCCAGCGGCCGGGTCGCCGCCTGCACCTCGGGGATCGCCTTCAGCAGGATCTGCCAGGCGCGGGACAGCGCCCGCACCGAGAGCCGGTCGGCGAAGTCGCCCCCGCGCACGCGCTCGACCTCGCTGAGCGAGGTATCGACGCGGGCCGAGTCCGGCGCGAGCTTCAGGCGGGTGACGAGGTGGGTGAACTCGGCGAGGTCGGAGAGCACGACGGCCGGGTCGGCCCCGGCCTCGTGCTGGGCCCGCAGCTCCGCGAAGGTCGCCGGCACGTCGCCGCGCATCGCCGCCTCGAACAGGTCGACGACCCGGGCGCGGTCGGCCAGCCCCAGCATGTCGCGCACCGTCTCGGCGGTGACGTGGCCGGCGCCGTGGGCGATCGCCTGGTCGAGGAGGGAGAGCGAATCGCGCACCGAGCCCTCGGCGGCCCGCGCGATGGCGGCAAGGGCCTCGGCCTCGGCCGCGACGCCCTCGGCGTCGCAGATCTTCTGCAGGTGGGCGATCAGCGCCACCGCCTCGACCCGGCGCAGGTCGAAGCGCTGGCAGCGCGACAGGATGGTGACCGGAACCTTGCGGATCTCGGTGGTGGCGAAGACGAACTTCGCGTGCGGCGGCGGCTCCTCCAGCGTCTTCAGGAAGGCGTTGAACGCCTTCTCGGACAGCATGTGGACCTCGTCGACGATGTAGACCTTGTAGCGCGCCGACACCGGGGAATAGCGGATGCCGTCGATGATCTGGCGGACGTCGTCGATGCCGGTATGCGAGGCGGCGTCCATCTCCAGCACGTCGATGTGCCGGGATTCCATGATGGCGGCGCAGTGCAGGCCGAGCCGGGGCAGACGGATCGTCGGCCCGGCCTCGGCATCGTCGGGCAGGGCGTAGTTGAGGCCGCGGGCGAGGATGCGGGCGGTGGTGGTCTTGCCGACCCCGCGCACGCCGGTCAGCATCCAGGCCTGCGGGATGCGGCCGGCCTCGAAGGCGTTCGCCAGGGTGCGCACCATGGCGCCCTGGCCGATCAGGTCGTCGAAATCCTTGGGACGGTACTTGCGGGCCAGGACCCGGTAGGCCGGGGCCGGCTGCCGGCCGGGCTGCCGGCTCTCGGCCGCGCTGAACCCGGGGAGACCCGGCTCGTCGATCGAGGGCGTGCCGGAGGTCTCGTCCATGCGCTCGCAGGGTCGTGAGGGCGGCCCCCGGGATGGGGGCGCACGCGCTCCTGAAAGGAGGTAGGGTGGGAGGCTGGACGAAAACCCGCTCGGTCTCGTTAGGGCTGCTTCCTTCCGGACCTGACCCGGTTGGCGAGTGAAACGTCCCTCGCCAACCTCCCGGGGCCTATATGGCGGCACGTCGCCGGAAACGCAAGCGCGGGACTGGCCGAGACGGACACGCTTGGTGAACGCTCACCGTCCCCGCTCATCTCCCCTTGCGCCACGGCGCGTCGCGCTCCCAGTCGCCGGCCATGATCGACCCGTACGGCTCGATCTCGTCGACGACCTGCGCCAGGTCGTATTTCGCGATCTGGGCCCGCACCGAGGCAGCGTCCTTGTAGGCCGAGGGCAGCTCCGAATGGTCAGGGATGCCGCAATAGGACCGGATGTCGAGGCCGCGCGCCTGCAACGCCGCGAGTTCCCCGGCGAGCGCGTCCCCGTTCTCTCGCAGGTGCTGCGTGCGCGAGGCGTTGCGGCCGGCGCCGTGAGGAGCGAAGCCGAGCGAGCCTTCGTGGTCGCGGTGTGCCGCGATGAGGATCGGTTCGCTCATGTTGAGCGGGATCAGGGTCCTGCCGTCATCGTCCGCCGCGTAGCCCGACCACGACGGCGTCGCGCCCTTGCCGTGGTAGAACAACCCGTCGGCGCGCTGGAACACGAAGTTGTGCTCGTTCCAGAACGCGTCGGCGACCGTGTTGCCGATCTCCTGGCGTACCATCGCGTGGATGATCGCGTGATTGGCCTTCGTCCAGCTCCGCACGACCTGGAGCGCCCGCCAGTAATCCTGGCCCTCCCGGCTGTCGGCCTCGATCCAGGCATTGTGCTCCGGCACCTCCGGCGCCACGATCGCGGTGTGGCGCCGCGCCGCCGTCATGCCGCGCTTGTAGAGCTGCGCGCCGAGGCCGCGCGAGCCGTGATGCGTCACGAGCGCGATCTGGCCCGTCGACTTGAGCCGGCCGACGAAGGCGAAGTGATTGCCGTCGCCTTGGCTGCCGAAATGCTTGAGCGCGACGGTCCCGAGGTCCTTCAGGAACGGGTTTTCCGAGAAGTCCGCCTCGCCCTCGAAGACCGGGCGAACCGGTACGGCGCGGCCGCCGGGTCCGAAATGCGTGACCCGCTGCACGGCGTCGAGCACCGTCACCGGATCGTCGTCGCGCGCGAAGACCGTGACCGCCACCGAGCAGCAGATGTCCGACGAGTGGAAACCGGGATGGATGGCGTTCTCGCACGCCACCGCGCCGCCGACCGGGATCGTGCCCATCTCCTTGCCGGAAGGGCAGGCATCCGGCATCACGGCGCCGGCCTTGATCGTCGGCACCCGCATCAGCGCGTCCATATGGGCCGCGACCGCCGCGGCATTCGCTCGCTCGGACGGCGTCTCGGCATCGAGGAACAGGCCGAAGGGCAGACCGCTCGCGCGCATCGGGACCTCGACCGGTGCGAGACTCCGCAGGCGGGCGAGGATCGCGTCGTCGCTCTCGCCTGCGGTACGCATGGCGTTGGCGGTCGCGATGCCCTGCTTGAACCAGCGCCCCGGCTGGAAGCCCCACGCGATCAGATTCGCTCCATCGATCACGGTGTCCTCTCCTGTCATGACGATCCGTGGTGGTCGGCCGTACCCCTTCGGGACGGCCGCGGAGCCGGCACTTCCTCTCCGGGGTCCGAACCGACGCGATCGGTGACAGGTTAACCCGACGGCAGGCAGCGTTCCAGCCGGCCTGCGATTCGCGGCGGTGCCCCGCCCGGCATCGTCCTCCCGAGCGGCGATCGCCATCCAGACGATCGAGGCTCCGCGACGAGGCAACCGGGTTGTAAGAGCTTCGCGTTCCGTTTGACGACACGCCCGCTGTTGGAGACTTGCCCGATGCGCCTCCCGCTCCTCGCCGCCGCCCTCCTCTCCGCCACGACGGCCTCGGCCGCGCCCTCCTACGGCCCCGAGCTCGAGGGCTTCGACTATCCCTATCCGGTGAAGCGCCACGCCTTCGCGTCGCAGGGGCAGGACCTGTCGATGGCCTACATGGAGGTGGTGCCGGAGCGGCCGAACGGCCGCACGGTCGTGCTGCTCCACGGCAAGAACTTCTGCGCCGCGACCTGGGGCGACACCGCCGCGGTGCTGGCGCGGGACGGCTACCGGGTGCTGGCCCTCGACCAGGTGGGCTTCTGCAAGTCGACGAAGCCCCTCGGCTACCAGTTCAGCTTCAACCAGCTCGCCACCAACACCCACGACCTGCTCGCGGCGCTCGGCATCGGGCGGGCCGCCATCGTCGGCCACTCGATGGGCGGGATGCTGGCGGCCCGCTACGCCCTGATGTTCCCCGATTCCGTCGAGCAGCTGGTGATGGTCGATCCCCTCGGGCTCGAGGACTGGCAGGCCAAGGGCGTGCCCTACCAGACCATCGACGCGGCCTACGCCGCCGAGCGCAAGACGAGCGCGGCCGGCATCAAGGCCTACCAGCTGAAGTTCTACTACAACGGCGAGTGGAAGCCGGCCTACGACCGCTGGGTCGAAATGCAGGCTGGGCTCTACGCCGGCCCGGGGGCCGAGCGCGTGGCCTGGAACCAGGCTCAGACCTCCGACATGGTGTTCACCCAGCCGGTGGTGCACGAGTTCGACCGCCTGCGCGTGCCGACGGTGCTGATGGTTGGGACCAAGGACCGGACGGCTCCGGGCGGCAACCGTGCCGCGCCGGAGGTAGCGCAGACGCTCGGACGCTACGACCTGCTCGGGCCCGAGGCGGCGGCGCGGATCAAGGGCGCGCGGCTGGTGATGTTCGAGGGCCTGGGCCACTCGCCCCAGGTCGAGGCGCCGGACCAGTTTTACGCCGCGCTGCTGCGGGAACTCGCGGCGAAATAGGCCTCTGTCGGGGGCCGGCGGGGGCGTCGCCCCCGCACGCCCGCCGAAGACCGGCGCTACTGCAGCGATTGCATCTCGCAATTCGCGTAGGCCACGCTGCCGTCGGCGTAGGCCTTGAGCTTGCGCGCATAGGCCTCGGCGCCGGTGCGGTAGGGGCCGAGCTGCGCGTTGTAGGCCTTGATCCCGTCATTGTAGGTGTAGGCCTCCCAGCCCGGGCAGCCGCCCTTGGCGTCGAGGCAGGCGGGCTTCTGCGGCAGCGCGGGCTTCACCGGCTTCTCGCTCGCCGGCGGCGGCGCCGGCGCGGTGCAGGCGGCGAAGGCCGCGGTCGGAACCGGCATCAGGAGCAGGAGGGCGGCGAGGGCGTTGCGCGGCACGGCTTGTCTCCTCAGGGGGCCGCCTCTCACGCCATCGTGTGGTCGGCCGAGCGGGTCAAACCTCCGCTCGCGGCTTATCTGTGGCGCATTCCGCACTGCACTCAGGTCCCGCATGACCGTCCACCCCCGGATCGCCGCTCCCCGCCCCGCCTCGCCGCGCATCGACTGGCCGTGGCTCGACCGGGCCGGCCGCCTGTCGCGGTTCAAGCTCGCGGTGTTCCTCCTCGCGTTGGCGCCCGGGCTGTGGTTCACCGCCGCCTACGCCCTCGACCGGCTGGGGGCAAAGCCCCTCACCGCCTACTTGCACGCCATGGGCGACTGGTCGGTGCGGTTCCTGATCCTGTCGCTCGCCGTCACGCCGATGCGGCGCATCGCCAATGCGCCGAAGCTGATCCTGGTGCGGCGGATGCTCGGGCTCACCGCGCTCGCCTACGCGCTGGTCCATTTCACCCTGTACGTCGCCGACCAGAAGTTCGACCTCGCCCGGGTGGCGAGCGAGATCGTGTTCCGCATCTACCTCACCATCGGGTTCGTCGGCCTGCTCGGCCTGACGGTGCTCGGCGTCACCTCGACCGACGGCATGATCCGCCGCCTCGGCAAGACCTGGCCGCGGCTGCACCGGCTGGTCTACCCGCTCACCGCCCTGGCGCTGCTGCACTTCTTCCTGCAATCGAAGATCGACGTCTCGAGCCCGGTCTACTGGAGCGGCCTGTTCCTCGCCCTGATGGGCTGGCGGCTGATGCACCAGCTCAAGGTGCCGAGCACGCCGCTGCCGCTCTTGGGCCTCAGCCTCGCGGCCGGCCTCGCCACGGCGGGTCTCGAGACGGCCTGGTACGCGCTCGCCACCGGGGTGCCGGCCGGCGCGGTGCTGGCCGCCAATCTCGACTTCTCCTACGACGTGCGGCCGGCCTGGTGGGTGCTCGCCACGGTGATCCTGATCGTGCCGCTCAACCTGTGGCAGAACCGGACGGCCTCGGGGGGGCGGGGCCCCGTCGGGCGGCCGGCGCCGGCGCGCTGATCCCGCCCGGCCGCTCTCCGGCATCGCGCCGAAAGCGGCCCCTGCGATCGGGAGGCCCCCGGGACGAGCCCTACGGCGCCGTCCCGCCGACCGCTCGCTCCAGGATCCCCACCGGATCGCCGGCGGGACCGGCGCCCGCGAAGGCCACGAACTGGTCGGGCCGCACCAGGATCAGGTCCGCCTCGTAGCGCGACAGGTCGTCCGAGCCCGGATCCTCGACCACGCTCAGCGGCACGCCGAGATCCGAGGCTGCCCGGGCGAAGGCGCCGGCCTGCCGCCGGCCCTCGCCGATCGCCAGGAGGGTGAAGCCGGGGCCGAGCGCGTCGTAGGTGCTGCGCCCGTCGGTGAGCGTGAGCGGCGTGAGATGGCGGCCGGCCCGGGCCGCGTAGGCATGCGTGCCGACGGCGCTCGGGGCGGCACCCGGCTCGGCCGGCACGATCGGCGAGCCGGCATAATGCGGCGCGTAGGCGCCGACCTCGGATTTCGCGCCGCTGCCCCGCGCGCTCCAGGCGGCCGCGAAGGCGGCGGGATCGCGGGCGGGATCGTGGGTCTCCAGGAAGTCGCGGTCGTCGCGGATCGCCCGCTCGATGAAGTCGCGCGCCGTCGAGGCGAAGACCGGCCGTCGCTCGGCGGTGTAGGAATCGAGCAGGTCCGGGCCGGCCCAGCCTTGCAGCGTCGCGGCGAGCTTCCAGGCCAGGTTGGCGGCGTCCTCGAAGCCCGTATTGATGCCGTAGCCGCCGTAGGGCGGGTGGCTGTGGGCGGCGTCGCCCGCGATGAACAGGCGCCCGGCGCGGTAGCTGTCGGCGGTGGCGAAGCGCAGGTCCCAGAAGCCGACATGCTCGATCGCGACGTCGAACGTCGCGCCGACCGCCTCGTGCAGCAGGGCGGCGAAATCGTAGTTGTCGCGGGTGGTGCCCGGCGGCACCGGCGCGTGGAAGAACCAGGTCGTGCCGAGATCGACCCGGCCGAAGAAGCGCCAGTAGCCCTTCAGCTCCGGGTGCAGCACGTTGTAGAACG
Source organism: Methylobacterium sp. 17Sr1-1 (assembly GCF_003173775.1). Taxonomy (NCBI): domain Bacteria; kingdom Pseudomonadati; phylum Pseudomonadota; class Alphaproteobacteria; order Hyphomicrobiales; family Methylobacteriaceae; genus Methylobacterium; species Methylobacterium sp. 17Sr1-1. Next base: position 2,801,731 of record NZ_CP029552.1, on the reverse strand, counting down.
ACTTGCCGGGGAAGCGTTCGAGCAGCCGGTGCAGCTCGTGCGAGCGGAAGACCAGCAGCACCATCAGGCGGTCGTGGTCCTGGCGGGTCTGGGTGATGCCGGCCGCCTCGCGCACCACCGAGCGGCTGCCGTCGCAGCCGACCGCGTAGGCCCCGCGCACGCTCCGCCGCCCCGCGCCGTCCCGCGCCGCGATGTCGACCCGGATCCCGGTCTCCTCCTGCGTCACGCCCTCGGCCGACCAGCCGTAGAGGGCCTCGATCGCCGGCAGGGCCGCGGCGCGGCGGCGCAGGACCGCCTCGGTGGCGTATTGCGGCAGGCGCTCGTTGTCGGTGAAGTAGTAGGGCCGCACCAGCTCGCGCTGGAGCCAGTCGTAGGTGTGGCCGCCGAGCAGCGTGCCGTAGGCGGTGAGCCCGCCGATGCCGTAGCCGCGCGGCACCGTCCGGGCGGCGCGCAGCTCCGCCTCGCAGCCCCAGAAGTGGAAATGCTCCATCGTGCGCTGGGTCAGGTTCTGGCCGCGCGGGATCGGCTGCGGCTCGGGGGAGCGCTCGACGAGGATGGAGCGGATGCCGCGCTGGGCGAGGTCGATGGCGAGCCCGGTCCCGACGGGACCGCCGCCCACGATGACGACGTCGGTGGAAGAAGAAGCGTCGGACATGGTGGTCTCGTCTGGTCAGCGGCCGGTGGCGGCGGCGGGGTGGGCCTGCGGCGCGGGACGGCCGCGGGAGAGCGCCAGGGCGGCCAGCGCCGCGCAGAGCGCCGGCACGGCCGCGACCAGGAACAGGTCGCCCGTCGCCCAGTGCAGGGCGAGCAGCGCCCCGCCGACGAGCGGGCCGACGATCGACCCGACCCGGCCGATGCCGAGCGCCCAGCCGATGCCGGTCGCGCGGATCGCCGTCGGGTAGGCCGCGGCGGCGAGCGCATTGGAGGCGATCTGGCCGCCGACGATGCAGAAGCCGGCGCCGAAGATGGCCAGCGCCGCCGGCACCACCGCGTGGGCCGAGGCGCCGATCGCCGCCACCGCGCCGGCCGCCACCAGGTAGGTCAGCGCCAGCGCGCCGAAGGAGAAGCGGTCGATCAGGCGCCCGAGGGTGACCGTTCCGGCGACGCCCCCGACCTGGAGCAGCGAGCCGACGACCGCCGCGACCGGAACCGAGGCGCCGAGGTCGTTCAGCACCGTCGGCAGCCAGTTCGACAGGAAGTAGAGGTCGAGCAGGCTCATGAAGAACACGACCCAGAGCAGCACCGTCGTGCGCGCCCGGCCGTGGGAGAACAGGTGCGCCACCGGCAGGCCGTGGAGCGCCGGCTCGTGCACGGTGAAGCGCGCCTCGGGCGCGAGCCCCGCCGCCGGGAAGGTGCGCCGCAGGATCGCGGCGGCCTGCGCATCCGCCCGACCCGAGGCGGCGAGGAAGCGGACCGATTCGGGCAGGGACCGGACGAGAACCGGCACCAGCATCAGCGGCACCGCCCCGCCGATCACGAACACCGCCCGCCAGCCGAAGACCGGCATCACCGCTGCGGCGATCAGGCCGCCGAGCGCCGCGCCGATCGAGAAGCCGCAGAACATCGTCATCACCATGGTGGCGCGGCGCCGGTGCGGGCTGAACTCCGAGGTCAGCGCGATGGCGTTCGGCATCGCGCCGCCCAAGCCCAGCCCGGTGAGGAATCGCAGGGCCAGCAGGGTGGTCAGGTCCGGCGCGAAGGCGGTGGCGAGCGTGCCGAGCCCGAAGGCGGCGGTGCTGGCGACGACGATGCGCTTGCGCCCGATCCGGTCGGCGAGCGGCCCGAAGACGAGCGCGCCGAGCATCAGCCCGACGAGCCCGGCGCTGAAGACCGGCCCGAGGGCGCCGCGGGAGACCGCCCAGGCCCGGACCAGCTCGGGCGCGACGTAGCCGATCGCCTGCGTGTCGAACCCGTCGGTGAACAGGACCGCGGCGCAGAGGACGAGGAGCCGGATCTGGGCGCGGCCGACCGGCTGGCCGTCGATGAACGCCGTGACGTCGATCGGGCGCCTTGTGCCCTTCGGGATTTCGGCCGGACGCGGGGCGCTCTTCGGAAAGTCGGCCGGGCGCGGGGCGCCCTCGGGCTGGTCCATGGTTTCCTCCGCGCCGTCTCGCGCCCGGGCCGGACCCGGGCTGTGCCGGGCTGAGTCCCGGCATCGATCGCCCATGATAATCAGACGTCTGACGATTTGTCGACGGGCCGCTTGTCCGGCCCCGGCGCGCGGCCTATCAGGCGGCGCGCTCCCTCTTTCCTGGATCCGATGGCCGCCGACCCCCTGGACGACCTCTACGAGCGGCCCGGCTTCATGATCCGGCGCGCGCACCAGATCGCCGTGTCGGTGTTCCTGGCCGAGACCGACGATCTCGGGATCACCACGACCCAGTACGGCATCCTGTTCATGCTCCGGCACCGCCCGGGCATCGACCAGATCACGGTGGCGCGGCTGCTCGGCCTCGACCGCTCGACCACCGGCATGGTCGTCAGGACCCTGGAGGAGGGCGGCCTCGTCGCCCGGGTGGTCGACCCCGCCGACAAGCGCCGCCGCAGCCTCGAACTGACGCGAGAGGGCGGCGACCTCCTCGACCGGCTCGCCGCGCCGGCCGAGCGGGCGGTGGCGCAGCTCCTCGCGCCCCTCGATCCGGCGGAGCGGCCGGTCTTCCTGGCGCTGCTGCGCAAGCTGACGGGCGCCTTCGACGCGACCTCGCGGGTGCCGCTCGCCAAACGCTCGCGCGCCGAGGCCTAAGCGGACTTGCGTTGGCTTGCCAACGCTTCGGCCGCTTAGATTCTTGTTTTGTCGCAGGTTTTTATCGCAAAAACCGGCAGCCACTTTTGCGAAACCTGCTTAGCCGTCCACCGACCCGATTTGACAGCTGCCCGCGGCCACGCTCAAGGGACCACACTCGAGGAGCGCGGGAGCGGCGGGACATGAACGCGAACGAGGCGCGGACGCGGACGCTCCTTCACGAGCGCCGGGCGCTGATCGGCATCGTCGGCCTCGGCTATGTCGGGCTGCCGCTGGCCCTCGCCGCGCTCCGGGCCGGTTTCCCGGTGCTCGGCTTCGACGTCGATCCGGACCGGGTCGCGGCGCTGAACCGGGGCGAGGGGGCGTTCCACCACATCCCGGGCGAGGCCTTGGGCGACGCGCTCGCGGCCGGCACCTTCGCGGCCACCGGCGACATGGCGCGGCTCGCCGAGCCCGACGCGGTGCTGATCTGCGTGCCGACGCCGCTGACCCGCCACCGCGAGCCCGACCTGTCCTACGTCGAGGCCACCGCCCGGGCGATCGCCGCGGCGTTGCGCCCCGGCCAGCTCGTGGTGCTCGAATCGACCACCTACCCGGGCACCACCGCCGAGGTGATGCGGCCGATCCTGGAGGCTGGCGGCCTGCGCTCCGGCGCGGACTTCTTCCTGGCCTACTCGCCGGAGCGCGAGGACCCGGGCAACGGCGAGTTCGACACGGCCCGCATCCCCAAGGTGGTGGGGGCCGACGACGTCGCCGCGCGCGGCCTGGCGGAGGCGCTCTACGGGGCGCTGGTGGTGCGCACGGTGCCGGTCTCCTCGGCTGCCGCCGCGGAGGCGGTGAAGCTCACGGAAAACATCTTCCGGTCCGTCAACATCGCCCTCGTGAACGAATTGAAGCTCGTCTACGATGCGATGGGCATCGACGTCTGGGAGGTGATCCAGGCGGCGGCCACCAAGCCCTTCGGCTTCATGCCGTTCCAGCCCGGGCCGGGTCTCGGTGGCCACTGCATCCCGATCGACCCGTTCTACCTCGCCTGGAAGGCGCGGGAATTCGACGTGCCGGCCCGCTTCGTGGAACTGGCCGGCGAGGTCAACACGCGGATGCCCTATCACGTCGTCGAGCGCCTGGCGGCGGCCGTCGACCGGACCGGCCGCGCCTTCTCGGGCGCCCGGGTGCTGGTGCTGGGGCTCGCCTACAAGCGCAACGTCGAGGATACCCGCGAGAGCCCGGCCCTGAAGCTGATCCGGCTGATCGAGGCGCGGGGCGCGGCGGCGCTCTACCACGATCCCCTGGTGCCGGTCCTGCCGGCGACCCGCGAGCATCCCGAACTCGCCGGGCGGCGCTCCGAACCCCTCACCCCGGAGACCCTGCGCGGGGTCGACGCGGTGCTGGTCGCCACCGACCATGACGGCGTCGACTACGCCCTGGTGGCGCGGGAAGCCCGGCTGATCGTCGACACCCGCAACGTCATGGCGCGGCATGGATTGGAACATGGACTGACAGGTGCGACGATCGTGAAGGCGTAAAACCCGGAAAAATCACGGGTCGATCGACACATGGCCGGGCGCAAGCACGGCCGCACCCTGGCGAGCGCGGCCGCGCCGGGCTAAGAACACGGAAGGGCAGTACCGCATCCGCGGGGTCGAGGGCAGCAGATGGGTCGGCTCGCAGGGTTTCCCTTCTTCAAGGACGCGGGCATCGACCTGATCTCGTACGAATCGCGCTGCATCTGGCGCCGGTTCGACGCCAACGAGATCCTCGTCGATTTCGACGATGCCTCGACCGACGTCTACCTGCTGGCCTCCGGCGAGGTGCGGATCCTCAACCGGACGCAGTCGGGCAAGGAGGTGATCCTGGGCGAGATGCGGGCCGGCGAGTTCTTCGGCGAGCTCGCCGCCATCGACGGGGTCAGTCGCTCGGCCAACGTCACGGCGCTCACCCGGGGCGAGCTGTGCGTCGTACCGGCCGCGGTCTTCCGCGAGATCGTCTTCGCGGCGCCCCCGATCGCCGACAAGCTGCTGCGGCTTCTGGCCAAACGGGTGCGGATGCTCAATGCCCGGCTGATGGAGCACGCGGTCCTCGACCTGCGCCACCGTCTCTACGCCGAGCTCCTGCGCCTCTCCGCGCCCCGGCCCGGCACCGACGGCGAGCGGGCGGTGAGCCCGCCGCCCTACCACCACGTGCTCGCCGCGCGCATCGGCTGCCGCCGCGAGCAGGTGACCCGGGAATTCACCGTGATGGCCCAGGAAGGCCTCGTCGACCGCACCCGCGGCGCGCTGATCCTGCGCCGGCCGGACATCCTGGAGGCCCGGGTGGCGGAGGCGCTGCGGGAAGACGCGTGAGCGGATGCCCGCGGATGCGTGATACGATTTCCGCTTGATCCGGCCGGATAAAGTTCGAGCGCGTCTCCCCTCTCCCGTGTGGGCTACGGCCTTGACGGAAATGGTTCGGCGTCTGTGAGTTGGGCGTCTTTGCGGTTCAGCGAGGACAACCGATGCGAGGCTTTGGATCGGGCGACGTACGCACCGAGGCCCGGGGGGCGTGGCTGTTTGAGCGGATCGTCACCACCGGCAGCGTGGTGCTGAGCACGGTGGGCGGCAGCGAAGCCGGTACGGCGGCCGCCCATCGCTACCTTTCCTCGCCCTGCGCTGACTGGCAGGGCATCCTGCAGGCTTTTGCAGCCCGCACGGCCCAGGCCTGCGCCGGGCGTCCGATCGTGGCCGTCCAGGACACGAGCGAGATCAACTTCACCCCAGCTGCTGCTGGCCGCCATGGCCTGGGGCCGGCCGGCAACGGCCGCAATCCCGGCTTCTTCCTGCACCCGGTCATCGCCGTCGATGCCGAGGACGAGGCGGTGCTGGGCTTGGTCGACGCCCAGCTCTGGACCCGCGCCGCCCGCCAGACGGCGCCACGTCACCGGCGGCCAGTCGAGGACAAGGAGAGCCAGCGCTGGATCACCGGAGCGGCCGCTGCCGCGACGGCTTTGGCCGACACGGCCCGGAGCTTGATCGTGGTCGCCGACCAGGAGGGCGACATCTACAGCCACTTCGCCCGTCGGCCCGCGGGCAGCGATCTTCTGGTGCGGGCACGCCATGACCGGCCACTGGTTGAAGGGGGCAGCCTTCAGGACAAGGCGTCATGGCCCGTCGCGACAACCGGCACCGTGGAGGTGCCGGCTCGCCCTGGGGTGCCGGCCCGCATCGCCAAGGTGAGGCTGCAGGCCGGACCGGTCGAGGTGGTCCGTCCCTCCGGCCCAGGCGCCCGCGAGCCGGCCAGCCTGAGGCTGCATGGCGTCTGCGTGCAGGAACTCGAGCCGCCTGTGGGCGTGACGCCCTTGTGCTGGCGGCTTCTGACGACGCGGGCGGTGCCGGATGCCGCCGCCGCGCAGGACATGGTGCGGCTGTACCGGTTGAGGTGGCGGATCGAGGAGGTGTTCCGCGCTCTCAAGCGCGACGGGCTCGGCCTGGACGAGACACAGGTGCGGGTGCCAGACAAGCTGTTCCGGCTGAGTGCCTTGGCGCTGGGAGCCGCCGTGCGGATCCTGCAGTTGGTCGATGCCCGCGACGGCAGCCGACGACCGATGCAGGACGTTCTGGATAAGGCGGCTCTGCCAGTGGTCGCGGAACTGGGGCGGGCCTGCGAGGGCAGCACGGACCGCCTGCGCAACCCTCACCCCGTCGGCAACCTGAGCTGGTTAGAGTGGATCGTGGCCCGCCACGGCGGCTGGAACGCTCCCAACTCGCCACCCGGTCCCAAGGTCGTCGCGCGCGGATGGGAGCGCTTCTCGGCCATGCTCGCCGGTGCCCTCCTCGCGAGAGACTCACTTCCGTCAAGGCCGTAGCCCACTCGGGAGAGGGGAGACGCGCTCGGCTTGCTTCGGAATAGATCAAACGAAGACGGTATGAGCGGCTTCCCGCGCAGCGCTCGCCCCCGTTCCTGCGGTCCGCATGGGCCCGACCGTCACCGAACCGTCAAGGAGCCGTGATTGCCTCGGGGCGAACCAGCGCGCAGCCCCGGTCCGTCCCGGCGAGGCTGCCGGGAGGACGAGACCGCGATGTCGGACCACCACACCCTGACCCGCCGCACCACCCTGGCCGGTGCCACGGCCCTGGCGCTCGCCCCCCTCGCGGCGCGGGCACAAAGCGCGCCGGGGACGGGTCAGGGAGCCGGACAGGTCACCGGCGTCGTCTACGAGGACCGGGGCGGCAAGGGGCGGCGCGGGCCCGACGATCCGGGCCTGCCCGACGTGCTGGTCTCGAACGGCCGCGAGGTGGTCCGCACCGGCGCGGACGGGCGCTACACCCTGCCGGTCGGCGACGAGGCGGTGATCTTCGTGATCAAGCCGACGGGCTTCAGCCTGCCGCCCGGGCCCGACGGCCTGCCGCGTTTCTCCTACATCCACCAGCCGGCCGGCACGCCGCCGGACCTCGCCTTGCGCTATCCCGGCATCGCGCCGACCGGGCCGCTGCCGGCCTCCGTCGATTTCGGCCTCGTGCGACGCCCGGAGAGCGGCGACTTCGACGTGGTGCTGTTCACCGATCCGCAGCCCGAGAGCCACGCCGAGCTGACCTTCGTGCGCGAGACCGCCATCGCCCGGGTGCTCGGGATGCGGGACGCCTCGAACAGGATCGCCTTCGGCATGACCACCGGCGACGTGCTGTTCGACGATCTCTCCCTCTACCCGCGCCAGAACCGCCTCGTCGCCCAGATGGGCCTGCCGTGGTTCCATATCGGCGGCAACCACGACCTCAACTTCGAGGCGCCGGACGCCCGCCATTCCCGCGAGACCTTCAAGCGCAGCTTCGGGGCGCCGTACTACGCGCTGGAATACGGCGGCGTGCTGTTCCTGATGCTCGACAACGTCCATTACCTCGGCGCCCAGACCGCCGCGGGAAGCCGGGGCGGGCGCTACGAGGGCCGGATCGGCGAGCGCCAGCTCGCCTTCGTGGAGAACCTGCTGACGCTGACGCCCACGGACCGCCCGGTGGTGGCGGCGATGCACATCCCGCTCGCCAGCGATCTCGGGCCGGATGATCCCGGCATCAGCACCGCCGACCGGGCGCAGCTGCTGCGGCTCCTCGCCGGGCGCCCATCCTTCAGCGTCTCCGGCCACACCCATACCACCGAGCACCATTATCTCGGACCCGACGGGCGACCGGGGGCGACCGGCGAGGACGCCCACCACCACCACGTGCTCACCGCCGTTTCGGGCTCGTGGTGGAGCGGCCCGCCGGACCGGCGCGGCATCGCCACCGCCGACAGCCGCGACGGGACGCCGCACGGCTTTCACCTGCTCAGCGTCACCGGCGGGCGGTCCGTCACCACCCGCTACGTCCCGGCCAGCGACGATGCGGGGCGCCAGATGCGGATCGTGCTGGAGAGCCAGTTCCACGCCGACGACCTCGCCCGCCTGCCCGACACGCGGCTCTACGAGCTGCTCGGCGCCACCATCCCGGCCGAGAGCGCCGGCGGTACGAACGTGGTGGTCAACCTGTTCGACGGCGGGCCGCGCAGCCGAGTGTCGTTCCGGATCGGCGACGGGCCGCTCGTGGCGATGACCCGGACGCGCCGGCCCGACCCGTTCGTCGCCGCGCTCTACGCCCGCAACGCCGCGACGAAGAAGTCCTGGGTCAAGGCCGAGCCGTGCTCGCACCTCTGGGTCGCGCGCCTGCCGCGGGACCTGAAAGCCGGCACTCACCGCCTCACGGTCGAGGCGACCGACGAGTACGGCCGCCCGCACCGCGACGCGCTGGTGCTCGAAGTGCTGGACGGGGCGGGCAGGGCCGGCTGAAGGCCGGCCCGCGCCGGCTGAGGGCCGGCCCGCACCGGCCGGTCGTCACAGCCGGCTGGGCAGGGAGATCACCGCGTCGACCGTCTCCTTGATGGCGCGGCCGGCCGGGGCGAAATCGGGCATCGGCACGCCGAGGAAGCGGGTCGGCTCCTCCGCTGCCGGGCTCGCGGCCGGCTGGGCGGCGGCGCTACGCTGGTGCGCGTCGGGCTTTTCGCGCCGGGCGACCGGCTTCTCCGCCTGGTGCTTCTCGGCCGCGGGCTTCGCCGTCTCGGGCTTTGCCGGTTCGGCCTTGGCCTCCCGGACCGGCGCGGGTCTCGGCGTCGCTTTCGGCTCGGTCGTCGCGATGCGCGGCGGGGCGACCGGCTTGGAGTCAGCCTTGGTTTCGACCTTGGGTTCGACCTTGGCCTGCACCGCCCGGGCCGGCGGCAGCGGCGCGGGCTCGCGCGGCGCCGGGACGGCGCGGGGGATCGCGGCCTCGACGCTCGCCTTGGCCTCGCGGACGGGGGCCGGCCGGGGCGTCTCCGGCGCCTTCGCGGTGGCGGGCACGGGCTGGAACGTGGCAGCGGTGCCGGTCGCGGCCACGTCGGAAGCCGGCGACCAGGAGCCCCGCACCGGCGAGGTCTGTGCCAGCGAACCCGGTACGGGAGCGCTCTGCGGCGGCGCCGTCGCCACGGTCGACGCCGGATCGAGCAGGGCGGCGGGTGCCGCCGGTGCTTGAACGCCCGCCGCAAGGGTGGCTGGCGCTTGAACGATGGGAACCTGGCGCACCGGCGTCGTCCGCAGGGCGGGGATGCCGTCCTTGATCTCCGGCATCTCGGCGACGCGGCCGAAATGCACCTCCGGGGGGCGCGGCCGCAGCAGGTCGCTGATCGTCGGATAGGCCGCCGCGGCGAGGCCGGCGCAGCCGCCGATCCCGACCACGGCCAGGGCGGCCAGCATCGCCGGACGGCCGAGGCGCGCGCGAACGCTCTCGTGCGGGTCCGGGCGCGGCCGGCGCACCTCCGACGGGTCGATCTCCACTGGCATCATGGCACGGGCTCTCCGATGACCTGCCCTCAACCATGATCAGAACCACCGAATCAGGCGTGAAGATGTCGGTGGAAAACAGGCGTCCTGTGGATAACCTCGCGAAATCCCGCGAGACGTCGGGGCGATCGGCGATTGACTCGCGGCGGGCGCAGGCGCTTGTACGACGTCGCGGGGGCGTCGGGAGTGGACGCGAGGACGGGTGCAGACGAGAACGAAGAAGGGGATCGGCCTGATCGCGGCCGTCCTGGCAGTCATCCTGGCGGCGGGAACCGCCGCTGTCCTGGTGACGCGGCATCGCGCCGGCGGCGGGCAGGGCGTGGCGGCCTTCCGCGAGGCCCGGGCCTTCGCGGTCTCAAGCGAGCTCAAGCAGATCGACGGCCCCTACGGGCTGCTCCTCGGCGATTCGCAGATGGAGCGCCTCCACCTTCCGACCCTGTGCGGGCATCCTGCCGTCAATGCCGCCATCGCCGGCACGCGGATCTCCGGCTTGCGGGCGGTGGCGGAGTGGATCGCGCTGCCCCGGCCGCCGGAAGTGGTCGTGGTGACCATCGGCACCAACGATCTCACCCAGCGCCAGCGCTCCGGCCGCGACGCCGCGGCCGGGCAGTTCCGCGAGGAGGCGAGGGCGCTGTTCGCCGATCTCGTGCCCCGCGCCCGGCGCGTCGTCGCCACCGCGGTGCCGCCCTTCGACGCCGAGCGGCCCGGGGTGACGAAGTTCTACGACGTCGCCGCCGCGCCGGCCTACTCGGCGATCCTGTCGGAGGAATGCGCCCGCGCCGGCTGCCGCTTCGTCGATGCCTTCGCGGACCTGCGCGATGCGGCCGGCACGGGACGATCGCCGGACGGGGTCCATCTCGGCCTCGATGGTGCGGCGCGGGACCGCATCGCCGCGCGCCTGGAGGCGGCGGCCTGCCCTGATCTTGCCGCCCGTTCGCGCTGACGCGGTTCCGAGGCGTCGACCGGACGACGATGGTGAAGATCTACTTGCCTTAAGGGGGGCTTCATCCTCACCCTTACCACCTAGGACTGTGCAGCCGCGCCTCCATTCGGAGCGCCACCCTATTCGATGTCGCGTGGCGGCAAATGCCGAAATGATTTCGATGCTGCTCTGGCAGATCATGGCCGGGCGGCGATTTTGCCCGGGAAAGCTTTTGGAGTCGGCATCAGGCTCTTGGACAAATCGCGTCCTTGGGTTAGCAGAAGCAGGATTCGGGATTTAGCCGATTCGGCTGGGCCCGGGCGTCACGCGGGTGCCGGCCACCTCACGCTCGGCGCGGATGGCGTAGGAGAGCTGATGACGGCGCGGACCGCGCACCCGATCGCGGGCATCCCGGTCGACAGACCGGGCGACGCCCTCGGCCGTGCGCTTCCGGAGAGCGAACCGGGGATGATCGGGCTGCCGTCGCGCCTGATCCTCGACGCGTTGCCGCAGAAGATCTGGATGCTCGACTCCGACGGGGCGGTCCGCTTCGCCAACCGGGCGGCGCGGGAGATCGGCTCCAGCCTCGGCGAGCCCGACGGCTGGGACAGCGTGATCCACCCGAAGGACCGCCACCGCGCCGCGGCGGCGCGCAGCTCCGCCATCCGCTCCGGCCAGCCCTACGACCTGACGATCCGCCTGCGCGACACCAGCGGGCGCTGGCACTGGCACCAGACCGACGTGGTGCCGATCCGCGAGGGCGCCGGCATCACCGGCTGGATGATGACCGCCGCCGACGTCGACGACGTCGTGGCCGACAACCAGGCGCTGGAGGCCACCACCAACCTGCTGCTCCTCACCCACAAGGCGGCCGGCGTCGGCCTGTGGGACTGGAACATGCGCACCGGTGCGCTCTCGCTCTCGGCGGAGGGCGCGCGCCTGCACGGCCTCTCGGCGCAGGCCTGCATCATCACCTCCTCGGCCTGGACCGGGCTGGTCCATGCGGACGACCGCGCGATGCTGTGGGACGCGGTCACCAAGGCGGTCACCACCCGCACCCCGTTCTCCGTCGACGTGCGGGTGACGGCCGAGCACGGCGGCACCCGCTGGATCCAGAGCCTCGGCCGCGTCCTCGACGACGCCCACGGCCTGAGCGGCCGCATCGTCGGCCTGACCCTCGACATCACGGCCCGCAAGCGCGCCGAGCAGGCCCTGTCCCACGCCAAGGAAGGGGCCGAGCAGGCCAACCGCGCCAAGTCGGATTTCCTGGCGATGATGAGCCACGAGATCCGCAACCCGCTCAACGCGGTCCTCGGCTACACCGAGCTCATGCTCAGCCGCTCGCGCGAGCCCGAGACCCTGCGCCACCTCGCCGCCGTCCAGGAGGCCGGCGAGATCCTGATCCGGGTCGTCGACGACGTGCTCGACGTGGCGCAGATCGAGGCTGGCCAGGTCGCCCTCGATCCCGAATCCTTCCTGCTGGCCGACCTGATGGAGGGCACCGCCGCCGTCGCCCGGGGCGCGGCCTCGCGCAAGGGCGTGGCGGTGGAGGTGCTGCGCGACCCCGCCACCCCGGCCCTGGTGCTGGGCGATGTCGGGCGCCTGCGGCAGGTGCTGCTCAACCTCCTCACCAACGCGGTCAAGTTCACGCCCGCGGGCCGGGTGGTCCTGGCGGTGAGCCCGGACACCGCGCGGGGCGGGGAAGGGCGGCTGCTCTTCACGGTGAGCGACACCGGCATCGGCATGTCGGCGGCGCAGCAGGAGCGGCTGTTCGTGCCCTTCGGCCAGGGCGACGAATCGATCCGCCGCCGCTTCGGCGGCAGCGGGCTCGGCCTCGTCATCTGCCGCCACCTCGTCGAGCTGATGGGCGGGCAGATCGGTGTCACGAGCGAGCCGGGGCGCGGGACCCGGATGTGGTTCTCGGTGCTGCTGCCGCCGGCCTAGGAGGCTGGTTCCAGCGAGGGTTCGGACCTCTCGGCGCGGCGGTTCGAAGGGCTGGTGAAGGTGGTGAGCGGAACTCCGCGTCGACATTTCGGCGAGATCTTGAGCTGATGTCCCTCCGAGATGGGTCGATGGATGAACCGACACCAGTCTGTCTATTTCGCTCCGAAAGCATCGCGCCCGGGAGCAGCACGGTCGTATGTGCGGCCCCCCTCGACGTGGTTGTGAAAGCTTTTGGAGGCGGGGGCCATCACGATCAGGAAGGCTTGCGAGGCGCGTTCGGCGGCAATGCTTTCTTCCGCAATGACACCACCGGCGACGGCTTCCTTGGCGTGTGGGGAGCGCGAAACGCCTCTCGCTTCCGGACCGCACTTCGACGGGTCGCCACGATCGCGATCGTCCGGCTGCCGCCACCAGCGCGGCTCGCGTGGACCCACGCGATGCATACTCGACCCGCAACCTCGATGCAGCGCGGTATCGGCTGAAGCCGCAACGGGTTGAGGCGGCACTCACGGCAGGTCCCAGCCGATCGGGTTTCACTCCCGAAACCCGGTTCAGTTCCGCTCCCCGAGCGGCTATTGAGCCTCTTATGCAATGGACGGATGACGGGCTGGTTCTCGGGGCGCGGCGGCACGGCGAGACCGGCGTCGTCCTCGAACTGATGACGGCCGAGCACGGCCGGCATCTCGGCCTCGTCCATGGCGGGCGCTCGCGCCGGATGCAGCCGGTGCTCCAGCCCGGCAACCTCGTGCGGGCGGTGTGGCGGGCGCGCCTCGACGAGGGCCTGGGTTCCTACGCGGTCGAGCCGATCGTCAGCGCCAGCGCCCGGCTGATCGGCTCGCGCCTCGCGCTCTACGGCATCGGCTACGCCGCCGGGCTGCTGCGGCTCCTGCCCGAGCGCGACCCGCATCCCGCCCTGTACGCGGCCGCGCGGGTGCTGATCGAGCACCTGCACGAGCCCGCGATCGCCCCCGCCCTGATGGTGCGCTTCGAGCTCGCGATGCTCGCCGAGCTCGGCTTCGGCCTCGACCTCTCGGCCTGCGCGGCCACCGGCACCAACGAGTATCTCGCCTACGTCTCGCCGAAGAGCGGGCGGGCGGTGAGCGCGGCCGCCGGCGAGCCCTGGCGCGACCGGCTGCTCGCGCTCCCCGACTTCCTGGTCGACCGCCCCGACCGCCGCGGCCTCAACGTGCCGAGCGAGCGGGAGATCAAGCAAGGGTTTACCTTAACGGGTTATTTCCTCGACCAGCACATCTGGGGGCCGCGCGACCTCGCCGAGCCCGAGGAGCGGGTGCGGTTCGTCGCACTCGGCACCGCCGGGGCGGGCTGAGCCGCCCCCGAGCGCAAGGAAGGGTTGTCTCGCCTTCCTGGCAATCGGCATATGTTCGTGTTATGTTCTCATCTTGAGACCGCCGAAACCGTGAGTTGACGTCCGCCCATGGGAAAGCCCTTCGAGCCACCCTCCGACCGCGACGGGATCGAGAACGTCGACCTGAAGGCGGCGCTTGAGGAGCGCTACCTCGCCTACGCGCTCTCGACGATCATGCACCGGGCGCTGCCCGATGCCCGCGACGGCCTCAAGCCCGTGCACCGGCGCATCCTGCACGCGATGCGGCTGCTGCGCCTCGATCCCGGCAGCGCCTACAAGAAATGCGCTCGCGTCGTCGGCGACGTGATCGGCAAGTATCACCCGCACGGCGACGTCGCGGTCTACGATGCGCTCGTGCGCCTCGCACAGGACTTCGCCCAGCGCTATCCGCTCGTCGACGGCCAGGGCAATTTCGGCAATATCGACGGCGATAACCCGGCGGCGCAGCGGTACACCGAGTGCCGGATGACCGAGGTCGCCCGCCTCCTCCTCGAGGGGATGGACGAGGACGCGGTCGATTTCCGCCCGAACTACGACGGGCAGGAAGAGGAGCCGGTCGTCCTGCCGGCGGCCTTCCCGAACCTGCTCGCCAACGGTTCGCAGGGCATCGCCGTCGGGATGGCGACCTCGATCCCGCCGCACAACGCGGCGGAGCTGTGCGAGGCCGCGCTCTACCTCATCACCCACCCGGCCGCGACCTCCGAGCAGCTGACCACCTTCGTCAAGGGACCCGACTTCCCGACCGGCGGCATCGTCATCGATTCGGCGGCCTCGATCGCCGAGGCCTACCGCACCGGGCGCGGCGGTTTCCGGGTGCGGGCGCGCTGGCAGAAGGAGGATCTGGGCCGCGGCACCTGGGCGGTGGTCGTCACCGAGATCCCCTACGGCGTGCCGAAGGCCCGTCTGATCGAGAAGATGGCCGAGCTTCTGCAAGAGAAGAAGCTGCCGCTGCTCGCCGACGTGCGCGACGAATCGGCCGAGGACGTGCGGGTGGTGCTCGAGCCGCGCTCGCGCACCGTCGATCCCGTGGTGCTGATGGAATCGCTGTTCCGGCTCACCGAGCTGGAGAGCCGCATCTCCCTCAACATGAACGTGCTGGTCGGCGGCACGGTGCCGCGGGTGATCGGCCTGGCGGAGGCGCTGCGCGAATGGCTCGACCATCGCCGGGTCGTGCTGCAGCGCCGCTCGCGCCACCGCCTCGCCCAGATCGAGCGCCGGCTCGAGATCCTCGGCGGCCTGCTCATCGTCTATCTCGACCTCGACCGGGTGATCCAGATCATCCGCGAGGAGGACGAGCCGAAGGCCGAGCTGATGCGGGTCTTCGAGCTCACCGAGTTGCAGGCCAACGCCATCCTCGACACGCGGCTGCGCAGCTTGCGCAAGCTGGAGGAGATGGAGCTGAAGCGCGAGCACGACGCGCTGACCAAGGAGAAGGCCGACCTCGACGGGCTGATGGGCTCCGACGAGAAGCAGTGGAAGGCGATCGCGACCCAGATCCGGGCGGTGCGCAAGACCTACGGCCCCGAGACCCCCCTCGGCCGCCGCCGCACCACGCTGGAGAACCCGCCCGACACCTCCGGCATCGACTTCTCGGAGGCGATGGTCGAGCGCGAGCCGATCACCGTGATCGTGTCGCAGAAGGGCTGGATCCGGGCGCTCAAGGGCCACGTCGCCGACCTCTCGGCCGTGCAGTTCAAGGGCGACGACACGCTCAAGGTCAGCTTCCCGACCGAGACGACGGCGAAAATCCTGGTGCTCGCCTCGAACGGCAAGGTCTTCACCCTGGAGGCGGCCAAGCTCCCGGGCGGGCGCGGCTTCGGCGATCCGATCCGCCTGATGGTCGACATGGACGAGGGCTCGGAGATCGTCACCGTCTGGGCGCACAAGCCCGGGGTGAAGCTCCTGCTCGCCACCACCGACGGGCGCGGCTTCGTCACGCCCGCCGACGGGCTCGTCGCCAATACCCGCAAGGGCAAGCAGGTCATCGGCCTCGACGAGCCGGCCACCGCCAGCCTCGTCGTCGAGGTGGGGGAGGGCGACCACGTCGCGGTCTGCGGCACCAACCGCCTGCTGACGGTCTTCCCCCTCGCGGAGATTCCCGAGATGGTCCGCGGCAAGGGCGTGCGGCTGCAGAAGTACCGCGACGGCACGCTCGACTCGGTGGTGATCTTCCGCCTCGCCGACGGCCTGACCTGGCCCGACAGCGCCGGGCGGACCCGCTCGGAAGCCGGCGAGGAACTGGCGAAGTGGGTCGGCCACCGCGGCGGCGCCGGTGCGATGGCGCCCCGGGGCTATCCCAAATCCGGCCGCCCGTGACCGGGGCCCGGATCGCGCATGGCGAGCGGGCTGCAACCCGAAGGGACGGGTGAGGACGAGGACGACGAGGAGCGCGCGCAGTTCGCCCGCGACATCCTCGTCCACAACGAGCAGGTGAAGCTGACCGCGAACCTGATGAATATCGGGGCGGCCGGATTCACCATCACGGGCATCGTCGCCCCGCTCACCGCCGCCATGGCGACGACGGGCCGCGTCACTGCGCCCGCCCTCATGCTGATGGCCGTTTGGTTCGTGCTCGGCGTTGGTCTACACTTCGGTGCGAGGCTGACGTTGACGAACCTGCGATGATGAGCCTGACGACCTACGCCCTGGTCCTGGTGCCCTGCCTCGTGGGAGGCGCCGCGGCGCTCGGCGTGGTCGGCCTGCGCCGGTCGGCCGCCCGGCTCGACCGGCGCGCGGCGCGGATCGCCGCCGAGGCGGCACCGCCGCGCCATACCCGCGAGTATCGCCCCCGGTCGGTCCGGCGCGCAGCTGGGCGCTGAGCCCACCCATCGCGCTGGGACATCCGTTACTTGGCCACGCTCTCCCACCTGCGACCTCATCCTGAGGTGCGAGCGTGAGCGAGCCTCGAAGGAGGCCTCCAGAAGGCCTTGCGATTCCTAGAGCGCTCCTTCGAGGTCAGTCGATTTTCAATCGACTGACACCTCAGGATGAGGTTGCAGATAGGAAAAACGCGGAACCCGCGACAGGGTCTTTGCCGGTCGGCGAGACCTCACACCCACTGCCCCGCTTCCCCCTCCGCCGCCCGTCGGATCGCCGCGATGTTGTCGGCATAGGCCTCGCGCCCGCCCTTGAAGGTGGCCGAGCCCGCAACCAGCGCGTTCGCCCCCGCCCGCACGACCGCCGGCGCCGTCTCCGGCGTCACGCCGCCATCGACCTCGATGTCGATGGCGCGGCCGGCGACCATGGCGCGCACGCGCGACACCGTCTCGCAGACCGAGCCGATGAAGCTCTGGCCGCCGAAACCCGGATTGACGGTCATGCAGAGCACGAGGTCGACCATGTCGAGCACCGGCTCGACCAGGCTCGCCGGCGAGCCCGGGTTGATCGCCACGCCCGCCTTCTTGCCCAGCGCCCGGATGGTCTGGAGCGAGCGGTGCAGGTGCGGGCCGGCCTCGGCATGGACCGTGATGATGTCGGCGCCGGCTTCCGCGAAGGCCGCGAGGTAGGGATCGGCGGGGGCGATCATCAGGTGGACGTCGAACACGGCGCTCGTGTGCGGCCGCAGCGCCTTCACCACGACGGGGCCGAAGGTGAGATTCGGCACGAAGTGGCCGTCCATCACGTCGATATGGACCCAGTCGGCCCCGGCCGCGACGACGTCGCGGACTTCCTCGCCGAGCCGGGCGAAATCGGCCGACAGGATCGAGGGGGCGATCACCAGGGGACGGGTCATGGCAGAGCCTCTTTAAGACGCGCAAAAGGCCAGGGTTCTCACCCCAGCCCCGCGCAGACACAGGTCTTGTGGAGGACGGATCAGCGCCGGCGGAACTGGCTGCCGCCGCGGAACGGCGGGCGCGGGCCCGAGGAGCGCTCGTCCTTGTGACGGAACACCAGACGGCCCTTCTCAAGGTCGTAGGGCGACATCTCGACGGTGACCCGGTCGCCGGCCAGAGTCTTGATGCGGTTCTTCTTCATCTTGCCGGCCGTGTAGGCCACGATCTCGTGGCCCTGGTCGAGCTGCACGCGGTAACGCGCGTCCGGCAGGATCTCGAGCACGAGACCGTCGAACTGCATCAACTCTTCTTTCGCCATTCACACTCTCCACCCGGGTCGCCGTCGCGGTCGGCGCCGCCGGGAGCACATCTTCGGAATTCGATCGCGACGCGGCCGGCCGTACGGGTGCTCGGCCGAGATGCCGGGCGCGCTGATGGCCTTGTAACGCTCGCTGTGCATGTAAGGTGAGGCGAAGGGACGCGCAAGCCGCGCGTGTGACGCACGCACGGCTTCGTCAACGGAAAAAGGCCCGGCGCTCGAGGAGCGCCGGGCCGGCTCGAAGGCTCGTGATCGTTACTGGGTCAGCTCGTTGCCGGTGTAGTCGATCCGGCCGTCGCCGCCCTTCTTCCACATGTACATCACGTAGTCGGGACGGGTGATGTCACCCTTCTTGTCGTAGGAGATGTCGCCGATGACGGTCTTGAACGGCTTGCCCTCGGCCATGTAGGCCGCGACCTTCTTGCCATCGGTCGACTTGGTGGCCTCCATCGCGGCCTTCAGGATCTGCACCGCGGCGTAGGAGTACAGGGTGTAGGCCTCGGGATCGATGTTGCGGGCCTTGAAGGCCGCGACCACGTCCTTGGCGTTGGGGTTCTTGCGGGCATCCGGCGAGAAGGTCATCAGCGTGCCGTCGGCGCCCGGGCCGGCGATCTGGGCGAATTCCTTGTCGGTGATGCCGTCGCCGCTCATCAGCGGGGCGTTGAGGCCCTGGTCGCGCATCTGGCGCACGATCAGGCCGGCCTCGGTGTGCAGGCCGCCGTAATAGACCACGTCGGCCTTGGCCTGCTTCAGCTTCGAGACCAGAGCGGAATAATCCTTCTCGCCCGGGTTGATGCCCTCGAACAGCACGTCCTTGCCGCCCTTGGACTTCAGCGTCTTCAGGGTC
Source organism: Methylobacterium sp. 17Sr1-1 (assembly GCF_003173775.1). Taxonomy (NCBI): domain Bacteria; kingdom Pseudomonadati; phylum Pseudomonadota; class Alphaproteobacteria; order Hyphomicrobiales; family Methylobacteriaceae; genus Methylobacterium; species Methylobacterium sp. 17Sr1-1. The sequence goes on along the minus strand of NZ_CP029552.1, from coordinate 2,783,000 downwards.
TCGTCGGCCAGCCCGCGGCCGTAGGGCGTCTTGTCGTGCACGAAGGCGATGTTCTTGCCCTTGAACTTGTCCGCCAGCCAGGTGCCGGCGACCGCGCCCTGCTGGTCGTCGCGGCCGCAGGTGCGGAAGGTGTTCCACAGCTTGCGGTCGGTGTATTTCGGGTTGGTCGAGGCCGGGGTGATCTCGACGATGCCGGACTCGGCGTAGACGTCGGAGGCCGGGATCGACACGCCCGAGTTGAAGTGGCCGACCACGGCCTTCACGCCCTCGGCGGCGAACTTGTTGGCGACCGAGACGCCCTGCTTCGGATCCGAGGCGTCGTCGCCAATGACCAGGACGATCTTCTGGCCGTTGATGCCGCCGGCCTTGTTGATGTCGGTCACGGCCTGCTCGGCGCCGTTCTTGAGCTGGGCGCCGAAGGCGGCGTTGGCACCGGTGATCGGGCCGGCCACGCCGAGCTTGATCTGAGCCTGCGCCGAGCCGGCCCAGGCGAGGCCGGCCGCGAGGGCGAAGCCGGCCAGTAGCGTGCGCTTCATCTCTGTACTCCTCTGGGATCGACGGGAAACGTCGGGCTCGCGGGCCCTTTCGGCCGGGAGACCGTGGCCGGAAGACCGGGGCATGGGGACCCCGGATCGGTGCGCCGGGGCGAGAAAACCCCGGATCGATGGCAGCCCTCGCGCCGGACGGCGCGGGACGGGGCGGGCTTTCAGGCCTTCGCCCGCCAGGTGAGGGGGCCGCTGCGCTCGTAGAGCCAGCGGTACTGGGTCGTCATCTGCCGGGCGCGGGTGGCGCGGTAGCCGGCCGAGCCGATGACCAGCAGCACGATCGTGTCGACGACGTAGTAGTGCGGCGACAGGAAGCTGCCCTCGAACAGGGCGTGGTGGATGAAGCGCACGGCGATGCCGAGCAGCAGGAGCGACAGCACCGCCTGCCAGTACGGCTTCCAGCCGAGCGCGATGCCGCGCCCGATCATCCAGGCCATCCAGCCGCCCATCACCACCGTGACGAGCAGGAAGAGCCAGATCGTGCTCTCCTCGTAGAGGATCCCCTGCATCAGTGCCGTCCTCCCTCGAGATAGGCGGCCTTCACCGACGGGTCGTCGAGGAGCTGCTTGCCGGTGCCCGACATCGTGATCGTCCCCGTCACCATGACGTAGCCGCGATGCGCGAGTTTGAGGGCGTGGTAGGCGTTCTGCTCGACGAGGAACACCGTCATGCCGTCGCGCTCGTTGAGCTCCTTGATGGCGGAGAAGATCTGCTTGACGATCAGCGGGGCCAAGCCCAGCGACGGCTCGTCGAGCATCAGGAGCCGCGGCCGGCTCATCAGGGCGCGGGCGATCGCCAGCATCTGCTGCTCGCCGCCCGACATCGTGCCGCCGCGCTGGTAGAGCCGCTCCTTCAGCCGCGGGAACATCGCGCAGACCCGCTCCAGGTCCTGCTCGAAATGGGCGCCGCCATTGACGGCCGCCCCCATCTGCAGGTTCTCGTAGACGGTCATCCGCGGAAAGATCCGCCGCCCTTCCGGCGACTGCGCGAGGTTGAGGCGGGCGATCTCGTGGGTCGGCATCCTGGTGATGTCCCGGCCCGCATAGGTGATGGTGCCCTCGCGCGCCCGGGGGCTGCCGAAGATCGTCATCATCAGGGTCGACTTGCCGGCGCCGTTGGCGCCGATCAGCGTGACGATCTCGCCCTCGTTGACGTCGAGATCGACTCCTTTGAGCGCGATGATGTTGCCGTAATAGGTCTTCACCCCGCGCACGGTGAGGAGCGGGGCCCGCGAGCCGGCTTCCCGGGCGCGGGTCTCGTCGACCAGGACGTTGATGCCGGCGACGCTCATACCCCCACCTCCGCCTCGACCTGCTCCACCTCGTCGTCCTCGACGCCGAGATAGGCGGCGATCACGCTCTGGTCGCTCTGGATCTCCGCCGGCGTGCCGTCGGCGATCTTGGTGCCGTAATCGAGCACCACGACGTGGTCGGAGATCTCCATCACCACCGACATGTCGTGCTCGATCAGCAGGACCGAGGTGTCGTGGTCGTCGCGGATCGCCCGCAGCAGGTCGTTGAGCAGCAGCGATTCCCGCGGGTTGAGGCCGGCGGCCGGCTCGTCGAGGCAGAGCAGGACCGGATCGGTACACATGGCGCGGGCGATCTCGAGCCGGCGCTGGTCGCCGTAGGGCAGGGCGCCGGCCGGGTCGTCGGCGCGGTGCATCAGGTGGATGCGCTCCAGCCACGCCTTCGCCTTCTCGACCGCGGCCTTCTCGGCTCGCCGATAGGCGGGCAGGCCGAGCAGCCCCGCGATGGTGAAGCCGGAGGCGAGCATCAGCGGATTGTGCTGGGCCACCAGCAGGTTCTCCAGCACGGTCATGCCGGTGAACAGGCGGATGTTCTGGAACGTGCGGGCGACCCGCGCATTGCGGTTCACCGCGTAGCCGGGCAGCTGCTCCAGCAGGAACTCCGCGCCGTCGCGGTGGCGCAGGGTCATCATGCCTTCGGTCGGCTTGTAGAAGCCGGTGATGCAGTTGAAGACCGTGGTCTTGCCGGCGCCGTTCGGGCCGATCAGCGCCGTGATGTCGCCGCGGCCGACCCGGAACGACAGGTCGTTGACGGCGACGAGGCCGCCGAAGCGCATGGTCACGTGGTCGACCGCGAGGACCGGATCGGCCATGCGGGGGAGGCGAGCGTCTCGGCCATCAGCCGTGGCCCTCCTTCACGAGGGAGCCCGAGATGCGCTTGCGCTCCTTCAGCACGATCGAGGGGGCGCGCTCCGAGATCAGGCCGCGGGGGCGCCAGATCATCATGATCACCATGGCGAGGCCGAACAGCAGCAGGCGGTACTCGCTCGGATCGAAGCCCTCGCCGAACACCGCCTTGAGGAAGCCGAGGTTGCGCAGGAGTTCCGGCCCGCCGACCATCGCGACCGCCGCGACGGCGACGCCGATCTGCGAGCCCATGCCGCCGAGCACCACGATCGCCAGGATGATCGCGCTCTCGAGGAAGTTGAAGCTCTCCGGGCTGACGAAGCCCTGGCGCACGGCGAAGAACGACCCGGCGAACCCGCCGAACATCGCGCCGAGCGCGAAGGCCGTGAGCTTGGTGTTGGTGGTGTTGATGCCGAGCGAGCGGCAGGCGATCTCGTCCTCGCGCAGGGCCTCCCACGCCCGGCCGATCGGCAGGCGCCGCAGGCGCAAGGTGACGCCGTTGGTGATCAGCGCCAGCGCCAGGATCAGGTAGTAGAGGAAGATCACACGGTGCATCGGGCTGAAGTCGAGCCCGACCTTCGCGGCGAACCCGTCCTCGTCCGCCGTGAACGGAATGCCGAAGAAGGTGGCGCGCGGGATCGACGAGATGCCGGCGGCGCCGCCCGAGAAGTCGGTCCAGTTGATCAGCACCAGGCGGATGATCTCGCCGAAGGCGAGCGTCACGATGGCGAGGTAGTCGCCGCGAAGACGCAGGACGGGGAAGCCCAGCATCATGCCCCACAGGCCCGCGAACAGGCCGGCGAGCGGCAGGCAGACCCAGAACGACAGGCCGAACACCGTCGACAGGAGCGCGTAGGAATAGGCGCCGACCGCGTAGAAGGCGACGTAGCCGAGGTCGAGGAGGCCCGCGAGGCCGACCACGATGTTGAGGCCCCAGCCCAGCATCACGTAGGTGAGGATCAGGATGCCGAGGTCGATCCAGTAGCGCGACTCGCCGAGGCCCCCGGTGCCGAGCACCACCAGGAGGGGGAAGGCGAGGGTCACGCCGAGGAAGGCCGGCAGGGCGTAGGACGAGATCTTCTGCGAGGCGTTGGGCGTCGCGTCGACCGCCTCCGTCGCCTGGGTCGGCGCGGGCGTGAGCGCCCGGCGGGCGTCGCGGTTGGCGAGGACCAGCCTCTGCGCGAGCCGCGCGACGAAGACGATGCCGCACAGGATCGCGACGAGGCCCCAGCGCGGCACGAGGTCGAGGGCCGAGGTCTGGCTGAGATCGGTGCGGAAGGCGACGATCGGCACGCAGAGGCCGAGGGTGACGAGCGCGAACAGCGCCGCATCCTTGACGATCGCCGCCATGTCGGTGGCGGCGCGGTCGGCGGCGGGAGTCGCCGCCAGGGTGTTGGCCGGGTTCGCCATCAGACCTTCTCGACCTCGGGCCGGCCGAGGATGCCGGACGGCATGAAGATGAGCACGATGGCGAGGATCGAGAACGCCGCCACGTCCTTGTACTCGATGGAGAAATACGCCGACCAGAAGGTCTCGACGAGACCGATGAGCAGGCCGCCGAGCACCGCCCCGGGCAGGCTGCCGATGCCGCCGAGCACCGCCGCCGTGAAGGCCTTTACGCCGGGGGTGAAGCCGTCGGCGAAGGACACGACGCCGTAATAGAGGAGGTACATCGTGCCGGCGACCGCGGCCAGGGCCGCACCGAGCACGAAGGTCAGCGAGATGGTGCGGTCGACGTCGATGCCCAGCAGCGCGGCCATCTTGCGGTCCTGCTCGCAGGCGCGCTGGGCACGGCCGAGCGGCGTCTTCTGCACCAGGTACCAGAACCCGGCGAGCAGCACGACCGTGGTCAGCATGATGATGATCTGCTTGTAGGAGAGCGCGACCGCGTAACCGTTATCGCCGGTCCACAGCGTGATCACGTCGCGCATCATCGGCGGCGTCGGCTTGTTGCGGGCGCCCTGCACCACCTGGACGAAGTTCGACAGGAAGATCGAGACGCCGATCGCCGAGATCAGCGGCGCCAGGCGGAACGAGCCGCGCAACGGCCGGTAGGCGATGCGCTCGATCGACCAGCCCCACAGGGCGGTGAGCACCATCGCGCAGATCAGCACGATGAGGAGCGCCAGCGCGATCGACGAGATGCCGAGCCAGGTCGTGACGATCAGGAAGGTGATCAGCGCGATGAAGGCCGAGAGCATGAACACGTCGCCATGGGCGAAGTTGATCATGCCGATGATGCCGAACACCATCGTGTAGCCGATGGCGATGAGGCCGTAGATCGACCCCAGCGTCAGCCCGTTGATGAGCTGCTGCGCGAAGACCTCCATGCGGTCACGTTCTCCGTTCGCGGGCTCTTTGCCCAGGTCTCACTGGCCCAGTTCTCACTGGCCCGGGCCTCCCTGGCCGTGCCCCGTCGTCCGGGTGTCACGGCCGTCCCTTGACGTCAGGCTTAGCAAGCACCGCACCACTCGACAATCCGGGGCTGCCGGTCGGGTGTGCGAAAGGCCGGCTGGCCGTGACGCAACGGCTCCGCTACCGTTCCGGCGAAGCCCGTTTGACCACAACGATTGGGGGAAGCGCCGCCATGGCGATGACGATGACCGGCGAGGTTCTGCTGCCGGCCGACCAGCAGACCGTGTGGGAGAAGCTGAACGACCCGGAAGTGCTCAAGCGCTGCATCCCGGGTTGCGAGACCCTCGAGAAGGTTGGGGACAACGAGCTGCAGGCCTCGGCGAAGATCGCGGTGGGGCCCGTGAAGGCGACCTTCAAGGGCAAGGTGACGCTCACCGACATCGACCCGCCGAATGGCTACCGCATCACCGGCGAGGGCCAGGGCGGTGTGGCCGGCTTCGCCAAGGGTGGGGCGGTGGTGCGCCTGGAGCCGGCCGAGGGCGGCCAGACCAAGATGACCTACGACGTCGAGGCCAGCGTCGGCGGCAAGATCGCCCAGCTCGGCGGCCGCCTGATCAACGGCGTCGCCAAGAAGTACGCCGACAACTTCTTCGACACGTTCGCCAAGGAGGTCCAGGGCGGCGTCGCCGGCGAGACCTCGGCGGCCTGAGCCCGATTTCGATCGCCCGCGATCAACTTGTTGCGAGGCAAACGGGCAGGGTGCCCCGAATCGGCGGAAAACGGCCGGTTTGCGCGCCAAAATGCCGAGGCGGGGCGCCTTGACCGGCGCTTCCGCCCGGTTGACACTCGAATTCGAGCGATTCCAGAGAGGCACGGCCGACCCGGCCACCGCGAGCGACAGGGTCCGACAGACAGGACCCGCGGGTCTTTGGCCAAGTGTCCTGGGCCAGGAGGAGGACGTCACCCATGAGCGCTGTCAGCCTGACGGTGAACGGCAAGGCCGTGACCGCCGACATCGATCCGCGCACGCTGCTGGTGCAGTACCTGCGCGACACTCTCCGTCTCACCGGCACCCATGTCGGCTGCGACACCTCGCAGTGCGGCGCCTGCGTCGTCCATCTCGACGGGGAGGCGATCAAGGCCTGCACCGTCCTGGCGGTGCAGTGCGACGGCCGCTCCATCACCACCATCGAGGGTCTGGCGTCGGGCGGCGAGCTGCATCCGATGCAGGCGGCCTTCCGCGAGCATCACGGCCTCCAGTGCGGCTACTGCACCCCGGGCATGATCATGACCGCGGTGGACCTGGTGCGCCGGAAGGGCAACGCGCTGGACGAGCAGACCATCCGGCACGAGCTCGAGGGCAACATCTGCCGCTGCACGGGCTACCACAACATCGTGAAGGCGATCGCGGCGGGCGCCGAGAACATGGCGTCCGAGCCGCAGAAGGTCGCGGCGGAGTAGCGCGACGTGCCGATAACCCTCCCCTCTCTGCGGGGGAGGGTGCCCGGCGGAGCCGGGCGGGAGAGGGGACGCCGCTTCCGGATAGGCCTGAACCGTTCTGAAGGCCGCCACCTGGATCGACGTCGCGCTGCCCCTCTCCCGGCTCGCTCCGCTCGCCACCCTCCCCCGCAGAGGGGGGAGGGTTAGGCGTCGTGCCCTATGAAAAATGTCCGCGCCATCCGGACCAACAAGAAACGCCACAAAGGACCGAGGCCGGCCCCCGATGCCGGTCCGCCAGGCCAGATCCGGGAGAGACACGCCCATGACCGCCACGGGTATCGGCGCCTCGGTGCGCCGCAAGGAAGATCAGCGCTTCATCACCGGCAAGGGCCGCTACGTCGACGACTACAATCGTCCGGGCCAGGCCTACGCCTATTTCCTGCGCTCGCCCCACGCCCACGCCGAGATCCGCGGCATCGACACGGCCGCCGCCGCCGCCATGCCGGGCGTGGTCGGGATCCTGACCGGCGCGGACCTCGCCGCCGACAAGGTCGGCGGGCTGATCTGCGGCTGGATGATCCATTCCAAGGACGGCACGCCGATGAAGGCCGGGGCGCACCCCGCCCTCGCCCAGGGCAAGGTGCGCTACGTCGGCGACCACGTCGCGGTCGTCATCGCCGAGACCCTGGCCCAGGCCAAGGACGCCGCCGAGGCGATTTCGGTCGATTACGACGTGCTCCCGGCGGTGGTCGAGACCGCCAAGGCCTCGGGTGCGAGCACGGTGGTGCACGACGTCGCCCCCGACAACACCGTCTTCAACTGGCATCTCGGCAACCAGGCCGACGTCGAGGCGGCCTTCGCCCGCGCGGCGCACGTGACCAAGCTCGACATCGTCAACAACCGGCTGGTGCCGAACCCGATCGAGCCCCGCGCCGCCGTCGGCGAGTACGACGAGGCCGAAGAAGCCTTCACCCTCTACACCACGAGCCAGAATCCCCACGTCGCCCGCCTCGTGCTCTCGGCCTTCATCGGCATCGCGCCGGAGAACAAGCTGCGGGTGGTGGCGCCCGACGTCGGCGGCGGCTTCGGATCGAAGATCTTCATCTATGCCGAGGAGACGGTCTGCGTCTGGGCGGCGAAGAAGGTCGGACGGCCGGTGAAGTGGACCAGCGATCGCACCGAGGCGTTCCTGTGCGACGCCCACGGCCGCGACCACGTCACCCACGCCGAACTCGCGACCGACGAGAGCGGCAAGATTCTGGCGCTCAAGGTCCACACCATCGCCAATCTCGGCGCCTACCTGTCGACCTTCTCCTCGTCGGTGCCGACCTACCTCTACGCGCCGCTCCTGTCGGGCCAGTACAACATCCCGGCGATCTACTGCGAGGTCGACGGCGTCTACACCAACACCGCGCCGGTCGACGCCTATCGCGGCGCCGGGCGGCCGGAGGCGACCTTCGTCATCGAGCGGCTGGTCGAGGTCGCGGCGCGCGAGCTGAACCAGGAGCCGGCGAAGTTCCGGCGCAAGAACTACGTCAAGAGCTTCCCGCACCAGACGCCCGTCATCATGATGTATGACGGCGGCGACTATTCCGCCTCGCTCGACAAGGCGCTGGAGATCGCCGACCACAAGGGCTTCCCCCGCCGCCGGCGCGAGAGCGCCCGCAACGGCAAGCTCCGCGGCATCGGCTTCTCGTCCTACATCGAGGCCTGCGGCATCGCGCCCTCGCAAGCGGTGGGCTCCCTCGGCGCCGGCGTGGGCCTGTGGGAATCGGCCGAGGTGCGGGTGAACCCGACCGGGTCGATCGAGGTGCTGACCGGCTCGCACAGCCACGGCCAGGGCCACGAGACCACCTTCGCCCAGCTCGTCTCCGATCGGCTCGGCGTGCCGATCGAGAACGTCAGCATCGTGCACGGCGACACCGACAAGGTGCAGTTCGGCATGGGCACCTACGGCTCGCGCTCCGGCGCGGTCGGCATGTCGGCCATCGCCAAGGCGATCGACAAGGTGGTGGCCAAGGGCCGCAAGGTGGCGGCCTACGCGATGGAGGCCGGGGAGGACGACATCGAGTTCAAGGACGGCCGCTTCTCGGTCGCCGGCACCGACAAGTCTCTCGCTTTCGGGGAAGTGGCGCTGCAAGCCTACGTCGCCCACAAGTTCAGCGGCGCGCAGCTCGAGCCCGGCCTGAAGGAGGGGGCGTTCTACGATCCCACCAACTTCACCTTCCCGGCCGGGATGCACATTTGCGAGCTCGAGGTCGACCCGGAGACCGGTGTCGTGACGATCGAGCGCTTCACCGCCGTCGACGATTTCGGCAACGTCATCAACCCGATGATCGTCGAGGGCCAGGTCCATGGCGGCATCGCGCAGGGCGTCGGCCAGGCCCTGTTCGAGGGCGCGCTCTACGATGCGGACGGCCAGCTCGTCACCGCGAGCTTCATGGATTACCGCATGCCGCGGGCCGAGGACCTGCCCTCGTTCGAGGTCGGCATGACGGTGACGCCGTGCCCGTCGAACCCGCTCGGCATCAAGGGCTGCGGCGAGGCCGGTGCCATCGCGGCGCCGGCCGCCGTGATGAACGCGCTGACCGACGCCCTCGGCCACGAGAACATCGCGATGCCGGCCACGCCCCTGGCGGTGTGGCGGGCGGCGCAGGCGAGCCCCCACCTGCGCCCGGAAGCCGCGGAATAAGATCAAGTCTGGAGAGCATCATGTACGCTTTCGCCTATCACCAGCCGACCAGCCTCAAGGAGGCCGTGAGCCTGCTTTCCGGCGAGGACGCCAAGCTCGTCGCCGGCGGCCACACCCTGATCCCGACGATGAAGCAGCGCCTCGCCGCCCCCGGCACGCTGATCGACCTCGGCAAGGTGCCGGACCTCGTCGGCATCGAGCGCAGCCCGCGCTCGATCACCATCGGCGCCATGACCACCCACAGCGCGGTCGCCGAGTCGAACGACGTGAAGGAGGCGATCCCCGCTCTCGCCGAGCTGGCCGCGCTGATCGGCGACCCGGCGGTGCGTCACCGCGGCACGATCGGCGGCTCGGTCGCCAACAACGATCCCGCGGCCGACTACCCGGCGGCCTGCCTGGCGCTCGGTGCCACGATCAGCACCAACAAGCGCAAGCTCACGGCGGAAGAGTTCTTCACCGGCCTGTTCGAGACCGCGCTCGAAGAGGGGGAGATCGTCACCGGCGTCTCGTTCCCGATCCCCCACAAGGCGGCCTACGAGAAGTTCCGCAACCCGGCCTCGCGCTACGCCCTCGTCGGCGTGTTCGTCGCCAAGCGCCCGAGCGACATCCGCGTCACGGTGACCGGCTCGGGCTCCAACGGCGTGTTCCGCTGGACCGAGGCCGAGGAGGCTCTGGGCAAGCGCTTCGCCGCGAAGTCGCTGGAGGGGATGTCGCCGTCGGCTGACGGGCTCAACAGCGACATCCACGCCGATGCGGCCTACCGCGCCCACCTGATCGGCGTGATGGCGCGGCGCGCGGTGCAGAAGGCGGCGGACCGGTAGGGCGCTGGCCTTACCCTCCCCCCTCTGCGGGGGAGGGTGCCCCACGGAGTGGGGCGGGAGAGGGGACCGCGACGGCGCAGGATGTGGCGCCCTTCTTGACGGTCGCGGCCTCTCCGGAAGCGTGGTTCCCCTCTCCCGACCCCTGCTGACGCAGGGGCCACCCTCCCCCGCAGAGGGGGGAGGGACTGGACGGGCAGCGGCTCGCCTCAATATTCGACACCCTGAAGCCCCGGCGGACGCGACCGCCTCCCGCGAGAAGCAGCCTCCGCCACGATGAATCTCCCCACCTCGATCGACGCCACCCAGGCGCTGCTCTCCTCCGCCGGCTACGTCGCCGACCGGGCGCTCTCCACCGTCGTCTTCCTGTCGCTCAAGCTGAAGCGGCCGCTCTTCCTCGAAGGCGAGGCCGGGGTCGGCAAGACCGAGATCGCCAAGGTGCTGGCGAAATCCCTCGGGCGGCCGCTGATCCGGCTGCAATGCTACGAGGGCCTCGACGTCGCGGCTGCGGTCTACGAGTGGAACTATGCCGGGCAGATGATGGCGATTCGCCTCGCCGAGGCCGGCGGCGCCGTCGACCGCGAGCGGCTGGAATCCGAACTCTTCTCCGAGCGCTATCTGATCCGCCGGCCGCTGCTCCAGGCCCTGGAGCCGGGCGAGGGCGGGGCGCCGGTGCTGCTGATCGACGAGTTGGATCGCACCGACGAGGCCTTCGAGGCCTTCCTTCTCGAGGTGTTGTCCGATTTCCAGGTCACGATCCCGGAACTCGGCACCGTGCGCGCCCCCGAGCCGCCGCTGGTCATCCTGACCTCGAATCGCACCCGCGAGATCCACGACGCGCTCAAGCGCCGCTGCCTCTACCACTGGGTCGATTACCCGGACGCGGAGCGCGAGCTGCAAATCCTGCGCACCCGCCTGCCCAATGCCCCAGAGGCCCTGTCGCGCCAGGTCGTCGGCTTCGTGCAGGCGATCCGCAAGGAGGACCTGTTCAAGGCGCCCGGCGTCGCCGAGACCCTGGACTGGGCCACCGCCCTCGTCGAGCTCGACGCCGTCGCCCTCGATCCGACCCTCGTCATCGACACGCTCGGCGTGCTGCTGAAATACCAGGACGACATCCAGGCGATGCAGGGCGGGCGGGCCAAGGCGCTGCTCGACGAGGTGAGATCGTCCGGCGGATGAGCGACGCTCCCGCGGGCACCGGCCGGCTTCCCGACAACATCGCCTATTTCGCCCGGGCCCTGCGCGCCGCCGGCGTGCCGGTCGGGCCCGGGGACGTGATCGACGCCGTCGAGGCGGTCGAGGCCGCCGCCATCGGCAGCCGCGAGGATTTCTACTGGACGCTGCACGCCGTGCTGGTGCGCCGGCACGAGCACTCGGCCCTGTTCGCCGAGGCCTTCCGGCTGTTCTGGCGCCGGCGCGACCTCATCGAGAAGATGATCGCCCAGATGTCGCCGGTCGCCCCCGACAAGGCGCCGCGTAAAGACCCGAATGCCGGGGCTTTGCGGGTGCAGGAGGCGCTGTCGCCGAAGACGGAACGGCCCAAGCCCAAGATCACGGAGGAAGACCTCACCACCGTCACCCTGTCGGTGTCGCAGTCCGAGGTGCTGAAGGGCAAGGACTTCGCCCAGATGAGCGCCGACGAGGTGGCGCAGGCCCGCCGCCTGATCGCCTCGTTGCGGCTCCCCGACGACGCGACCCGGACCCGGCGGTTCGCGCCGCGCCCGCGCGGGCGCATCGATCCGCGCCGCAGCTTCCAGCGCACGGTGCGGGCGGGCGGGGCCATCGACCTCGCCTTCCGGGCGCCGCGGGAGCGCCCGCCGCCGATCGTCGCGCTGTGCGACATCTCCGGCTCGATGGCGGAGTATTCGCGGCTGTTCCTGCATTTCCTGCACGCGCTCTCCGAGCAGCGCCGGGTGCACAGCTTCGTCTTCGCGACCCGGCTCACCAACATCACCCGGGAGCTGACCCGCCGCGACCCCGACGAGGCGCTCGCCCGCGCCAGCGCCCGGGCGCAGGACTGGGAGGGCGGCACCCGCATCGCCGAGGCCCTGCACCTGTTCAACCGGCACTGGTCGCGCCGGGTGCTCGGCGGCGGCGCCGTGGTCCTGCTGTTCACCGACGGGCTGGAGCGCGAGGTGACGCCGGAGCTGACCCACGAGATGGACCGCCTGCGGCGCTCGTGCCGGCGCTTGGTCTGGCTCAACCCCCTGCTGCGCTTCGACGGGTTCTCGGCGCGGGCCAGCGGCATCCGGGCGATGCTGCCCCATGTCGACGATTTCCGGCCGATCCACAGCCTGTCGGCGATGGCGGATCTGTGCCGCGCGCTCGGCGCACATCAGCCGCGCGGCCGCGCGCCGAAGGCGTGGTTGCGCGACGCGAGCTGACACCTAATTTCTGGAACGGGGCCGACGGCCCCGGAGACCTTGTCACATGCTGTCGACAGATACCGACATCCTTGCCACCGCCGAATCCTGGCGCGAGGCCGGCCGCGGCGTGGCGCTCGCCACCGTGATCGAGACCTGGGGATCGGCCCCGCGCCCGGTCGGCAGCCACCTCATCATCGACGAGGAGGGAAATTTCCTCGGCTCGGTCTCGGGCGGCTGCGTCGAGGGCGCGGTCATCGCCGAGGCCGCCGACGTGATCGAGGACGGCAAGCCCCGGGTGCTCGAATTCGGCGTCGCCGACGAGACCGCCTGGCGGGTCGGCCTGTCCTGCGGCGGGCGCATCCGCGTGCTGGTCGAGCCGGTCGCGTGAGGCTCGACATCCTGCGGGAGATGAACCGGGAGCGCGCCGCCCGCCGCGCCGTCATCCTGGTCACCGACACCGCCGACGGCGCCCAGCGCCTGGTGCGCGAGGCCGAGGTCGAGGCCGATCCGCTCGCCTCCGAGCTGTCGGCGCGGTTCCGTTCGGGCAAGAGCGGGATCGTCGAGGCCGAGGGCCGCTCGCTGTTCCTCACCGTCCAGGTGCCGCCGCCGCGCCTCGTGGTGATCGGCGCGGTCCATATCAGCCAGGCGCTCGCCCCGATGGCGAAGGCGACCGAGCTCGACGTCGCGATCATCGATCCGCGCACCGCTTTCGCGACGCCGGAGCGCTTTCCGGACGTGACCCTGCTGGCGCTCTGGCCGGACGACGCCCTGGCCCAGCTGCCGCCCCTCGACCGCTACACCGCGGTCGCCGCCCTGACCCACGACCCGAAGATCGACGATCCGGCGCTCGTCGCGGCGCTGAAGGCGGAGTGCTTCTACGTCGGCGCGCTCGGCTCGCGGAAGACCCACGGACGGCGCGTCGAGCGCCTGACGGAAGCCGGCCTGAGCGACGAGCAGATCGGCCGCATCGCCGCGCCGATCGGCCTCGATATCGGTGCCGTCAGCCCGGCCGAGATCGCCGTCTCGGTGCTGGCGCAGGTGATCGCGGCCCTGCGCCGGGACCGGCGCCGGGCGCCCGCATGAGGTTCGGCCCGGTTCCGATCGGAGAGGCCGTCGGGCTGATCGCCGCCCACTCGGTCCGCGCCGGCGACGCGGTGGTGAAGAAGGGCCGGCCGATCGGCGCCGAGGACGCGGCCCGGCTCGAAGCGGCCGGCATCGCCGAGGTGGTGGCGGTGGCCCTCGAACCGGGCGATGTCGGCGAGGATGCGGCGGCGCGGACGCTCGCGGCCGCGGTGGCGGGGCCGGGCGTCACGGTCGAGCCGCCCTTCACCGGACGGTCGAACCTGCACGCCGCGCAGGCCGGCCTGCTCGTCCTCGACGAGGCGGCGATCGCCGGCGTCAACCGCGTCGACGAGGCGGTGACCCTCGCGACCCTGGTGCCGTTCAAGCCGGTGGTTCCCGGCGAGATGGTGGCCACCGTCAAGATCATTCCCTACGCCGTGCCGGGCGCGGTGCTCGACCGGGCGCTCGCCGCGGCCGCGCCGGCGATCCGGGTCGCGCCGTACCGCCTGGGTCGGGTGGCGGCGATCTCGACCCTGCTGTCCGGTCTCAAGGCCAGCGTCGTCGACAAGACCCTGCGCACGCTGGAGGCTCGCCTCGGCCCCGCCGGGGCGCGGATCGTCGGCGAGGCACGGGTGCCGCACGAGGCCGGTGCCGTGGCGCGGGCCCTGCGCGACGCGATCGAGCGGGACGGCGCGGAACTGGCGGTGGTGTTCGGCGCCTCGGCGATCGCCGACCGGCGCGACGTGATCCCGGCCGGGATCGAGGCCGCCGGCGGCGTGGTCGATCATCTCGGCATGCCGGTCGATCCCGGCAACCTGCTGCTGCTCGGCCGCCTGCGCCAGGATTCGCCGCACCCGGTGCCGGTGATCGGCGCTCCCGGCTGCGCCCGCTCGCCGAAGGAGAATGGCTTCGACTGGGTGCTGCAGCGGCTCCTTGCCGGCCTGCCCGTCACCCGCGACGACATCGTCGGGTTCGGAGTCGGCGGGCTGCTGATGGAGATCGTGTCGCGGCCCCAGCCCCGGGACGGTGGAGAGAGCGCGGATGACCCTTGAGCCGGTCGGTACGGTGCTGCTCGCCGCCGGCCGCGGCACCCGCTTCGGCGCGAGCCCGAAGCTGCTGAGCCGCCTCGACGGCAAGCCGCTGGTGCGCCACGCGGCCGAAGCCGCGGTGGCGGCGGATCTCGGACCGGTGGTGGCGGTGCTCGGCCATGCCGGTGACGAGGTCCGCGCGGCGCTCGCCGGGCTGCCGCTGATGCTGGTCGAGAACCCCGCCTACGCGGAGGGCCTGTCGACCTCGCTGCGCGCGGGGCTCGGCGCCCTGCCTGGACCCGTCCCGGCGGCGCTCGTCCTCCTCGGCGACATGCCGCGGGTCGGGCCCGGCCTGCTGCGGCGTCTCGCCGAGGCGTTCCGCAGGGCGGCGGCCGTGCCGTCGGCCGTGGTCCCGGTGCAGGGCGGTCATCGCGGCAACCCGGTGCTGCTCAACCGCATCCTCCTCGCGGACGGCCTTGCCGGTCTCACCGGCGACCGCGGCGCCGGGCCGCTGCTGGCGCGGCGCCAGGACGTGCTGGAATTGCCGGTGGATGAACCGGGCGTGCTGATCGATGTGGATACGCCGGCGGCCCTGTCGCGGCTGTCCTGAGCCGTTGCTCGAAACCGTGACCGGGGTCGCGCTGAGAGCCTGTTTCACTGGCCTCTACAGGTCACCCTGGCCAGACAGCTGAGCTGCTCCAATCAACCAAAAGCCGTTTGCCTCTGCACGTCCCCCACAGGAGAGGGGACGTGCGCTCTGTTTCGATTCAAACCGATCGCGCGGACATCGCCGGCCGCCCCTACGTCACGACCGACGGCTCCGTCCGCCCGGTATGCTGCACGATCCCGGCGACCGCCTCGGCGGCGGCCACGACCGGGGCCAGCATCTCGGCGGTCGGGGCGTCGAGCCGGTCCTTCGAGAAGCGCTCGAGATAGACCCGCAGGGTCGCCCCGACCGTGCCGGTGCCCGACAGGCGGAACACCACGCGGGCATCCTCGCGAAACAGGATCCGCACGCCCTGGCGCGCCGTCACCGAGCCGTCGACCGGGTCGGTATAGGCGAAGTCGTCCGCCGCCTCGACGGTCAGTTCGCCGATGCGCTGCCCCGGCAGCCCGGCGAGCTTGCCACGAAGCGCGCTCATCAGCCCCTCGGCGGCGGCGCTCTCCACCTCCTCGTAATCGTGGCGGGCGTAGTAGTCGCGGCCGTACGTCGCCCAGTGGTCGCGCACCACCTGGTCGGCGCGCTTCCCCGTCGCGGCGAGCAGGTTGAGCCAGAGCAGCACCGCCCACAGGCCGTCCTTCTCGCGCACGTGGTTCGAGCCGGTGCCGGCGCTCTCCTCGCCGCAGAGCGTGATCCGCCCGGCATCGAGCAGGTTGCCGAAGAACTTCCAGCCGGTCGGGGTCTCGAAGGCCGGAACGCCCAAGCGCGCCGCGACCCGGTCGGCGGCGCGGCTCGTCGGCATCGAGCGGGCGACGCCCGACAGCCCCGCCTTGTATCCGGGCGCCAGATGGGCGTGGGCGGCGAGGATCGCCAGGCTGTCGCTCGGGGTGACGAAGAGGTGGGGGGCGACGATCATGTTGCGGTCGCCGTCGCCGTCGGAGGCGGCGCCGAAATCGGGCGCGTCCGGGCCGGTCATCAGCGCCATCAGGTCGTGGGCGTGGACCGGGTTCGGGTCCGGGTGATGGCCGCCGAAATCGGGCAGGGGCTCGGCGTTGACCACCGTGCCGGCCGGGGCGCCGAGGCGCCGCTCCAGGATCTCCTTGGCGTAGGGCCCGGTCACCGCGCTCATCGCGTCGAACCGCATCCGGAAGCCGGACGCGAACAGCGCCTTGATGGCGGGGAAATCGATCAGCGTCTCCATCAGGGCGGCGTAATCCGCCACCGGATCGATCACCGTGACGGTGGCGTCGCCGAGAGCCACGTCGCCGAGCGCGTCGAGGTCGATGTCGGGTGCCTCGACGATGCGGTACTCGGTGATCGCCTTGGTGCGGGAGAAGATCGCCTCGGTCACCGGCTCGGGCGCCGGGCCGCCGTTGCGGGCGTTGAACTTGATGCCGAAATCGCCCTCGGGGCCGCCGGGATTGTGGCTCGCCGAGAGCACTACGCCGCCGATCGCACCGTATTTGCGGATCACGCAGGAGGCGGCGGGAGTCGAGAGCAGGCCGCCGCGGCCGACCAGGATGCGCGAGAAGCCGTTCGCCGCCGCGATCTTCAGGGTCGTCTGCACCACCTCGCGGTTGAGGAAGCGCCCGTCGCCGCCGACCACCAGGGTCGTGCCGGCCCGGTCGGGCAGGCAGTCGACGATCGCCTGGACGAAGTTCTCCACGTAACCGGGCTGGCGGAAGACCGGGACCTTCTTGCGCAGGCCCGAGGTGCCGGGCTTCTGGTCGGGGAAGGGCTGCGTGGGAACGGCCTTGACGGTCATGGGGTCTCGTCTCGGTGAAGGCGGGAGGACCAGCCCGATGCCGGCCGGTCCCTCGACCTCGGCTTATGCCGCCTCCCGCCGCCGCGTGCCAGCCTGCGCGGGCGGATTCACGCGGCGGCCTCCTCCCCGCGCGGCCGGCCGGTGGTCAGGTGGCGGAAGGCCTCGATCGGGGCCGGGCGGCCGAACAGGTAGCCTTGCGCCTCGTGGCAGGCCTCGGCCCCCAGGAAGGCCAGCTCGGCCGAGGTCTCGACTCCCTCGGCGAGCACCGGCAGCCCGAGGCCTCTCCCCAAGCCCAGCACCGTGCGCACGATCGTCGCGGCCTGCTCGCTCGTATCGACCGAGCGGGTGAAGGAAGAATCGATCTTGATCTTGTCGAACGGGAAGGCGCGCAGGTTCGACAGCGACGAGTAGCCGGTGCCGAAATCGTCCATCGCGATCCGCACCCCCATCGCCTTGACCCGCCGCAGGGTGGCGAGCGCCCGCGGCAGGTCGCGGATCAGCGCGGTCTCGGTGATCTCGAGTTCGAGGCGGGCGGGAGCCAGCCCGGTGGTGAACAGCACCTCGTGCACCAGCTCCGAGAAGCCGGGAGCGTGGAGCTGCACCGCCGAGACGTTGACGGCGATGCGCAGCGGTTTGTCCCAGGCCGCGGCCTCGCGGCAGGTCTCGCGCAGGACCCACTCGCCGATCTGCAAGATGCTGCCGGTCTCCTCCGAGATCGGGATGAACAGGTCGGGCGGGATGGTGCCGCGCTCCGGATGGTGCCAGCGCAGGAGCGCCTCGAAGCCCACCGCCTCGCCGGTATCGATGCGGGTCTGGGGCTGGTAGACGATCCTGAACTCCCCCCGCTCGACGGCGTGGCGGAGGTCGTGCTCGATCTGGCGCCGCTCGCGGACCTGCACGCCCATCCGCGCCTCGTAGAAGCGCAGGCGCCCGCGGCCCTCCTGCTTGGCGCGGTAGAGGGCGGTGTCGGCCTGGATCATCAGGGTCTCGGCCTCGACGCCGTCATGCGGGAAGACCGCGATGCCGAGGCTCGCCGCCGCGATCACCCCGGCCGGCCCGGTCTCGGCCTGACGGAGCGCCGCCAGGATCGCCTCGCCGAGGGCCTCGGCGCCGGCCGCGTCGAGATTCGGCGCCAGCACGGCGAACTCGTCGCCGCCGAGCCGCGCCAGCATCTGGCCGCGGCCGAGCACGGCGGTGATCGCCGCGCAGACCGCGCGCAGCAGGCCGTCGCCGGCGGCGTGGCCGAACAGGTCGTTGACCTCCTTGAACCGGTCGAGATCGGCGCAGAGCACCGCCAGCGGCCGGCCGGCGGCCTCTGCGAGCGCGAGCTCCTGCGCCAGCCGGGCGTTGAAGCTGTTGCGGTTCGGTACCCCCGTCAGGGCGTCGTGGTGGGCGAGGTAGGCGATCCGCGCCTCGGCGCGCTTGCGCGCCCGCAGATCGCGCACCGCCAGGGCGGCGTGCGGGCGACCGGCGAAGTCGATGACCCGGCGGATCACCTCGACCGGCACCAGGCCGCCGTCGTGCCGGCGCAGCTGCGCCTCGAGCGCCTCCGCGGCGTCGGTGGCGGCCGGCTCGACGAGGATGCCCGACAAAGCCGCCCCGGTCAGAGCCTCGGGGGTGAGGCCGACCAGGTCGGCGAAGCTGTCGTTCAGGGTGACGATCCGGTCGCCGTCGCAGACCACCAGCCCCTCGGCGGCGGCGTTGGCGAGCCCCCGCATCCGGTCGCCCTCGAGCACCGAGCGGCGCTCGTCGCGCAGGTGCAGCCACAGCCCGGCGAAGGCCAGGACCAGGATCGTGATGCTGGCCAGCGCCACCGCCACGGCGAGGATCGCCGCCGGCACCGCCGTGCCGGACAGGGCGATAGCCGGATCCGGCACGATCACCGCCGCGCTCATCGCGGTGAAGTGCAGGCCGCAGATGCCCGCCACCATCAGGCCGGCTCCGGCGAGCTTCACCCCGACGGACGCCGCCCGCAGGGTGGTGGCCAGCGCCAGGCTGCCGAGACCCGCACCCGCCGCGAGCGCCGCCAGGACGAGGCCGGGATCCCAGACGATGCGGCCGGCCACCTCGAAGGCCGCCATGCCGGTGAAGTGCATGGCGCCGACGCCGAGGCCGATCTGCGCGCCGCCGATCCACGCCGCCCCGGGCAGGCCCGGGCGCAGGGCGATCCAGAAGCCCGCCGCCGCCATGCCGATCCCGATCAAGAGGGACAAACCGGTCAGGCCGAGGTCGTAGGCGGAGGGAATGCCCGGCGAGAAGGCCAGCATGGCGATGAAATGCGTCGCCCAGATCCCTGTCCCGCCCGCCAGAGCGGCGGTGGCGAGCCACAGCCGGCGCTCCCGGCCAGCATTGACGCGGGCATGGTCGAGGAGCGCCAGGCTGGTCGCCGCAGCAAGGTTGCATACAACCGCCGCGAGCAAAACCAACTTGAGGTCGTGAGTTCCAGTAATACAATCGTAGAGGGCGATCACGATCAGCGTCCCATGTGCGGGCTCTTTGTGCCCAATCAGGTGCGCTGGGGTGATGAACATCCATGTTGTCTCTTGCCCGTCCCGATCATTTCCGTGTCACGTAGTGAATTTGTTCCTAATGAGCCCGGCGGCCGATCGCGACGGCGGCTCGGCGGGATTCCTTTCCGGGCCCTCCCGCCCCGGGCTCTTTCCTCGGGGTCCCTCCGGCTCTTGGCAGGCCGGAGCCGTCGACCGATATCCGTCCGCGACGAGGAACGGACGTGAGCGCGATGCAGAATGAAGAGCCCGGCGCCCCGGCGCGGCCGACGCTGGACGAGGACACGATCGCCTTCGCGGGCCGGGTCTTCCAGTATGCCCGCCTCGGCCACCACGCGGAGCTGGGCGAGCTGCTGGGCATGGGCCTGCCGCCCAACCTGCGCAACGACAAGGGCGATACGCTGCTGATGCTCGCGGCCTATCACGGCCACGTCGAGACGGTCGGCGTGCTGATGGCGCACAAGGCCGATCCGGAGATCGCCAACGACCGCGGCCAGACCCCCCTCGCCGCGGCGGCGTTCAAGGGCGCGATGCCGGTGGTGCTGGCCCTCCTCGATAGCGGGGCCGCCATCGACGGCGCCGGGCCGGACGGGCGCACCGCCCTGATGACGGCGGCGATGTTCAACCGCGTCGAGATGGTGGAGACGCTGCTCGCCCGCGGTGCCGATCCGGGCCGCCAGGACGCGAGCGGCCACACCGCCGAGAGCGCCGCCCGCGCGATGAACGCGCCGGATACGCCGGAGGTGCTGGCTCGGGCGACCGGCCAGTCGGGCTAGAGCATTTTCCGACGAAGTGGACACCGGCTCATCGAAGAAAATGCGGCAGTATCAAATATTTAGAGCGCTTGGCGATTGCAGCGCAATCGGGAAGCGCACTAAGTGCACCTCACAAAACTCCCGCCGCGCTGACGCCGCCACAGCCAGCGACAACGGCAATCGGGAGTTTTGTGAGAGACACTAAACCGCTGGCGGCGCCTTCACCATCAGCCCGCGCCGGGCCTCGATCGTCTGCCAGGCCATCAGCGCCGGCAGGCCCAGCACCACGTCCGGCACCCGCTTGACCAGGGAGAGGGCGAGCGCGGTGTGGGGATCGATGCCGAACAGGCTGCCGAGGAGCACGAAGCCGCCCTCCTGCACGCCGAGCCCGCTCGGGACCGGGAAGGCGGCGGACTTGATCGCCTGGCTGAGCGACTCGAGCACCACCGCCTCGGCGAGGGTCACGCCCTGGATGCCGATGCAGTGCAGGGCGATCCAGATCTCCAGGGCGCCGAGGAACCAGGCCGCGAGGTGGAGCAGGAAGCCCTGGCCGAGGGGCAGCCAGCGCCGGCGGTCCCAGACCGCGTCGAGGGCGGCCTGCACGCCGCCGCCGGCCGGCGTCGTCCCGCCCTCGGCGGCGAAGCGGCGGGCCAGCATCGTCACCCGGCGCTCGATGAAGGCGGCGCCGCCGTAGCGCTGCACGGCGAAGAAGGCGGCGAGGACGACCCCGCTCAAGGCGAGCCCCTTGGCGCACCACGCCGCCAGGGTCGCGGCTTGCTCGCCTTCGAGCTGCGACAGGAGCACGACGCCGGTCAGCGCGAACAGGGCCTGGGTGACGACCTGGAAGAACATGTCGACCAGGATGCCGGCGGCGCTCGCCGCTCCCGTCACGCCCCAGAAGGTGAGGAGGCGTGCGCCCAAAACCTCGCCGCCGACCGAGGCGACGGGCAGGAGCACGTTGACGCCCTCGCGCACGAAGCGCAGCAGCACGAACGGCCCGGCGGCCACCGCGACGAGGCCGGTGAGGGTCCGGGCCCAGGCGAGCCCGCACAGTCCGATGATCGCGACGCGCACCCCCACCACCGCGACGATGCCGAGGAGGCCGACGCGCCCGAAGGCGTCGGCCACCGCGCCGACGTCGTTGGCGGCGACGAGCCAGAGGGCCAGCACCACGCCGATCGCGGCGCCCAGCAGCGGCACCCGCCGCAGCAGGCGGCGGCCGAGGCTCGGACGCGTCCCGGCCCGGGCCGCTCCGGTTTCCGCCGCCGTCACGGCGCGTCGCCCGGGAGAAGGGCGTCCAGCATCGCGGCGGGTTCGAGGGTCGGATCGAGCACCAGGAGCCGGCCCGCGCCGAGGGAGCCGGCGGTGGCGAGCGTCAGGCTGCGCTTCGGGCACAGGCCGAGGCAGCCGGTCTCGACCACCCGCACCTTGCGGCCGCGGTGATCCGCCTTGAGGGCGCGCTTCAGCCCGCCCCGCACCGCCTTGGCGCCGACCCCCTGCCGCTTGGCGCACTTGGCGCACACCATCACGATCTCGGCGAAGGGCGCGGTCGCCGCCTTGGCCGGCCCGCGTTTCGTCACCTCGGCCTTGCTCACCGCGCCCCGGTCTCCCGTTCCGTCACCGTATCCTGGGGCGTGGTTAACCCTGGGCCGGAGCGGGCGCAACGCGGCATCCGGACTTAGGTTACGGCCTCGCTGAGCCGCACGCACCGCGCCGCATGGCCGGCCCCGACAGCAACCCGCGCCGGCAGGCCCTCCCGGCAGGCCGGGACGACGAGCCCGCAGCGGGGCTCGAACGGGCAGCCGGGGGGCGGGTCGGCGAGGTCGGGGGGCGAGCCGGGGATCGTGGCGAGCCGCACGCCCTTCGGCGAATCCGGGGTGATGCGGGAGGCGAGCAGCCCCCGCGTGTAGGGATGCGCCGGCGTGCCGACGACCGCGCCGCTCGCGCCGACCTCGACGAGGTGGCCGCCATACATCACCGCCACCCGGTCGGCGACCTGCACCGCCACGCCGACGTCGTGGGTGACGAAGATCACCGCGAGGCCGAGGTCGCGCTGCAGCTCGCGCAGCAGGAGCAGGATCTGGATCTGCACCGTGGCGTCGAGGGCCGTCGTCGGCTCGTCGGCGAGGAGCACCTTCGGCCGGCAGGCCAGCGCGAGCGCGATCATCGCCCGCTGGCGCATGCCGCCGGACAGTTCGTGCGGGTAGGCATCGAGCCGGCGAGCCGGCGAGGGGATGTGGACGCGCTCGAACAGTTCGAGCGCCCGGGCCCGCCCGGCGGCGCGCGACACGCGCTCGTGGCGCATCACGGCCTCGGCGATCTGGTCGCCGATGCGGTAGACCGGATCGAGGGCGAGGCCCGGATCCTGAAAAATCATCGCGACGGTGCCGCCGCGATAGGCCGAGAGCGCCTTCGGCTTCAGCGTCAGCACGTCGTGCTCGTCGACGCGCAGATGGCCGCCGATGCGGGTGCGCGATTCCGGCAGGAGCCGCATCAGCGCCCGCAGGGTCACGGACTTGCCCGAGCCCGATTCGCCGAGGAGCGCCAGGGCCTCGCCGGCCCGGATCGAGAAGTCGACCCCGCCGACCGCTCGGACCGGCTTGCGGCCACCGAGGAAATCGACCGTGAGGTCGCGGACCTCGATCAGGGCGTCGGTGGTGGCGGTGTCGGGGTTGCGCAGGGGTGCGTTCATGAGGGCCTCACGCCGCCAGCGGGATTGCGGGAGCCCTCGGATGGCCGGAGCCCGCCACCGCCATGTGGCAGGCGGCGAAGTGGGCCGGCGCGACCGGATCGAGGTCGGGCTCGCGGGTGCGGCAGACCTCCGCGGCGAACTGGCAGCGGGTGTGGAAGCGGCAGCCCGGGGGCGGGTTGATCGGGTTCGGCGGGTCGCCGGAGAGCGGAGCTTCCTCCAGCCGGGCGTCCGGGTCGGTCGAGGGTTGGGACGCGAGGAGCGCCGCCGTGTAGGGGTGGCGCGGTGCCCCGAGGATCGCGTCGGCCGGGCCGATCTCGGCGATCCGGCCGAGATACATCACCATCACCCGGTCGGACATGAAGCGCACGACGTTAAGGTCGTGCGAGATGAAGATGTAGGTCAGGCCGAACTCGGTCTTGAGGTCGGTGAGCAGGTTGAGCACCTGCGCTTCCACCGACTTGTCGAGGGCCGAGACCGCCTCGTCGAGGATCAGCAGCCGCGGCTCGAGGGCGAGCGCCCGGGCGATGTTGACCCGCTGGCGCTGGCCGCCCGACACCTCGTGCGGATAGCGCCCGCCGAAGCGCCGCGGCTCCAGGCCGACCCGGCGCAGGAGGTCGTGGGCGCGCGACAGGGCGGCCGCCGCCGAGAGACCGTGCGCTCGCGGGCCGAACGCCACCGACTCCTCGACCGTGAGCCGCGGGTTGAGCGAGGCGTAGGAATCCTGGAAGACCATCTGCACCTGGCGGCGATAGGCCTTCAGGTCGAGGGCGCGGGAGCCGAGCAGCTCGCCGTCGAAGACGATGTCGCCGCGATCCTGCTTGCTGATCTGCATCAGGAGGCGCGCCGTCGTCGACTTGCCGCAGCCGGACTCGCCGACGACACCCAGGGTCTCGCCCTTCATCACCGAGAAGTCGACGCCGTCGACGGCGCGCACCGCCGGGCCCTTGCCGAACAGGCCGCCCTTGCCGGCAAAATGCTTCACCAGGCCGTCGACGGTCAGCAGCGGCTGCGCGGGACCGCCGCGGTCGCGGGGATCGAGCTCGGTCACTGGCGCACCTCCATGGCCGAGCGCAGGCCGTCCGAGAGCAGGTTGAAGGAGATCGAGGTCAGGAAGATCATCACGCCGGGGAGCGCGGCCACGACCGGGTTGACGTAGATCGCGGTGCGCAGGGTGTTGAGCATCAGGCCCCATTCCGGCTCCGGCGGCTTCACGCCGAGGCCGAGGAAGGAGAGCCCCGAGGCCAGGATCATCGAGACCGAGATCAGGCTAGTGGCGTAGACGAAGACCGGTCCCAGCACGTTGCCGAGCACCTGCACCCGCACCACCGTGAACGGGTGGGCGCCCGAGACCCGGGCCGCCTCGACGTAGTCGCGGTTGCGGATCTGCACCGTGACGCTCTCGGCGACGCGGGTGATCTGGGGCACGAACACGACGGTGAGCGAGACGATCGAGTTCAGGATTCCGGCCCCGAGCGCGCCGGAGAGCGCGATGGCGAGCAGCACCGACGGGAAGGCGAAGAACACGTCGACCACGCGCATGATCAGCGTGTTGACCCAGCCGCCGGCATAGCCCGCGAGGATCCCGAGGCCGGAGCCGACGAAGAACGCGATGACGACCGGCAGCACGCCCATGAACAGCGACAGGCGGCCGGCATAGAGGAGACGCGTGAGCATGTCGCGGCCGAGCTCGTCCGAGCCGAGCCAGTAGGTGGCGTCGCCGACATGGCGCAGGCGCCGGACCATCGAGCCCTTGAACGGGTCCATCGGGGCGATCAGCGGCGCGAAGATCGCCGCGAGCACGATGCACAGGATCACGAAGGCGGCCGCCATCGCGACCGGATCGCGGGCAAGGCGCCGCAGGACGCTGCCCCAGTAGCCGCGCGAGGCGACGACCGGGATCTCGGGGGCCGCGACCGCCGCGACGGGATCGCCGGTGGCGAGGGAGGTCTGGATCGTCATGGGATCACGCCCTCTCGATGCGGGGGTCGAGGGCGGTCTGCACCACGTCGACCAGGAGGTTGAGGGTGACGAAGAACATCGCCAGCACCAGGATCGTGCCCTGAAGCAGCGGCAGGTCGCGCTGGAAGATCGCGGCGTTGAGGAGGAAGCCGGTGCCCGGCCAGGCGAAGACGGTCTCGATCAGGATCGAGCCGCCCAGCAGGTAGCCGAGCTGCAGCCCCATGATGGCGATGGCGGTGGGGGCCGCGTTCTTCACCACGTGGCGGAAGACGCCGAATTCCGACAGGCCCTTGGCGCGGAGCGCCTGGACGAAGTCCTGGTGCAGGATGTCGCCGACGAGGGCCCGGACGGTGCGGGAGATCACCCCCATGGGGATCACCGACATGGTGATGGCCGGCAGCAGGATGTAGCGCAGGTGCTCGAGGTCCGGGAACCAGTTGCCCGATCCTTGCGGCCCCGCACCCGTCGGCGGCAGCCAGCCGAGGGTGGCCGAGAACACGATCACCATCACGATGCCGAGCCAGTAGTGGGGCACGCTGACTCCGAACACCGCGATGGCGGAGGCCACCCGGTCGAGCCAGGAATCGCGGGCGTAGCCGGCGACGAAGCCGAAGAAGGTGCCGAAGGTGAAGCCGATCAGCGTCGCGACGGAGGCGAGGATCAGGCTGTTGCCGACGGCGCGGCCGACCTCCGCCAGGACCGGGCGGCCGGTGGCGATCGAGGTGCCGAGATCGCCGTGCAGCACCTTCCAGAGCCACAGGCCGTACTGCACCGGCAGCGGCTTGTCGAAACCGTAGGCGGCGCGCATCTGCGCCTGCATCTCGGCGGTGGCGTCGACCGGCAGGATCGCGCTCAGGGGATCGCCGGGGGCGAGGTGGACGAGGAGGAAGCACACCAAGCTGACGCCCAGGGCGACCGGGGCGGCGTAGCCGATGCGCTTGAGGATGAAGAGGATCATGAGGCGGCGCCGGTTGTCGGTGTCGTGGTCCGCCCGGCGGGAGGCCGGGCGGGATGTCCCATGGCCCGTCGCGCGAGACGGGTGGGTGTCAGGCGGTCACTTCGCCCTGGTGATCACCTTCTGGTGATCACTTCGCCATCGTGATCGGCGAGAAGTCCTGGAACCAGCTCTGGGCCTGGACGAAGCCCTGCACCTTCTTGCTCATCGCCCGCGGGTTGACGTCGTGGGTGACCATCAGGAACAGCGCGTCATCGACGAACTTCTCGTGGATCTTCTGCAGCACCGCGACCTGATCCTTCGGCTCGAAGGTCGAGCGGACCTCGTCGAACAGCTTGTCCATCGCCGGATCGCAGTAGTAGCCCCAGTTGGTGCCGTTCGGCGGCGCCAGGTTGCACTGGGCGTGGCGGATGAAGGCGGTGAACGGGTCCTGGATCAGGTAGGAGTAGTTCATCGCGGTGCCGCCGCGGGCGCTGTCGGACTTCGAGCCGGCGCGCCAGATGTTGATCAGCGTGTTCCACTCCACGACCTCGTAGTCGACCTTGATGCCGACTTCCGCGAGGTTCTGCTGGATGAACTCGTTCATCGGCAGCGGCTGCATCTGGCCCGAGCCCGAGGCCGAGATCAGCACCTTGGTGGTCAGCGGCTTGTTCGGGCCGTAGCCGGCCTCCTTCAGGAGCTTCTTCGCCGCTTCCGGATCGTACGCGACCTTGAAGGTGGGCTTGCCGAACCACGGATGGCCGGGGGTCAGGAAGCCTTCGGCCGGGGTGGCGAGGCCGCCGAGGAACTCCTTCAGGCCCTCGCGGTCGACGGCGAGGTTCGCGGCCTTGCGCACCCGCACGTCGTTCCACGGCGAGCCCTCGGCCCGCGACAGGTGCCAGGTCCAGTTATGCGGGTAGAGGTTCGTGACCAGGGCGAAGCCCGCCGACTTGAGCGACGCGACCGCGTCCGGCGCCGGCGCCTCGATCCAGTCGACCTGGCCAGACCGGAGCGCCGCGACACGGGCATTGGCCTCGGGGAGCGGGACCAGCACCATCTTGTCGAGCTTGGGCACCCGGCCCTTGTCCCAGTACTCCTTGTTCGGCACCAGCTCCAGGCGCTCGCGCGGCACGAAGCCGGTCACCTTCCAGGGCCCGGTGCCGGAGGGCGCTTTCGCCACCGCGTCCCAGCTCTTGCCCTGCTTCTCCCAGTTGGCGGGAGACGACATCAGGATCCAGGCGAGCTGGTAGGGGAAGGTCGCGTCCGGGGTCTTGGTGACGATCTCCAGCGTCATCGGGTCGACCGCCCGGTAGGAGGCGACGGCCGGGATGCGGGTGCGCCCCTGCGCCGACTGGCGCGGGTCGAATTGCGGGCTGTCCGACTTCAGCAGCTTGTCGAGGTTCCACACCACCGCATTGGCGTCGAAGGCGGAGCCGTCGTGGAAGGTGACGCCGGGCCGGAGCGTGAAGATCCAGCGGGTCTTGTCGGCGGGATCCACCTTCCAGGAGGTGGCGAGGCCGGGGGTCAGGTCGGAGGCCTTGTCGGCCCGGCTGAGGTCCCAGTTGATGAGGGCGTCGTACACCGTGTAGCCGGTGAAGCGCATGCCCTCGCCGCCGTTGTCGGCCTGGCCGGTGGTGAGCGGGATGTCGGAAGCGGTCATCCCGATGCGCAGCACGCCCTGCGCGCTCGCAGGCCCCACCAGCGCGAGGGCGAGAGCGAGACCGGAGAGGGTCCGCCCGAGCGGGCGCAGGGGCAGGCGGGTGGGCAGCGGCATCGTGAAACATCCCCGGTGGTGAGTGACGGGGACGGGTTTGCAAGAGACTTGCCAGTTGGTTCCCGGAGGCGAAGCCCGGTTTTCGGGCAACGACGATGCCTAAATTTCGGGCTGCCTCGTTCGAAGGCGAACGATCCCGCTCAAATTGCCCTCACGTGAGGCAGGCCTCCGCTTGCGCGGCATCGATCTGCCGGTCGGCGACGAGATGGGCGAGGCCGTGCACCAGGGCCCAGGCGCGCAGGGCCTCGCGCTCGGCGCGGTCCGAGGGCTCGCGCTCCGCCACGACGCTCCGCAACGCCCCGAACGCGGCGGCGGCGGCCTCGGCGAGGTCCGGGTGGCCTGCGCGCTCGATCACGCCGCCGAACATCAGTCGGAAGGTCGCCCGGTCGCGATCGGCGAAGCGCAGGTAGGCCCGGCCGAGGGCCTCGAGCCGGCCGGTCGGCCCCGCCTCGCTCCCGGCCTCCTCGAGTGCCCGGCGCAGCGCCTGGAACCCCTCGGTCGTGAGGGCGGCGAGCAACGCCTCGCGGCTGGCAAAGTGGCGGTAGGGCGCGTTGTGCGACACACCGGCATGGCGCGCGGCCTCCCGCAGCGTGACCGCTTCAACGCCGCCGGCCTCCAGCAGCTCGTGCGCCGCCGCGATCAGGCCACGGCGCAGGTCGCCGTGGTGATAGGCACTGCCGCCCTCGGATGTTGACAATGCCCACATTCCTCGTATGTTGCGCCTGTCAACATACGCGCGACGCGGCGGACCGCAAGGTACGGGAGCCGGCGCGCCTCGAGACGCCTCCGCCATGACCTTGCAGCCGCTCCTCCAGGCCTCGCCGGTGATCCAGGCCCACGCCGCGGCGGCGCTCGCCGCCCTGGTGCTCGGGGCGCTGCAATTCGGCCTGCGGCGCGGAGGCGGGCGGCAGCGGTGGCTGGGCCGGCTCTGGGTCGGGCTGGTGGCGGTGGTGGCCCTGAGCTCGTTCGGCATCTCCGGCCTGCGCCAGGTCGGGCCGTTCAGCTGGATTCACGCTCTGTCGGTGTTCACGCTCGCTGCTCTGGTGCGGGCGGTGCTCTACGCGCGGCGGGGCAACATCACGGCCCATCGCTGGACGATGATCGGACTCTATCTCGGGGCGCTGGTGATCACCGGATTGTTCACCCTGCTGCCCGGGCGCATCATGGGACACGTGGTGTTCGGGTGAAATCTTGAAGATCGTTCGTTGTCTTCTGCAAAATGGCCACCCTCCGCGTCATCCCGGAGCCGCGCAGCGGAACCCGGGATGACGCGGAGGGTGTCAGGACTGTCGATCACGTCGGGCAAGCGCCGCAACCCGGCGATCCGCAACCGGGTCAGCGCCGGCCCGCACCGAGCCGGTCGCGGTCCATCGCCACCGGCGGCCGGGTCGCCGGCGGCATCAGCAGCCGGTCGCGGCTCAGGCCCTTGTGGACATGGACCATCAGGGCGATGCCGAAGAGCGGCGTGAGGAGGTTGAGGACCGGGATCAGCATCAGCCCGGCGAGCAGCGCGCCGGCGAGCATCACGGTCCCGGTATGGTAGCGCCGCATGGCCCCGGCCTCCGGCAGCGGACGGAACCGGGCGGCGGCGAGTTCGAAATACTCGCGCCCCAGCAGGTAGGTGTTGGCGAGGAAGAACGCCGCGACGTTGATGCCCGGCACCAGCAGCAGCGCGAGCGCCGCGAGGTTGACGGCGAGCGCGAGGCCCGCGAACCGCACGGTGTAGAGCATCGCCTGGCTGAACGGCATCGCCCGGCCCGGCACCTCGTCCGGGAAGTCGGTGCGCTCGACGATGAGCGCGGCGTCGTCGAGGAAGTAGCCCGCCACCAGGATCGAGACCGGCGGCAGGATGTAGGCGAGGCCGACGAACAAACCGGCCCCCGCGAGGAACGACGCCACGGCGTTGACCATCGCGTAGTCGGTCGAGATCGGGTGGGCGGCGATCAGCGCCGCGATGCCCTTGGTGAGCAGGACCCAGATCAGGGCGAGCAGCCCGACCGTGAGGCCGAGCGACTTCCACAGGATCGCGCGGAGCGGGCGGGAGAAGACCTGCCGCAGGGCCGCGAAGGCGGCGTTGATGAGCATCGGGACCTCGGGGGTGGCGCACCGCTCACTTGATGCCGAACGGCCTCGCCGTCCAGGGGCGAACCGCGTCACGCTTCGCGGGTTGAGGCAGCACCAAACGTCACGTGTGCGGAATGGAGGTTCGACCGATGGACATCGCCGTTGACAAGGTCAGTGAGTTCATCCTGCGGGCCCGGGCCCTCGACGTGAAGGAGGGGTTGAGCGATCCCGATTCCGGCTCGAACCCGATCGACGACGGCGCCCGCGACGTGCTGGTCGACGGCACCGACGACGCGACCGAGGAGGAATTGCGCGAGATGATCGCCGGCCTCAACGACGACGAGCGGGCCGAATTGGTGGCGATCCTGTTCGTCGGCCGCGGCGACATGGAGCCGGAGGAATTCCCCGACGCGGTCCGCCTCGCCCGCGAGCGCGAGGCCGCCGGCACCCGCACCGCCGACTACCTGCTCGGGATCCCGAACGTGGGCGATCTGCTCGACGAGGGGCTGGCGGCGTTGGGACTGAACTCGGAGGTGTAACCAACTGATCGATCCGCTCTCGCGGATCTGAAACCCGCAGGGTCATCCCGGGGCCGCGAAGCGGAGCCCGGGATCCAGAGCCGCGGATCTGTCAGATGAAGGCGGGCAGCGTTCCGCCTCATTCGCTCTCACTTGAGTTTCTGGATCCCGGGCTCCGCTTCGCGGCCCAGAGATGACGCGGAGCGTGGCAGGATCATGGGAGTGAACATCCTCCGACAGTCCTGCCACCCCTACTACTCCGCGGCCACCGCCTGGTGCACCACCGGCACCGCCGGCGCGCCCTCCCAGCGGGAATTCGCCGGAATGGTCTCGCCCTTCATCACGATGGTGAGCGGGCGCAGCTGGGCGTAGTCGCCGACCTTGGTGTCGTAGAGCACCGTCGCGAAGGCGCCGACGCTGACGCCGCGGCCGACCTCGACCCGGCCGACCTTCATCACCCGGTCCTCGTAGAGGTGGGTCTGGAGCGCCGACATCCGGTTGACCGAGGCGAAGTCGCCGATCGTGACGCAGTCGAACTCGGTGATGTCGGTGGCGAGCATGCACACGCCCTCGCCGGTGCGGGTGCCGAACAGGCGCAGCACCCAGGGCAGGAACGGCGTGCCCATCAGGTGCTCGAGCAGCACCTTGCCGGCCAAGCCCCAGTACATCACCGCCACCGCTTCCGTGCGCATCGCCCACCACGACCACATCGGGTGCATGCCGGGCTCGTAGCGGCCCATCAGGAGCCACTTGACGCCGATCACCACCAGCGTCTGCAGCACCGCGATCACCACGCTGGTGGCGACGAAGCTGACGGCGAGACCCGCCCAGTCGCCGGCCAGGATCGCCGGGTAGAAGATGAAGTCGATCGCCAGGATGGCGAAGGTGATGAACAGCATCGGCGAGAACGACGAGGTGAACGCCTCGAAGATGCCGCGCCGCAGCCGCGGCCACAGGCCCGGCTCGAAGGTCTGGGCCTGGCCGAGATCGACCTTCTGGCGGACCGGCAGCTTGATCGGCGGCGAGCCGAACCAGGTCTCGCCCGGCGCCATGCGGTCGTTGGCCGGCGGCTTCGACTTGATGCCGATCAGCACGTCGTCCGGGATGATCGCGCCCGGCGGCACCACCGCGTCGTTGCCGACGAAGACCCGGGCACCGGTGCGGACCGGCGCCAGCTCCATCACGCCGCGGCGCACCTCCTCCTCGCCATACACCACCTCGTCGGCGATGAAGTTGCGCGGACCGACCTCGGCGAGGTCGTAGCGGCCGGCGAGGTTCGTCGAGATCTCGGCGCCCTGGCCCATCCCGGCGCCCATCAGCCGGTACCAGGCCCGCATGTAGACCGTGGCGAAGAGCGAGGAGAGGGTCTCGAGCGTCACCTCGGCGGCGAGGGCCACCGCCCATTTGCGCAGATAGGTGCCGCTGTGGATCGAGTAGCTGCCCTCGCGCAGGCGCGGCAGCACCGCCCAGCGGATGCCGGCGATCAGCCCGACCGTGCCGGCGGTCATCAGCATCGCGGTCGGCCAGGTCAGGAGCGGCAGGTAGACGTGGTAATCGACGTCGGTGAGCGTCGCCAGCGTGTCGCTGATCTGGTCGAAGATGTAGAAGGCCGGGAAGATCGGCAGCAGGCCCACCGCCGGGATCGCGGCGAGGAGCAGCGCGTAGATCAGGAAGAACACGGCGCGACGTCGGGGCGAGGCCTCCGGCACCGGATGCAGGTGCGAGACGTCGACCAGGCCGACCTTGCGGCCGGGCGAGCCGTCCCAGGCCTCGGCGCGGCCGACCAGGGTCCCGGACGGCACGGTGGTCAGGTCGGCGAGTTCGGCGTGGTCTTCGATCCGGGTGTCGTAGCCGACGACGCAGGAGGTGCCGATGGCGACGTCGTCGCCGATGAAGACGGGGCCGATGACGAGCTCGTTGCCGACCACCTCGGCATTGGCGAGCGTCAGCCGGCCGCCCAGCGAGGCGCCCCGCCCGATGCTGATGAGGTCCGGCGCGCCGATCTCGATGTCGGAGATGAGCGCGTCCTCGCCGATCTTGGCGCCGAGGAGCCGCAGGTAGATGCGGATCATCGGCGAGCCCTGGAGCCACTTCACGTGGACGAGCGGCGTCAGGCGCTGGGTCAGCCACCAGCGGAAATAGTAGGTGCCCCAGAGGGGATAGCGGCCGGGCTTCGTGCGGCCGAGCACCAGCCACTTCATCGCGATGGCGATCAAGGCCGTCGCGGCGTTGAGGCCGATATAGACCAGCAGCAGCACCGCCATCTCGGCGAAGAAGCCGAGTTCGCCGCCGGTGATCAGCAGGTAGGTGACGAAGATGCCGAGCCACTGCGCGGTCGCGAGCGCGATCACGAAGGGCAGCACCACCGCCTGCGCGAGGCCGCACAGGAAGCGCCGCATGAGCGGCGGCGGCGCGAAGGACAGGTCGTGGGTTGCGGCGGCCGCTCCCGCCCCGCCGGTGCGCTCGATCAGCGTCTCGGCCATCGCCCGCAGCGTGCGGCCGTTATAGACGTCCTGGAGCGTGATCGCCGCCAAGGCCGGCACCTCGCGCACCGCCGAGACGAAGCGGGCGGCGAGCAGCGAGTGGCCGCCGAGATCGCCGAAGAAATCGGCCTCGAACGGGATCGGCTGGTTGCCGAACACCTTCTGCGCCGCAGCGAGAAGGGCGGTCTCGGTCTCGTCGCGGGGCTCCTCCTGCTCGCCCGAGGGCTCGACCACCGCGAGCGGGCGAGCGCGCAGGGCCTTGCGGTCGACCTTGCCGGAGGCGGCGAGGACGGGGAGACTCTCCACCACCTCGAAATGCGCCGGGATCATGTAGGGCGGCATCGTCTCGGCGAGCGCCGCGCGCAGGCGCCCGCGGTCGAACTCGGCCCCGCGCTCGGGCACCACGAAGGCAACGAGCCGGTCGACGCCGTCGTCCTGGCGCAGCACCACCGCGGCGGAGGAAATCCCGGCCTGCGCCCGGATCCGGGCCTCGATCTCGCCGAGCTCGACCCGGAAGCCGCGGACCTTCACCTGGTCGTCGATGCGGCCGTGGAAGACGATGCGGCCGGCGTGATCCAGCGAGACCGCGTCGCCGGAGCGATAGAGCACCGGGTCGGACCCGTCGCCGCCATAGGGGTTGGCGATGAACTTCTCCGCCGTCAGCTCCGGCCGGGCGAGGTAGCCCTGGGCGATGCCGGGGCCGCCGATCAGGAGTTCGCCCTGCACGCCGGGCCCGACGAGGTTCAGCCCCTCGTCGGCGATGTAGGCGGTGTAGTTGGCGATCGGCCCGCCGATGGTGACGGGGTCGCCCGGCTTCATCTCGGCCGCGGTCGCCACCACGGTCGCCTCGGTCGGCCCGTAGGTGTTGAACAGCTTTCGCGAGGGCGTCGCCCAACGGGCGATCAGCGGCTCGGGGAGGGCCTCGCCGCCGAGCAGGATCAGACGCAGGCGCGGCACGTCCTTCGTCATCAGCCCGAGGAGGGTCGGCACCGTGTCGAGGACGGTGATGCCGGCCTCGATCAGGATGTCGGGCAGCGCCTCGGCATCGCCCATCTGGGCCGGGCTCGCCACGAACAGCGTCGCGCCGGCGAGATACGGAACCCAGATCTCCTCCATCGAGAGATCG
This sequence comes from Methylobacterium sp. 17Sr1-1, assembly GCF_003173775.1. Lineage (NCBI taxonomy): Bacteria > Pseudomonadati > Pseudomonadota > Alphaproteobacteria > Hyphomicrobiales > Methylobacteriaceae > Methylobacterium > Methylobacterium sp. 17Sr1-1. The sequence goes on along the minus strand of NZ_CP029552.1, from coordinate 2,749,301 downwards.
AAGGCGACCGAGGCGCCCTGGAACACCACGTCGTCGCCGGTCACGCCGTAGAGGTCGTTGGCCGAGCGCAGGAAGTGGCAGATGTTGCGGTGGCTGATGACGATGCCCTTCGGCACGCCGGTCGAGCCCGAGGTGTAGATCAGGTAGGCGGGGTGCTCAGGCGTCAGCCCGGCGGCGCGCAGGTCCGGCGCCGGGCCGCTCGCCCCTGCGGCGACCTCGTCCGGGGTGAGGGCCGGGCAGGACTCGGGCGGCGCCTTGTCCTTGAGCGCCGAGGAGGTCACCAGCGCCTTGGCGTCGGCATCCTTCAGGCAGATTGCGACGCGGTCGGACGGCGCCTCGGCGTCGAAGGGCAGCCAGGCGGCGCCGGCCTTGGTGATGCCGATCTGTGCCACCAGGAGGTCGGGCGAGCGCGCCATCCACAGGCCCACCACGTCGCCGGGCCCGATGCCCCGCGCCGCGAGGCCCGAGGCGATCGCGTCGGAGCGCCGGTCGACCTCGGCGTAGGACAGGCGGGTGCGCGAGGCGGCGTCGCCGCCGCTCGCCGCGTCGATCAGCGCCGTGTGCTCGGGGCGGGCGCGGGCGGTCTCGCGAAACACCTCGGCCAGCACCTCGTCGCGGACGAGGTCCGGCCGGACGGGGCCGCGCAAAACCGCCGCGCCTGCGGGCGGGACGGCCGGCGGGCGCGTCCCGGGGCTGGGCGTGCGGACGGTCCCGGCGGTGTGGTTCATCAAGCGACTCCGCTGGCCCGGGCGGGCCGTTGAGCTTCAAGGCGCCGACCGGAACCGGCCTCCGGCGCTGACTTCGGCCCGATCTCGGGCCCGCGGGAGGTGGACGAGAACCGGGGCCGGTTCAAGGCACGGTCGGGCACAAAACGCGGCGTCATCCGGCGCGGGCTCGGGCACCGCCCGGGCGTCGTGTCCGGACCGCTCAGACCCAGCGCCGGGCGCCGCCCTCGAAGACCAGGATCCGGCCCTGGAGAATCTCCAGGTGGGGCGCCTCCTCGCTGTTCGCCGCGCCCAGCGTCACCATGACGGCGCGGGCGACGCCGCCATGCGCCACGATGACCGCCGGCCGGTCGAGGGCGTCGAGGAGCGGGCGCACCCGCTCGGCCACCATGGCGTAGCTCTCCGCGCCCTTGCCCGGCGGGCAGAAGCCCCAGCGGTCGCGGTCCCGCGCCTGGGAGCGGGCGGGATCGCTGCGCCGGACCTCCTTCCAGGTCAGGCCCTCCCAGGCACCGAAGCCGATCTCGCGCAGGCGCGGGTCGACCGTGTAGCCGGCCGGATCGAGGCCGAGCGCCGCGCGCAGGCCCTCCATCGTGTGGCGGGTGCGCTCCATCGGGCTGGCGAGGTAGGGCAGGGTGCCGATGGCATCGCCGAGCAAGGTCCGTAGGCGCTCGCCGGCCTCCGCCGCCTGGGCGTGGCCCTTGGCGTTGAGGGGCGTGTCGCGCTGGCCCTGCAGGCGGCCTTCGGCGTTCCAGTCGGTCTCGCCGTGGCGCACGAAGTAGAGCGGGGCGCGGCTCACCGGCCGCACCTCGCGGAACGGCCCCGCTTGCCCGCCGTTATTTCTTCCACGAATCGTCGCACGCCGCTGTCCCCGCCGGAGCCCCCACCTCCCGATGTCGAAGAAGACCCCGAAAGACAAGCCGGTTTCGCTCCCCGGCCATCCGCGCCCGTCCTCCGCCGCCTGGGCGAACGCGGCCGGGTCGCTGGCGGCCGCGAACCCCGCCTTCCTCGCCGAGCACGGCGCGACCCTGCCGGTGCCGCCGCCCGGGGTGGTGCAGTGCCGGCCCGAGGCGCCGTGCCGGCTCGCCGAGATCGACCCGGACGCGCCGGGCTCCTCCGACGGCAAGGCGGCGGCGGAGGAGGAGCTCGCGGCGGTGCGTGCCCGCATCCAGGCCTTGCAGGAGCGGCTCTACGCCGAGCGCAAGCGCAGCCTGCTGGTGGTGCTGCAGGCCATCGACACCGGCGGCAAGGACGGCACGATCCGCCACGTCTTCGAGGGCGTGAACCCGCAGGGCTGCCGGGTCTCGTCGTTCAAGACGCCGAGCCCGGAGGAGCTCGACCACGACTTCCTGTGGCGCTACCACCGCGAGGCGCCGGCCCGCGGCATGATCGGGGTGTTCAACCGCAGCCATTACGAGGACGTGCTCATCGTCCGCGTCAAGCAGCTGGTGCCCGAGGCGGTCTGGCGGCCGCGCTACGACCTGATCAACGATTTCGAGCGCCTGCTCACGCTCTCGGGCACGACCGTGCTCAAGATCTTCCTGCACATCTCGAAGGCGGAGCAGAAGGAGCGGCTGGAGAGCCGCCTCGCCGACCCGACCAAGAACTGGAAGTTCGACCCCGCCGACCTCGTCGAGCGGCAGGCCTGGGATTCCTACCAGGCGGCGTTCCAGGACGCGCTCACCCTGTGCGGCACGCGGCTCGCGCCCTGGCACGTGGTGCCGGCGAACCGCAAGTGGTTCCGCAACCTCGCGGTGGCGCGGCTGATCGCCGACACGCTGGAGCTGATGGACCCGCGCTTTCCGGAGCCAAAGGCGGATCTGACGGGGGTGACGGTGCCGGATTGACGAGCCCTGGTTGCACAGGTCCCTCCATCCAACCCGCGACCTCGTCCTGAGGTGCGAGTGAAACGAGCCTCGAAGGAGGGTTCCAGAAACCTCGCGATCCCTGGAGCCCTCCTTCGAGGACCGGCCGATCTTTCGATCGGCCGGGCACCTCAGGATGAGGTCGTGGGTGGGATAGAGACAGCGAGCCCTCAGGCCGCCTCGTCCCGCTTCCCCAGCCGCTTGTCGAGATACGTGTCCACAGTCTGGGTCAGCTCGTCGACCTTGCCGTCGAAGAAGTGGTTGGCGCCGTCGACGATCTGGTGCTCGATGATGACGCCCTTCTGGGTCTTCACCTTCTCGATCACCGGCATCACCTCGCGGGCCGGCGCGACCCGGTCCTCGGAGCCGTGCACGAACAGGCCGGAGGACGGGCAGGGGGCGAGGAAGCTGAAATCGTAGCGGTTGGCCATCGCGGCGATCGAGATGAAGCCCTCGATCTCCGGGCGGCGCATCAGCAGCTGCATGCCGATCCACGAGCCGAACGACACGCCGGCGATCCAGCAGGCCCGCGCCTCGGGGTTGACCGCCTGCACCCAATCGAGGGCAGCGGCCGCGTCCGACAATTCGCCCACGCCGTGATCGAACGCGCCCTGGCTGCGGCCGACGCCACGGAAGTTGAAGCGCAGGGCGGCGAAACCGCGATTCGCGAACGTGTAGAACAGGTTGTAGACGATCTGGTTGTTCATCGTGCCGCCGAATTGCGGGTGCGGATGCAGCACGATGGCGATCGGGGCGCCCTTCTGCTTCGGCGCCTGGTAGCGCCCCTCCAGCCGACCGGCGGGACCGGCGAAGATGACCTCGGGCATGAACGACCTCTTCTCGAGCTTCAAGGGTGCGTGAGCGCCGCGCTTAAACCGGACGATGAGCCCGGGCCCGCAGCTTGACTCGGGGTCCGTCTCCCATAAAAGCACCCTTAGAACGGTTCTAAAGGATTAGAATCGTTCTAAAGAACCGGGTGCCGCAGTCCCGCGCTTCGCACGGCTGAGAACGCACCATTTGATTACGTGTGTCCGGGGCGGGCCTTAGCACGGTCCCCGGGGGGAAAGGCAAAGGAATTCAGCGCATGGAGCGCGCGCGCGCCTATCTCGACCATAACGCCACCTCGGCCTTGCGGCCCGAGGTGGCGGAGGCGGTCGCGCGCGCGCTCGTGGACTTGCCCGGCAACCCGTCCTCGATCCACCGCGAGGGGCGGGCGGCCCGCTCAGCCGTCGAAGCGGCTCGGAGCAAGGTCGCGGCTCTCGCCGGGGTATCGCCGTCGCAGGTGGTGTTCACCAGCGGCGGCACCGAGGCGGCGAATGCCGTCCTGTCGGGTGCCCTGCGGCGGCGCGGCCTGCCGGCGCCGACCCGGCTGCTCATCGGCGCGACCGAGCACCCCTGCTGCCTCCAGGGTCACCGCTTCGTCGCGGACGACACCGAGATCCTGCCGGTCGATGCCGACGGCGTGATGCGCCTCGACGTCCTGGAGGCGCGGCTCGTGACTCTGGCGGCCGAGGGCGTCACCGCGCTCGTGTCGGTCCAGGCCGCCAACAACGAGACCGGCGTGGTCCAGCCCGTGGCGAGGATTGCGGCGCTCGCATGCCAGCACGGCGCCCTGCTCCACAGCGACGCGGTCCAGGCCGCTGGACGGATATCGGTTGCGCGCAATATATTCAGCGCCGACGCCCTGACCCTGTCGGGCCACAAGCTCGGTGCGCCGAAGGGCGTGGGCGCGATCGTCCTCGGGGAGGGCGCGACCCTGGACGCCGCATTCCTGCGCGGCGGCGGGCAGGAGGCGCGCCTGCGGGCCGGGACCGAGAACGTGCCGGGCATCGTCGGCTTCGGCGTCGCGGCGGAACTGGCGCTCGCGGCGATGCCGGCCGAGGCCGTCCGCCTCGCCGCCTTGCGCGACGCGATCGAGGCGGGCGTGCAGGCCCGCGCGCCGGACGCGGTGGTGTTCGGGGCGGGAGCCGAGCGTCTGCCCAACACATCGTGCTTCGCCGTGCCGGGGCTCAAGGCCGAGACGGCCCTGATCGCCCTCGACCTCGACGGCGTGGCGGTCTCGTCCGGGGCGGCCTGCGCCTCGGGCAAGGTGTCGCGCTCCGGCGTGCTCGCGGCGATGGGGGTGGCCTCCACCCTGTCCGCGGGGGCGCTGCGCGTGAGTTTGGGGTGGGACAGCCGGGAAGAGGACGGGGAAAGCTTCCTCGCGGCCTTCGATCGGCTGGTTTCATCCCTATATAAGCGCCGGGAACGGGCCGCGTGAGCGCGCAGCCCCTTCCGGCCGTGTCATCACCTCGCGGCCCTTGAAGCCGTCAGCGGTAGGAGACGGGTATGCCTGCAGTGCAGGAGACGGTCGATCGCGTCCGTGCCATCGACGTCGATCAGTACAAGTACGGGTTCGAGACCACGATCGAGATGGAGAAGTCCGAGAAGGGCCTCTCCGAGGACGTGATCCGCTTCATCTCGGCCAAGAAGGACGAGCCGGAGTGGATGCTCGAATGGCGCCTCGACGCCTATCGCCGCTGGCTCACCATGCAGGAGCCGAACTGGGCGCGGGTCGAGTACGACAAGATCAACTATAACGAGCTGTACTATTACGCCGCGCCGAAGCGCAAGGCGGCGCAGTCGCTCGACGAGATCGACCCCGAGATCCTGAAGACCTACGAGAAGCTCGGCATCCCGCTGCGCGAGGTCGAGGTGCTGGAGGGCATCGCCCCCGAGCGCCGGGTCGCGGTCGATGCGGTGTTCGACTCGGTCTCGGTCGCCACCACCTTCAAGGCGGAGCTCGCCAAGGCCGGCGTCATCTTCATGCCGATCTCGGAGGCCCTGCGCGAGCATCCCGAGCTGGTGCGGAAATACCTCGGCTCGGTCGTGCCGGTGACCGACAACTACTTCGCGACGCTGAACTCGGCGGTGTTCTCGGACGGCTCGTTCGTCTACATCCCGCCGGGCGTGCGCTGCCCGATGGAGCTGTCGACCTACTTCCGCATCAACGAGCGTGACACCGGCCAGTTCGAGCGCACGCTGATCATCGCCGACAAGGGCTCCTACGTCTCGTATCTCGAGGGCTGCACTGCCCCGCGGCGCGACGACAACCAGCTCCACGCCGCGGTGGTCGAGCTCGTCGCCCTCGACGACGCCGAGATCAAGTACTCGACGGTGCAGAACTGGTACCCGGGCGACTCAGAAGGGCGCGGCGGCATCTACAACTTCGTGACCAAGCGCGGCGATTGCCGCGGCGTGAACTCGAAGATCTCGTGGACGCAGGTCGAGACCGGTTCGGCGATCACCTGGAAGTACCCGTCCTGCATCCTGCGCGGCGACAACTCCCGCGGCGAGTTCTACTCGATCGCGGTGTCGAACGGCATGCAGCAGGTCGATTCCGGCACCAAGATGATCCATCTCGGCAAGAACACGACGAGCCGGATCATCTCGAAGGGCATCTCGGCCGGCCGGTCGCAGAACACCTACCGGGGCCTGGTCTCGGCGCACAAGAAGGCGAAGGGCGCGCGCAACTTCACCAATTGCGACTCGCTCCTCATCGGCGACCAGTGCGGCGCGCACACCGTGCCCTACATCGAGTCGAAGAACGCCTCGGCGGTGTTCGAGCACGAGGCCACCACCTCGAAGATCTCCGAGGACCAGAAGTTCTACTGCCAGCAGCGCGGCCTCTCCGAGGAGGAGGCGACCGCGCTGATCGTCAACGGCTTCGTCCGCGACGTGCTGCAGCAACTGCCGATGGAGTTCGCCGTCGAGGCCCAGAAGCTGATCTCGATCAGCCTGGAAGGCTCGGTGGGCTGACCTGAACGGCACCTTCGACGACGGCATGCTGGACGCTGCGCACAAGCACACGTCTCGGCATGCCGACGAGGTCGGGAGCAGCGCCCGGTGCGGATGCTTCTACTGCCTCGAAGTTTTCTCACCGAACGAGATCACGGATTGGATCGCCGAAGAAGGTACCGCCCTCTGTCCCCGTTGCGGCATCGATGCGGTGATCGGCGATCGGTCGGGCTTTCCAGTGGGAGACCGAGTTTTCCTACAGGCGATGCACCGGCGCGGTTTTGAAGGAATTTGACGAAAATGCTCGAGATCAAGAACCTGGTCGTCAACATCGAGGACAAGCGCATCCTCAACGGCCTCAGCCTGACCGTCAACGACGGCGAGGTCGCCGCCATCATGGGGCCGAACGGCTCCGGCAAGTCGACCCTGTCCTACGTCATCGCCGGCAAGGAGGACTACGAGGTCCTCGACGGCGAGATCCTGCTCGACGGCGAGAACATCCTGGAGATGGAGGCCGATGCCCGCGCGGCCGCCGGCATCTTCCTGGCCTTCCAGTACCCGCTGGAGATCCCCGGCGTCGGCACGATGACCTTCCTCAAGGCGGCGATGAACGCCCAGCGCAAGACCCGCGGCGAGGAGGAGCTGACCACCCCCGACTTCATGCGCCAGGTCTTCGCGGCCGCCGACAAGCTCGAGATCAACCGCGAGATGCTCAAGCGCGCCCTCAATGTCGGGTTCTCCGGCGGCGAGAAGAAGCGCATGGAGATCCTCCAGATGGCGCTCCTGTCGCCGCGCTTCTGCGTCCTCGACGAGACCGATTCCGGCCTCGACATCGATGCGCTGCGCATCGTCTCCGAGGGCGTGAACGCGCTCCGGGCCCAGAACCGCAGCTTCCTGGTCATCACCCACTATCAGCGCCTCCTCAACCACATCGTGCCCGACACCGTGCACGTGATGGCGCAGGGCCGGGTGGTGAAGTCCGGCGGCAAGGAGCTCGCCCTTGAGCTCGAAGCCTCGGGCTATGCCGAGTACCGGGCGAACGAGGCCGCGTGACCATGGCCGACGTCACCACGCTCCGCACCGCCGCCGAGACTGGGCTCTCGAAGCTGTTCGAGGTCCAGCGGCTCAAGCTCCCGGGTGCCGCGATCGCCCGCGAGGAGGCCTTTCGCTATTTCGAGGCGGCGGGCCTGCCGCATCGCCGCGTCGAGGCGTTCAAGTACACCGACCTGCGCGCCGCCGTTCGCGAGGCGGCACCGCCGGCCGACGCCCCGGATGCCGAGACCGCCCGCAACGCCGTCAAGACGGCCCGGGGCTTCGCCGGGATCGAGGCGGCGCGCCTGACCTTCGTCAACGGCCACCTGGTCGCGGCGCTCTCCGACCTCGCCGGCCTGCCCGAGGGCCTGGAGGTGGTGCCCTTTGCGAAGGCGATGGCCGAGGGGCACCCGCTCCTCGACCACCTCGCCCCGGTCGAGCAGACCCGCGAGAACCCGATCTACCAGCTCAACGCCGCCTTCATGGCGGACGGGGCGGTGATCCGGGTCGCCGAGGGCGCGAAGATCGAGCGCGCCCTGCACCTGCGCTTCGTCGGCACCGGTTCCGCGCCGTTCTCGACCGCGACCCGCGTGCTCGTCGTCGCCGGCGCGGAATCCGAGGTCACGCTCATCGAGAGCCACGAGGGCCCGGACGGGATCGCCTACCAGCCCAACGACGTCCTCGACGTCGTGGTCGGCGACCGCGCCCGCGTGCTGCACAGCCGGCTCAACATCGAGGGTGATGCGGCCATCGCGCTCTCGACCGTCTCGGCCCGCCTCGGCGCCGGCTCGCACATCGAGACCGTCAACGTGGTGACCGGGGCGGTGCTGTCGCGCCACCAGCTCTACCTGCACTTCGCGGGCGACGACGCGACCGCCACCGTCAACGGCGCCGCGATGATCCGCGACGGCCAGCTCGCCGACTCGACGCTGCTGGCCGACCACGCCGCCCTCGGCGGGATCAGCCGCGAGCAGTTCAAGACGGTGATCGACGGCGACGCCACCGGCGTGTTCCAGGGCAAGATCATCGTCCGCCAGGTCGCCCAGAAGACCGACGGCAAGATGAAGTCCGACTGCCTCCTCCTCACCGACGAGGGGCAGATGATGAACAAGCCGGAGCTGGAGATCTTCGCCGACGACGTGGCCTGCGGCCACGGCGCGACCTGCGGCGCGCCGGACGACGACCTCCTGTTCTACCTGATGGCCCGCGGCCTGCCGCGCGCCCAGGCCGAGAGCCTGCTGGTCCAGGCCTTTCTCGGAGAGGCGATCGAGGCGGTCACCCACGAGGGCGCCCGGGCGGCGATGATCGCCGAGATCGAGGGCTGGCTCGCCCGTCGCGGCTGAAACCAATCGTATCGGGCCGGCCTACGGGCCGGCCCCTCTCACGCCCCTGCACGAGAGCCCGCCATGAACGCACCCGTCCTCCAGACCCCCTACGACGTCGAGGCGATCCGGGCGCAATTCCCGATCCTGTCGCAGCAGGTCTACGGCAAGCCGCTGGTCTACCTCGACAACGCCGCCTCGGCGCAGAAGCCGAAGGCCGTGATCGACGCGATGTCGGGGGCGATGGAGACGGCCTACGCCAACGTGCATCGCGGCCTGCACTTCATGGCGAACGCCGCGACGGAAGGCTTCGAGGGCGCCCGCGAGACCACGCGGCAATTCCTCAACGCCCGCTCCACCGACGAGATCATCTTCACCCGCAACGCCACCGAGGCCTACAACCTGGTCGCGACCTGCATGGGCTGGGCCGGGCTGATCGGCGAGGGTGACGAGATCATCCTGTCGATCATGGAGCACCATTCCAACATCGTGCCCTGGCACTTCCTGCGCGAGCGCCGCGGCGCCGTGCTGAAATTCGCCCCCGTCGACGACGAGGGCAACTTCCTGGTCGAGGAATACGAAAAACTCTTCACGCCGAAGACCAAGATGGTGGCGATCAGCCACATGTCGAATGTGCTCGGCACGGTGACACCGGCGGCGGAGATCGTCCGCATCGCCCACGAGCGCGGCGTGCCGGTTCTGCTCGACGGAGCCCAGAGCGCGGTGCACCAGGCGGTCGACGTCCAGGCGCTCGATTGCGACTTCTTCGTCTTCACCGGCCACAAGGTCTACGGTCCGACCGGCATCGGCGTGCTCTACGGCAAGAAGGAGTGGCTGGAGCGCTTGCCCCCCTACCAGGGCGGCGGCGAGATGATCGAGATCGTCGAGGAGGAGCGCATCACCTACAACGCGCCCCCGCACCGCTTCGAGGCCGGCACCCCGGCGATCATCGAGGCGATCGGACTCGGCGCCGCGCTCGAATTCATGATGAGCCTCGGGCGCGAGCGCATCGCCGCCCACGAGGCGCATCTCCTCGCCTACGCGCAGGAGCGGCTGCGCGGGATGAACAGCCTCAGGATCATCGGCACCGCCAGGACCAAGGGCGCGGTGATTTCCTTCGAGATGAAGGGGGCCCACGCCCACGACGTCGCGACGGTGATCGACCGCCAGGGCGTCGCGGTGCGGGCCGGCACCCACTGCGCCATGCCGCTCTTGAGGCGGTTCGGCACCACCTCGACCTGTCGCGCGTCGTTCGGCCTGTATAATACGACGGCGGAGATCGACGCTCTCGTCTCGGCCCTGACCCGGGCCGAGCGGATGTTCGCGTGAGGATACCATGACCGAGACCCCTGCCGCGGGCGGCGCCAATGCCCCGCAGCTGAACGCCCAAGTGAACGCCTCCGCGATCCCGCCGGAGGAAATGGACCGGCTGACCGACGGCATCGTGGCGGCGCTCAAGTCCGTCTACGATCCTGAGATCCCGGCCGACATCTACGAGCTCGGCCTGATCTACCGGGTCGACATCGCCGACGACCGCACCATCGCGATCGACATGACCCTGACGGCGCCGGGGTGCCCGGTCGCCGGCGAGATGCCGGGCTGGGTCGAGAACGCCGTCTCGGCGGTGCCGGGCGTCGCCGGTTGCAACGTCACGATGGTGTTCGATCCGCCGTGGGACCAGAGCCGGATGTCGGACGAGGCCCGCATCGCGCTCGACATGTGGTGAGGCGGGTCAGCGCATTGCGTCGGTTATGCGGGCCGGGAAGGCGAGGCCGTCATAGACCTCCGCCAGGGCCAGCCGCGCGCCGATCTCGGGGAGTTCGATGACGGCGTCCGGTCCCTCGAACAGTTCCGGTCGCCAGCCCTCCGCCTCGTGGCGATAGAGCAGGGCGACCGGCGCGACGGTCTCAAGGAGCAAGATGTACCGGAGCGTCGGGTGGCGCTTGTACTCTTCCAGCTTCACGGTCCGGTCGACGGCGGTGGTGGAGGGCGAGGCGACCTCGACGACGAGGCGCGGCTCGCGGGCCTCGTGCGTGTCATAGACCATCTCGCCGCACTCGACCGTGACGTCGGGTCTCCGGATCGTGGTGATACTGGTGCGCAGCGAGACGTCGTCCGTGGTGGGACGACAGCGTGACCCGCGAAGCTGGCCGTACAAAATGCCAATGACGTTCACCGTCACCCGGTCATGCTGAACGCTCGCCCCGGTCATCATCCGGTGCTTGGGCACAGGAACGCCATCGACGAGCTCGAACGGCTCGTCCTGATGCTCCTGCCAGGCAAAGAATTCCTCCGGCGTCATCCGCCGGTGCGACGCATCCGCCATCGCCGCCTCCGTCACGTCCTGTCCTAGCACGTCCCGCGGTGGACCACGGGCGACGGGATGCTTATCTTGCGGCTGTAACGTCACGCCTCAACCGCCCGGGCCTTGAACCCGGCCGTCGGAGAGAGTTTTGAACATGGCACCGAGCTTCAAGGTGATGTCGCTGACCGACGCTGCCGCCGAGCGGATCAAGCGCATCATGGCCGACGCCGAGCGCCCCATTGCGGGCCTGCGCGTCGGAGTCAAGAACGGCGGCTGCGCCGGCATGAGCTACACGATGGAATACGCCGAGGAGCGCAAGGCCGGCGAGGACGTGGTCGAGGACAAGGGCGTGCGCGTCTTCATCGACCCGAAGGCGGTGCTGTTCCTGCTCGGCACCGAGATGGATTTCCAGACCACGAAGCTCGCGTCGCAGTTCGTGTTCAACAATCCCAACCAGACCTCGGCCTGCGGCTGCGGCGAATCGGTCGCGATCACCCCCGCCGACCCGAACGCGCTGGTCGCCGCCCACGCCTGATCGGGCTCACCGATCGCAGTCCCATCCTCCATCGTCATCCCGGGGCCGCGCAGCGGAACCCGGGATCCATAGCCGCCGACGGTTCAGAATGGGGCGGATCGCGTCCGGCGGAGTGCGGTGCCGCCAGCGGTGCCGGGCTCTCGCCAAAGCTCGCTCCGGGATGCGAAGGGACATGCCGGGGTTCGTAGCCAGCGCCCGATGCAGCCGGCAATCGCGCCCTGAGGCGCAAAACCTCGACCCTCGGCCGGCGCGCTCACGCCGTCCGGGTAAAAGGATCCCGTCGAGGACTCACGCGACGTCGTTCATGGTCTCGACCGGCACGCCGTCGTCGATCACCTGGTTGCGGCCCGCCCGCTTGGCGGTGAACATGCAATGGTCGGCGCGCTCGAGCAGCGACACCGCGGTGTCCCCGCGCCGGTAGGCCGCGAGGCCGACCGAGATGGTGATCCGCCCCAGGCTCTCGCCGGTGGAGCGCTTGACCAGCTCGCGGCCCATCACGCTGGTGCGGACCTTCTCGGCGATCTCCCGCGCCTCGTCCCGGTCGCTGCCCGGCAGGATGATGCCGAATTCCTCGCCGCCGAACCGCGCGATGGTCGTGCGCGGCTCGACCGATTCGCGCATGGTCATCGCCACCAGCCGCAGCACCTGATCGCCGGTGAGGTGGCCGTAGAGGTCGTTGAAGCGCTTGAAATGATCGATGTCGAGCACGATGAGGCAGAGCGGCTGGCCCTGCACCGCGGCGTGATCGACCGCCTTGTGCAGCATCTCCTCGAAATGCTTGCGGTTGCCGATGCCGGTGAGGGGATCGGTCAGCGACTCGACGCGCACCGCCTCCAGGGTCTCGCGCAGGGTCTCGATCTCGTTGCGGCTCTCGCGCATCCGCGCCTCGAGGGTGCGGTTGTTGGCGGCCACGTCCCGGGTGGTGACGACGAGCGAGGACACGATCTCCCGCACCCGGGCGCGGTTCACCGCCGGCGCGGCGAGATCCTGGGTGAAGGCTTGCAGCGAGGCGCCGTAGCGCGCCGTCGAGCCGAGCGCCGTGTCCAGCATCTCCATGATCTGCTCGATCTCGGCGAGCACGCCAGCGCTCGCTCGCTCGGTCTCGGTCGTGAGCCGGCGGCCTTCGAGATAGGTCTCGAAGAGCTGGTCGACCTGGGCGTCGGCCAGGATTCCGTGCTCGGCGGTGATCCGCTTGACGGCCTCGATGAGCTGTACGTTCAGGCCCGCGACGTAGGTGTACCAGACGGCGTAGCTGCGCGGCGTGGCTGACGAGCGATACGCCTTCATCAGCTCCATGGCACGCTGACCGAACAAGAAGCTCCGATCAAGCTCGGCGCTGCTCAGGTCAGGCATCGAACATCTCCGCGCTGGGCGCCGGCTTCGTGCCGCCGCCTTCCTCAGACCTGTAGAGGCGGTCCGTGGAGAAGCAGTTAAAGCGCGGAGGAATTTATGGCCTGACAGACGGACGAATCGGGGTCTATTCGCCCTCTGTCCGCTTCTTCAGTACAACCGGCCGTAGCAGGAAGGCTGGAACGTGTGCGCCCATGCCGATCTCGGCCTCCGGCATCGCGTCGTCGTCCCGGTGGCGGCCGCGGTCGTTGCGCCGGCCGGGGGAGCGCTCGTCGCCGTGACGGCGCTCGTCCGGGACGCGCCGCTCGGCGATCGGCCGCGGCGCCTCGCCGTTGCGGCGCGGGGGCGGCGAGGCGGGGGCCGCCTCCTGCGGGCGATCCTCTTGTGGGGCCTCCGACCGGTTGCTCCGCGCGCGCCGCCGGCGGGTCTCGTCCCGGCGGCCCTCGTCGCGCCGCGGCTCGTCGCGGCGGCCTGCAGGCCGTCCCTCGTCCCGGCGGCCGCGGCCGCCCCGGCCGCGGCGCTCGCCCGGCTCGGCGGCCTCGTCGTCGGGCAGGCTGGCGAGATCGCCCTCCGCCCAGGCAATCGGCTGGCCGATCAGGGTCTCGATCGCCGCGAGGGATTTTTCGTCGCCGCGGCCGACCAGGGTGAAGGCGGCGCCGGAGCGGCCGGCCCGGCCGGTGCGGCCGATCCGGTGGACGTAGTCCTCGGCGTGGTGCGGCACGTCGAAGTTGAAGACGTGGCTCACCGCCGGGATGTCGAGGCCACGGGCCGCCACGTCGCTGGCGACCAGCAGCGGCACCTCGCCGGAGCGGAACGCGTCGAGCGCCGCCATGCGGGCGCGCTGGTCCATGTCGCCGTGCAGGGCCGCGACGTTGAAGCCGTGGTTCGACAGCGACTTCTGCAGCTGCGCGACGTCGCGCTTGCGGTTGCAGAAGATGATGCCGTTGTTGAGCTCTTCCGCCGCGCGGATCAGCTTGCGCAGGGTCTTGCGCTTCTGGTGCCCCTCAGGCCCCGTCGCGACCAGCCGCTGGGTGATGGTCGAGGCGGTGGAGGCGGGGCGCGCCACCTCGATGCGCACGGGATTGTGCAGGAAGTCGTCGGCGAGCCGCTGGATCTCCGGCGGCATCGTCGCGGAGAAGAACAGGGTCTGGCGCGTGAACGGCACCATCTTCACGATGCGCTCGATGTCGGGGATGAACCCCATGTCGAGCATCCGGTCGGCCTCGTCGATGACGAGGAGCTCGACGCCGGTGAGCAGCAGCTTGCCGCGCTCGAAATGGTCGAGCAGCCGCCCGGGGGTCGCGATCAGCACGTCGACGCCGCGGGTGATCTTGAGGTCCTGGTCGGCGAACGAGACGCCACCGATCAGGAGCGCGACGTTGAGCTTGTGGTTCGAGCCGTAGCGCTCGAAATTCTCAACGACCTGCGCGGCGAGCTCGCGCGTCGGTTCGAGGATCAGCGTGCGCGGCATCCGGGCGCGGGCCCGGCCCTGCTCCAGCAGGGTCAGCATCGGCAGCGTGAACGCCGCCGTCTTGCCGGTGCCGGTCTGGGCGACACCCAGAACGTCGCGCCGCGCGAGGACATGCGGAATGGCTTGGGCTTGGATCGGGGTCGGCGTGGTGTAGCCCGCGGCCTCGACGGCCTGCTGCACCTTCTCGCTTAAACCCAGTTCGGCGAATGACATCCTGAAGAGAACCGTTGCGCGCGGGCGGGTCGGGCCGGCACGTAAGACACCGTCGCGGCAACGGCCGGCAGGCAAGGTCGTGTTGCAGCCTCGTCGCGCCGGCGGCGCCGGGGCGGGACGTTCACGCCATTGCTCCGTCGCGTCGGGCACGCGACCGCCCGCAGGACACGCCCGATGCGGGCCCATTTGTCAAGTGCTGACCGGGATTTATTCGGTGCAAAGGGCCGCCCGCCGCCGTGCCGCGACGCGGGCGCGCGTCAGGGGCGCGACGCCGCGCTGCCGAGCGTCAGGGGCGCAGGGGCGCGTTGCAGGGGTCGAGGCGCGTGCGCGCCGCGGGCCCGGCGATCGACCCGGTGGTCTCCGGCTCGACGAGGCCGCGCAAGGACGCGACCGTCTCCCGGCGCGGGTCGGCGACGTTGCGCGAGGCGAGGTAGTGAGTCGCCGCGAGCGAGCCCGCGACCGCGAACAAGGCGATCCTCCAGGTGCGGCGGAGCAGGGAAGGGGGTGCGGCCTCGCGCCCGGAAGCGTCCATCTCGGTTCCTCAGCGGTCATCCTGTGGATTGACCCTGGGGGAGCATGGTTAATCCTAAGTGACCGTGGTCGCTCGATTTTTCCGATCGGTGGTCGCCGCCGATTCACGTTTCGTTGACGGGTGGAGGGGTAAACCCTGGCCTCGTTGCAGGAATGCGACAGACCGGGTGACCGACCGGGGATAGAAGCGCGCCGGCTCTCGCCAACCAGGACCAGTAAGACAATGAAGAAGATCCTCCTCGCCTCCGTGGCCCTCGTCGGCCTGTCCGCCGCTGCGTCGGCCGCCGACCTGCCGCGCCGCGCCGCCCCGCCGCCGGTCTTCACGCCGGTGCCGGTCTTCACCTGGACGGGCTTCTACGCCGGTTTCAACGCCGGCTACGGCTTCGGCACCAGCGACAACCGCGCCGGCCCGGTGGTCGGTGTCGGCCCGGCCACCGGCCTCGTCGTCACCCCCACCGTGATCGCCTTCCCAGGCCAGCGTTCGACGGACGGCTTCGTCGGCGGCGGCCAGGTCGGCTACAACTACCAGTTCACCCCGGGCTCGGGCGTGGTGGTCGGCATCGAGGCCGACGCCCAGTACGTCGACTTCGGCCGTGACCGCAACCGCTTCGCCGCCACCGGCCCGATCGCCGCGCAGCAGGTGTTCAGCCCGGCCGGCATCGCGGGCCTCGACTACTTCGGCACCGTCCGCGGCCGCCTCGGCTACGCCTTCGACCGCACCCTCGTGTACGGCACCGGCGGCTTCGCCTACGGCTCGGGCGGCGGCCGCGACTTCGGCCTGCCGAACAGCTCGCGTGACGAGTTCCAGACCGGCTGGGTCGTCGGCGGCGGCGTCGAGTACGCTCTGCCCACCGACTCGTTCCTGAACTTCTTCCGTTCGTCGGCCGTGACCGTGAAGGTCGAAGGCCTGTACGTGAACCTGGATCAGGGCAACCGCAACAACGGCGCCTTCGCGATCAACAACGCCGGCACCGTGATCACCACCGCTTCGCCGGGCGTGGTCGTCGTGAACCCGGGCCAGGCCCGTCGCGACACCGAGTTCGCGGTCGTCCGCGCCGGCCTGAACTACAAGTTCAACGGCTTCTAGTCGTCGCACTCCGTCACCTCGACGGAGCGGAGCCCGGCCTCACGGCCGGGCTTTTCGCGTTGGGGCAGGCGCGGTCGTCCGTCACGGCGGGCACCGGCCGAACGCAAGAAGGGCCCGGCCGCTCGCGCGGCCGGGCCCTTCTTGCGTCGGAACCGGATCCGGGAACGGCAACGCCGTTCCCGGGCGATCGTCAGATATCGAGCTCGATCTCGTCGGCGAAGACCGCCCGCTCGGAGATGAAGGCGAAGCGGGCCTCGGGCTTGTTGCCCATCAGCCGCTCGACCGTGTCGCCGGTGGCGTCGCGCGCCTCCTCCACCACCTCGACCCGCAGGAGCGTGCGCTTCTTGGGGTCCATCGTGGTCTCCTTGAGCTGGCCGGGCATCATCTCGCCGAGGCCTTTGAAGCGCCCGATCTCGACCTTGCCCGACTTGAAGGTGGTCTTGAGCAGCTGCTCCTTGTGGCGGTCGTCCCGGGCATAGGCGCTCTTCGCCCCCTGGGTCAGCCGGTAGAGGGGAGGGACCGCCAGGTACAGGTGGCCGCCCTCGATCAGCTCCGGCATCTGCCGGTAGAAGAAGGTGATCAGCAGCGAGGCGATGTGGGCGCCGTCGACGTCGGCGTCGGTCATGATGATGACCTTCTCGTAGCGAAGGTCGTCGTGCCGGTACTGCTTGCCGATGCCGCAGCCGAGCGCCTGGATCAGGTCGGAGAGGAGCTGGTTGGCCCCGAGCTTGTCCCGGCTCGCCGAGGCGACGTTGAGGATCTTGCCGCGCAGGGGCAGGATCGCCTGGGTGGCGCGGTCGCGCGCCTGCTTGGCCGAGCCGCCGGCCGAATCGCCCTCGACGATGAAGATCTCGGAGCCGGCGGCGCCGGCCTTCGAGCAATCGGCGAGCTTGCCCGGCAGCCGCAGCTTGCGGGTCGCGGTCTTGCGGGCGACCTCCTTCTCCTGGCGCCGGCGCAGGCGCTCCTCGGCCCGGTCGATCACCCAGTCGAGGAGCTTGTTGGCCTGGGTCGGCGAGGCGGCGAGCCAATGGTCGAAGGCGTCGCGGATCGCCGCCTCGACGATGCGGGAGGCCTCCAGCGTCGCGAGCTTGTCCTTGGTCTGGCCCTGGAACTCGGGCTCGCGGATGAAGACCGACAGCATCGCCGCGCAGGTCGCCATCACGTCGTCGGCGGTGACCGAGGCCATCCGCTTGACCTGGCCGACCCGCTCGGCGTGGTCGCGCAGGCCCCGCAGCAGGGCCACCCGCATCCCGCTCTCGTGGGTGCCGCCCTCGGGCGTTGGAATGGTGTTGCAGTAGGACGACGAGAAGCCGTCGTCGTTCGCGAGCCAGGCCACCGCCCATTCGAGGGAGCCGTGGCTGCCGGGTTTGGTGACCTTGCCGGAGAAGACGTTGTCGGCGACGAGTTCCTTGCCGTCGATCTCGCGGGCGAGATAGTCCTTCAGGCCCGCCGGGAAGCGGTGCACGGCCTCGGCCGGCACGTTCTCGACGCCCTCCAGCAGGGACGGGGCGCAGCGCCAGCGGATCTCGACGCCGCCGAACAGGTAGGCCTTCGAGCGCGCCATCTTGAACAGGCGGCGCGGATCGAACCTGTGCTCGCCGAAGATCTCGGCATCGGGATGGAAGCGCACCTTGGTGCCGCGCCGGTTCTGCACCCGGCCGACCGTCTCGATCGGCCCCTGCGCGTGGCCGCGGGAGAAGGTCTGCCGGTAGAGGGTCTGGTTGCGGGCGACCTCGACCTCGAGCACGTCCGACAGGGCGTTCACCACCGAGATGCCGACGCCGTGCAGGCCGCCCGAGGTCTCGTAGACCTTCGAGTCGAACTTGCCGCCGGCATGCAGCGTGGTCATGATGACCTCGAGCGCCGACTTGCCAGGGAATTTCGGGTGCGGATCGATCGGGATGCCGCGGCCGTTGTCGGTCACGGCGAGGCAGCCGCTCTCCTCCAGCTCCACCTCGATGAAGCTGGCATGTCCCGCCACCGCCTCATCCATCGAGTTGTCGATCACCTCGGCGAAGAGGTGGTGCAGCGCCTTCTCGTCGGTGCCGCCGATATACATGCCGGGCCGGCGCCGCACCGGCTCCAGCCCCTCCAGCACCTCGATCGCCGAGGCGTCGTAGCCGGCCTCCTCCGCGGGTGGAGGCACGGCAACGGGCTTGATCCGCTTCACGGCCTCGGCCTTGAGCGGGTCCGCCGGCGGCTTCGATCCGGCGGGATTGGCACCGGGAGGCTTGCCCCCCGGTCCGAACAGGTCTCGTGCGGCCTCGCTCACGCGACGGCCTCGCGGTGGGGGAAGGGCTCTGGCAGCATTCGAGGTCATCCTTTCCCTATACCGGAACAAACGCGGAACAAAAAGAGCCTTTGCGCGGCTGCAGGGTGTGGCGAACGGGCGTGGCCGGGCGGCGTGGAATCGCCGCGCCGCAGAACCCGTACCAGAGTCACCGAGACGTAAACAAATTCCCTTAAAGCCCGGTGACGCGCACGATACCCCCCGGAACCTCGGCCGTGACCGCCCGTTGTCCGGGTGGCCGCTCCCGACGCCGGACGGGCGGCGCGCCGCAGGAGCGTTCCGACGATGAAATCCGTCAACCGCCATGCTCGTCATCTCTCCCTCGCCCGTGCCGAGCAGGCCGCCGGCCAGGCCTTCGGCTTCGCCGAGGAGGGCGTCGCCGCGGCCGCCGTCGGGATCGGCCGCGTGGCGATGACGGCGACCGGCGCGGCCGTCGCGGCGGCCTTCGCGGCGACCCTCGCCTGGGCGTTCTGAGGCCCCCGCGCGGACCGTCCCCGGCGACCACAGGGCCCTGCCATTGCCGCGGGCGGGGAGCGCCTTAGCTCCCGCCTCGCGATGCAACTCCCGCAATGCGGGATCGGCCCGCGGAACCTGCGCAATCCACCCGAATTTCCTGAGCGGCACCCCACGCCGTTCGCACACTCTTGCTCTTGAAGGATGGTGGCCCGATGCGGCGCACCCACAGCATGCCATTCGGTGCGGAAATCGGACCGGAGGGCGTGCGCTTCGCCCTCTGGGCATCGACCGCGGCGAGCGTCGCCCTGGTGCTCGACGGGACCGAGCATCCGCTGGAGGACCAGGGCGAGGGCTGGCGGCGCGTGACGGTGCCGGGCGTGCGCGCCGGCGCCCGCTACGGCTACCGGATCGACGGCGACCTCGTGGTGCCCGATCCGGCCTCGCGCTTCCAGCCGGAGGACGTGTCCGGCTTGAGCGAGGTGGTCGATCCCGCATCCTTCGCCTGGACCGACCAGACTTGGGCCGGGCGCCCGTTCGAGGAGACGGTGATCTACGAGTGCCATGTCGGCACCGCGACGCCGGAGGGGACCTACGCGGCGCTGACCGGCAAGCTCGAATCCTTGCGCGACCTCGGTGTCACCGCGATCGAGTTGCTTCCGCTCGCCGACTTCAAGGGCAGTCGCAACTGGGGCTATGACGGCGTGCTGCCCTACGCGCCGGATTCCGCATACGGTAGCCCCGACGACCTGCGCCGCCTCGTCGACCGGGCCCATTCCCTCGGGCTGATGGTCTTCCTCGACGTCGTCTACAACCATTTCGGCCCGGCCGGAAATTACCTCCACGCCTACGCCAAGTCGTTCTTCACCGAGCGGCACCAGACGCCGTGGGGCGCCGGCATCAATTTCGACGGCAAGACCAGCGGCGAGGTGGTGCGGGACTACTTCATCCACAACTCGCTGTACTGGCTAGAGGAGTTCCATATCGACGGCCTGCGCTTCGACGCGGTCCACGCGATCCTGGACGACTCCGACAAACACTTCCTCGGCGAGTTGGCCGAGCGAATCCGCGGGGCGTTCCCCGAGCGGCCGATCCACTTGATGCTGGAGAACGAGGCCAACCAGGCCTCGTGGCTGGAGCGGGACGACGCGGGTCAGCCGCGCTACCACAGCGCGCAATGGGCCGACGACACCCATCACGGCTGGCACATCCTGCTGACGGGCGAGGATTCCGGCTACTACGAGAGTTTTTCCGACAAGCCGGCCGCCCACCTCGCCCGCAGCCTCGCGGAAGGGTTCGCCTATCAGGGCGAGCCGTTCAAGACGCTCGACAACCACCCCCGCGGCGAGCCCTCGGCCCACCTGCCGCCGTCGGCCTTCGTCACCTTCCTGCAGAATCATGACCAGGTCGGCAACCGGGCGCTCGGCGAGCGCCTGAGCCACCTCGCCGATGCCGACAAGCTGGCGCTCGCCCGGGCCGGGCTGCTGCTCAGCCCGCAGATCCCGATGCTGTGGATGGGCGAGGAATGGTCGGCCTCGACGCCGTTCCTGTTCTTCGTCGACTTCGCCCCCGACGAGGATCTGAACAAGGCGGTCCGCGACGGCCGGCGTCGCGAGTTCAAGAGCTTCGCCGCCTTCGCCGACGAGGAGAAGGCGAAGACGATCCCGGATCCCACGGCCGAGGAGACGTTCCGGCGCTCCAAGCTCGATTGGGCGGAGCGGGAACGCTCGCCCCACCGCGAGGTCCTGGCCGACACCACCGCGCTGCTGGCGCTGCGCCAGCGCGAGGTGGTGCCGCTGACGAAGACCGCCTGGCAGGGCGGACGGTACGCGCTGCCGCGGCCCGACGTGATCGACGTGACGTGGCGCTATGCCGGGGGCTCCTTGCGCTTCGTCGGCGTGTTCGGCGGCGCATCCTACGAGCCCGGGCCGCTGCCCGGCCGCGTCGTCTGGCGTTCTCCTTCCGTCTCGCAGGACGAGGACGGCTCCCTGGTCCTGCCCGCGTGGTCGGGCGTGTTCGTGAAAGAGGTGGCTTGAGATGGCCGTGACCGAGGATGTCGTCGCGCGGCTCGCCGATGAGGCGGGCATCGCCGCGGACTACACCGACGCCTTCGGCCGGCGCGTCGAGACCCCGCTCTCCGTGCGCCAGGGGCTGCTCGCGGCCCTGGGCCTGCCGGCGGGGACCGACGCGGAGGCGCGAGCGAGCCTGGAGCGCATCCGCGCCCTGCGGCACGGCCTGGTGCCGCCGCTGGTGCCGGTCGAGGCGCGCCGCGCCGCGCGGGTCCCGGTCCGGCTGGGCGAGGCGGCCGGCACGGTGAGCTGGCGGATCGTCGACGAGCGCGGCACGGCGCGCGACGGGCGCGTGGCCTTGGGCCCCGAGGCCGACGCGATCGAGCTGCCGCCGCTCACCCCCGGCTACCACCGCCTCACGGTGACGTTCGGCGAGCAGCGCGCCGAGGCGACGGTGATCGCCGCGCCGCAGCGGTGCTGGCGTCCCCGGGCGCTCGGCGACGAGGGCGCGCGGGACTGGGGCCTGGCGGCCCAGCTCTACGGCCTGCGCTCCGACACCAATCTCGGCATCGGCACCTACGCCGATGCCGGGCGCGCCGCCGCCGATGCCGGGGCGCGGGGCGCCGCCTTCCTCGGCTTGAGCCCGGTCCACGCCCTGTTCTCGACCGACCGGCAGAAGGTCTCGCCCTACTCGCCGTCCTCGCGACTGTTCCTCGAGACGCTCTTCATCGATCCGACCTCGCTGCCGGGGCTTCCCGGCAGCCGGGCCGAGCGCCTCCTGAAGGACGCCAGTTCCGAGATCGCACGCCTGCGCGACGCCTCCCTCGTCGATCATGCCGGCGTCTGGCAGGTCTTGAGCCCGGTGCTCGAAGCCCTGTGGCTGGACTCGCCCGCCCGGGCCGGGCGGGACACGGACTTCCTCGCGTTCCGCGCCGCGGGGGCTGAGAACCTGGAGGCGCACGCCACCTTCGAGGCCCTGGCCGAGCATTTCTCGGGAGACGGCGCCAACTGGCTCGGCGACTGGCCGGAGGCTTACCGCCGCAACGGCACGCCGGAGGTCTCGGCCTTCGCGGCCGAGCACCAGGAGCGGGTCTCCTACCACGCCTGGCTGCAATTCCTCGCCGACCGGCAGCTCGCCCGCGCCGCGGCGCAAGGGCTCTCCTCCGGCATGCGGCTCGGGCTCTACCGCGACCTCGCGGTCGGCGCCGATCGCGGCGGCTCGGAGATCTGGTCGCATCCCGAGCGCTTCGCCGCCGGGCTGTCGATCGGCGCGCCGCCGGACATCCTGGCGCCGAACGGCCAGGATTGGGGCCTGCCGCCCTTCGATCCCCTGGAGCTGGAGCGCGACGGCCTCGCGGCCTTCCGGGCGCTCGTCCAGGCCAACATGCGGCACGCCGGCGCGATCCGCATCGACCACGCGTTCCAGCTCGCCCGGCTGTTCCTGATCCCGGTCGGGGTGGGCGCGAAGGGCGGCGCCTACGTGGCGATGCCGTTCGAGGCGATGCTGGCGGTCCTGCGCCTCGAGAGCCACCGGGCGAAGTGCCTCGTCATCGCCGAGGATCTCGGCACCGCGCCGGCCGGCTTCTCCGACGCGCTGATGCAGGCCGGCATCCTGAGCTACCGCATCCTGTCCTTCGAGCGGGGCGAGGGCGGCACGTTCAAGCGCCCGGCCGAGTACCCGCGCGACGCGCTCTGCGCCATCACCACCCACGACCTGCCGACCTTCGTCGGCTGGTGGCGCGGGGTCGACACGGAGCTGCGCCAGTCCCTCGGCCTCTACGACGCCGAGCGCGCCGGAGCCGAGCGCGAGGAGCGGGTGCACGAGCGCCGGCGCCTGACGGAGGCCCTGAACCAGGAGGGCCTGATCCCGACCGCCGACGTGCCGGGCGAGCCGCCCTTCGAGGCGGCGGTGCGCTTCCTCGCCCGGGCGCCGTCGGTGCTGACGGCGGTGCAGTACGAGGACATCCTCGGCGAGGTGAGCCAGGCCAACATGCCGGGCGTCACCGAGGGCTACCCGAACTGGCGGCGCAAGCTCGACCGCGACCTCGCGGCAATCGCGGCGCCGGGCGGGCCGCTCGCCAAGCTCGCCTCGTCGCTCTCGTCCGAGGAGCGCGGGCCGCGCTCTGGCGCGGCGCGGCTGGCCTCGCCGCCGCCGCGGGCGACCTACCGGCTGCAGTTCCACAAGGACTTCACCTTCGACCACGCGGCGAAGATCGTCCCGTACCTCGCCAAGCTCGGCATCAGCCACGTCTACGCCTCGCCGATCCACAAGGCGCGGCCGGGCTCGATGCACGGCTACGACATCGTCGACCACCGCGAGATCAACCCGGAGCTCGGCGGCGAGGAGGCGTTCATCCGCTTCAGCGATGGGCTGAAGGAGCACGGGCTGAAATTCCTGCTCGACATCGTGCCCAACCACATGGGCGTCGGCGGCGCCGACAACCCGTGGTGGCTCTCGGTGCTCGAATGGGGGGCGCTCTCGCCGGCCGCCGACGCCTTCGACATCGACTGGGGCCGGTTAGGGGCCCGCAACAAGCTCGTCGTGCCCTTCCTCGGCGACCGCTACGGCGAGGCCCTGGAGAAGGGCGACCTGAAGCTCGCCTTCGACCCGGAGGAGGGCTCCCTCAGCGTCTGGCATTTCGAGCACCGCTTCCCGGTCAACCCGCTGAGCTATCCGATCGTCCTCGACCGGGCCCTCGCGGCGCTGTCGGAGGTCGGCGACGAGGCCTCGGCGGAAGTGCTGTCGATCTCCGAGCGACTGCGCCGGATGGGTGACGAGACCAACGCGGAGCGTCAGGCCGCCTTCCCGGAGGAAGCGGAAGGATTGAAGCGGCGCCTCGCCCACGCGGTCGCGGCCTCGTCCGACCTGAAGGCGGCGATCGACCGGGCGGTGACCCTCGTCAACGGCTTCAAGGGCCATCCCGACAGCTTCGGGGCGCTGCACCGCATCCTGGAGGCCCAGGCCTATCGCCTCGCCCATTGGCGGGTCGCGGCGAGCGACATCAATTACCGCCGCTTCTTCGACGTGAACTCGCTCGCCGGCCTCAAGGTCGAGGACAAGCGGGTGTTCGAGGGCGCCCACGCGATGCTCTTCCGGCAGATCCGCGAGGGGCGGATCGACGGGTTGCGCATCGACCATATCGACGGCCTCGCCGATCCGGCGGGCTATGCCCGCGCGCTCCAGGCGGCGCTCGGCCCGGGCTTCTACATCGTCGTGGAGAAGATCCTGGAGCCGGGCGAGAAGCTCCGGCCCTGGCCGATCGCCGGCACCACCGGCTACGACGTGCTCAACCAGATCGACGGGCTGTTCGTCGACCAGGGGAAGCGCGAGGACGTCGCCAGGCTCTATGCCGGCGCGACCGGCATGGACGAGCCCTACGGTTGGCTCCTGCGCACCGTGAAGGGCGAGATCCTGGAGACCAGCTTCGCCAGCGAGCTGGAAGTCCTGACCTCGGACCTCAAGCAGGTGGCCGACGCCGACCGGCGCACCCGCGACTTCTCGGTCAACGCGCTGCGTCAGGCCCTGTCGGAGATCATCGCCCGCTTCCCGGTCTATCGCAGCTACCTGGGCTCGGACCTCGACGAGAACGAGATCGAGCCGGAGGACCTGAAGCTCATCGGCGACACGGTGCGCAAGGCCAAGCGCCGCTCCAGCCTGCCCGACCGCTCGGTGCACGACTTCACTGAGCGGGTGCTGCTCGGGCGGCTCGACACCGAGGGACCGGGCCGGCCCGACCCGGAGGTGGTGCGCCGCTTCCGCCGCCGCTTCCAGCAGCTCACCGGCCCCGTGATGGCCAAGAGCCTGGAGGACACCCTGTTCTACCGCTTCGTCGAGCTTCTGGCGCTCAACGAGGTCGGGGGTGATCCCGGCGAGTACGGGCTGACGGCCGAGCACTTCCACGCGCTCCAGGCCGCCCGCGCCCGCGACTGGCCGAACGCGATGATCACCACGGCCACTCACGACACCAAGCGCGGCGAGGATGCCCGCACCCGGCTGCTGGCGCTCTCCGAGATCCCGGCGGAATGGGAGGAGGCCTGGGCGTTGTGGGGGCGGCTGGTGCAGCCGCACCTGTCGGAGGTCGAGGGCGAGGCGGCGCCAGACGCCAACGATCAGTGGATGTTCCTGCAAGCCATCCTCGGCGCCTGGCCGCTGGAGCTGCTGACGGAGTCTCCCGAGACGAAGGACGTCGAGGAGTTCCGCAAGCGCCTCGGCGCCTATGCCGAGAAGGCGATGCGCGAGGGCAAGCGCCGGTCGAGCTGGGTCAATGTCGACGAGGCCTACGAGGGGGCGGTCGCCAAGCTCTTCGACGCCCTGGTGGCGCCTGGATCGGAGTTCCTCAAGGAATTCCGGCCCTTCGCCGAGCGGCTGGCGCGGGTCGGGATGGTGACGGGCCTCGCCCGTTCGGCGCTGAAATGCACCCTGCCAGGCCTGCCCGACATCTATCAGGGCACGGAGTTCTGGGATTTCTCCTTCGTGGATCCCGACAACCGTCGCCCGGTCGATTACGCCGAGCGCGAGGCGGCGCTCGGGCAGGACGCGGCGGTCGAGGACCTGCTGGCATCCTGGCCGGATGGACGAATCAAGCAGGCGGTCCTCGCCCGTCTGCTCGCCGACCGCGCCGCGTATCCCGGCTTCTACGCCGAGGCCGATTACGCCCCGGTCGCGGCCGAGGGGAAGGGTGCGGAGCGCGTCGTCGCCTTCCTGCGCCAGGACGCGACGGCGGGATCGGAGGCCGGCGACCTTCTCGTCGCGGTGCCCCGCCGCGTCGCGGCGGCGGAGACCCCGAACCTCGCCGGCGCCTTCGCCGGGACGAGCCTGCCGGTGCCGGAGGGCAGCGTCTGGCGCGATCTGGTGACGGGCGACGAGGTCCGTTCCGAGGGCGGACGCGTGAGCGTCGAGCGACTCTTCGCGCGTCTCCCCCTGGCGGTTCTGCGTCAGTCCGCCAGTTGAGACCTCGGGCTCAGCCGGACCCACCGGTCCGGCCGAGCCCGCCTGAATGGATCGAGAGAGAGCAGGCAGGACCGGGCCGATGAACGTACCCCGCACCAGCACCAAGCCGGCGAAGCGCACCCGCGAGGTGACGCCGCTGCCGGCGACCCTGGCGCCGCTGGCGGCCGGACCGCGGATCTACAACCTGTTTCCCCTCCTGGTCGGCCGGGTCTCGGCCTGGACCGCCGAACTGCCCCGCATCGCGGAGCTCGGCTTCGACTGGGTCTACCTCAATCCGTTCCACCAGACCGGCGGCTCGGGCTCGCTCTACGCCGTCGCCGACCCGGACCGGCTCGACGACCGCCTGCGCGACCTCGACGGTACGCCCGACGACGAGCAGATCCGCCGCTTCTGCGCGGCGGCCGCGGGCCACGGCCTGAAGATCATGACCGACCTGGTGGTGAACCACGCCGCCAATGACGGCAAGCTCGCCCACGAGCGCCCGGACCTGTTCGTGCGCGACGCCTCCGGCGCGCCGGTGAGCCCGCACGCGGTCGATCCCGACGATCCCTCGAAGATCACGGTCTGGGGCGACCTCGCCGAGTTCGACTACGTCGCCGCCGGACCCCGCACGGCGCTGACGGAATTGTGGAACGGCTACATCGCCAAGCTGCAAGGACTCGGGGTCGCCGGCTTCCGCTGCGACGCCGCCTACAAGGTGCCGCCGGACGTGTGGCGCAGCCTGATCGGCGCCGCCAAGGACCGCGACCACGCCGCGCTCTTCGCCGCCGAGACCCTGGGCTGCACCTTCGAGGAGGCGCGGGCCACGGCGGAAGCCGGGTTCGACTACCTGTTCAACTCCTTCGCCTGGTGGGACCTGAAGGCGCCCTGGGCGCTGGAGCAGTACGAGCGCCTGCGCATCCTGGCGCCCTCGATCGCGTTCCCCGAGAACCACGACATGCCGCGCCTCGCGGCCTCGCTGGAAGGCGGGCGCGAGGCGGTGGCGACGGAACTCAAGAGCCGCTACGCCCTGGCCGCCTTCTTCTCCGCCGGCGTGCTGATGCCGATCGGCTACGAATGGGGCTACGCCAAGCCGCTCCACGTGGTGGAGACCACCCCGGAGAGCCGCGAGCACCACACCGGCATCGACATCTCGGGCTTCATCGCGGCGATCAACCGCCTGCGCGCCGACCTGCCGGCGGCCAATGTCGAGGGCGCGCAGTGGCGTCTCTCGGCCCCCGACGCCTCGTTCATCGCGCTGATCCGGATCGATACCGGCCATCCCGGCTCGGCCGAGAACGCCGTGATCGTGCTGCACAACCCGACCGATAAGCCGGTCGCGGTCGATCCGGCGCCCCTGATCGCCGGCTCCGGCGGCGAGTTCGGGCCGTTCCAGGACCTGACGCCCGAGGCCGCCCCGCTCGTCTTCCGCGCCGACCAGTCGATCGGCCTGGAGCCGCGCGCAGTGCGCATCCTCGCGGCCCGCCGCATCGGCGCCGTGCGCCGGCCGCGCCGCACCACCCCGGGCGGGGAGGGGCGCGTCGTCATCGAGGCGGTGAGCCCTGAGATCGACGGCGGCCGCTCGGCGATCAAGCGGGTCGTCGGCGACCAGGTCCATGTCGAGGCCGACATCTTCACCGACGGGCACGACGTCATCAACGCCGCGGTCCTCTCGCGGCTGGCCGGCGAGACCGAGTGGCGCCGCGACCCGATGCTGTTCGTCGACAACGACCGGTGGCACGGACATTTCCCGCTGACCCGCAACGCCCGCTACGAGTACACGGTCGAGGCGTGGCGCGACGACTTCTCGTCCTGGCTGCGCGGCCTGGAGAAGAAGCGCAAGGCCGGCATCGACGTGCGGCTCGAGACGCAGGAGGGCGTCGGCCTCGTCAGGAAGGCGGCCTCCCTCGCAGAAGGCAGCGACGCGACCGCGCTGAGCGCCCTGGTGGCGGCTCTGGAGGCCGACGAACCGGGATCTGCGGCGCAGCTCCACCGCCTCCTGGAGCAGACGGCGCTGATCCACCGCAACTCCGAGCGGGTGAACCTCTCGCGCTATCCCGTCGTGCTGGAGGTCTTCGCCGATCGCTTGGCGGCGCGGTTCTCGGCCTGGTACGAGATTTTTCCGCGTTCGCAATCCGGCGACCCGAACCGCCACGGCACCTTCGACGACGTCATCGCCCGGCTGCCGGAGATCCGCGAGCTCGGCTTCGACGTGCTCTACTTCACGCCGATCCACCCGATCGGTCGCACCAACCGCAAGGGCAAGAACAACTCGCTGAAGGCGAAGGAGGGCGATGTCGGCTCGGTCTACGCCGTCGGCGCCGAGGAGGGCGGCCACGAGGCGGTGCATCCGGAACTCGGCACCCTCGACGACTTCCGGCGGCTCGTCGCGGCGAGCCACGCCCACGGCATGGAGGTGGCGCTGGACTTCGCCATCCAGTGCTCGCCGGACCATCCCTGGATCAAGCAGCATCCGGAATGGTTCGACTGGCGGCCCGACGGCACGATCAAGTTCGCCGAGAACCCGCCCAAGAAGTACGAGGACATCGTCAACGTCGATTTCTACCGCGAGGGCGCCTGCCCGTCGCTGTGGGTCGAGTTGCGCGACATCATCGTCGGCTGGGTCGAGCTGGGGGTGAAGATCTTCCGGGTCGACAACCCGCACACCAAGCCGATCCCATTCTGGGAGTGGATGATTCGCGACGTCAACGACCGCTATCCCGACGTGCTGTTCCTCGCCGAGGCCTTCACCCGGCCGAAGATGATGAAGAAGCTCGCCAAGGCCGGCTTCCAGCAGAGCTACACCTACTTCACCTGGCGCAACACCAAGGACGAGCTGGCGGCCTACTCGACGGAGCTGGCCGGCGAGATGGGCGAGTATTACCGCCCGAACTTCTTCGCCAACACGCCGGACATCAACCCGGTCTTCCTGCAGACCAGCGGCCGGCCAGGCTTCGTCATCCGCGGCACGCTGGCGGCGACGTTGTCGAGCGTCTACGGCATCTATAACGGCTTCGAACTCTGCGACGCCGCCCCGGTGCCGGGCAAGGAGGAGTACCTCGACTCCGAGAAGTACGAATTGAAGGCCTGGGACTATTACCGGCCCGGCAACATCCGCGACCACATCATCGCGCTGAACCGCATCCGGCGCGAGAACCCGGCCCTGTGGGATTTTCGCAATGTCGTCTTCACCCCGGCCTGGAACGACCAGATCCTGGCCTATCTGCGGATGACGCCGTCGGGCGACAACGCGGTGTTCTGCATGGTCAACCTCGATCCGAGGAACCGCCAGGAATGCACCTACGAGGTGCCGCTCTGGCAGCTCGGCCTGCCCGACGACGGCGCGGTCGAGGTCGAGGACCTGCTGCTCGGCTACAAGTTCGAGCTGCGCGGCAAGACCCACCGCATCGCCCTCGACCCGGCCGAGCGCTCGGTGGTGATCTGGCGCCTTCGCCGTCCCGAGCGCCTTGCGGCGCCCGGCGGCACGTGGCAGCACGGCTCTGCCTAGCCGGGCTTACCGGCGCGGACGGATCACCCGTCCGTGCCGGCAGGCTTCAAGGCTCCCGAACTCTCCCCGGCGCCCCGCGTTGAGCCCAAGCCCGACGACAGGCCTTCCGCCCGGCGCCACGACCCGATCGAATGAGGCTCTGACGCGATGATCGATCGCAGCGATCCGCAATGGTACCGTGACGCCATCATCTACCAGGTGCACGTCAAGTCCTTCTTCGACGCGAACAACGACGGCATCGGCGATTTCGACGGCCTGACCGCGAAGCTCGATTACATCCGGGACCTCGGCGTCACGGCGATCTGGCTGATGCCGTTCTATCCCTCGCCCCTGCGCGACGACGGCTACGACATCGCGGATTACCGCGACATCAACCCGTCCTACGGGACGATGGACCAGTTCCGCACCTTCGTGGACGAGGCCCATGCCAGGGGCCTGCGCGTCATCACCGAGCTCGTCATCAACCACACCTCGGACCAGCATCCCTGGTTCCAGCAGGCCCGCAACGCCCCGAAGGGGTCGGAGTGGCGCGACTTCTACGTCTGGTCGGACACCGACGAGCTGTACACCGACACCCGCATCATCTTCCTCGACACCGAGGCCTCGAACTGGACCTGGGATCCGGTCGCCAAGGCATATTACTGGCACCGCTTCTACTCGCACCAGCCCGACCTGAACTTCGACAACCCGAAGGTTCTGGACGCGGTGATCGAGGTGATGCGCTACTGGCTCGACATGGGGGTGGACGGGTTGCGCCTCGACGCGATCCCCTACCTGATCGAGCGCGACGGCACGAACTGCGAGAATCTCCCTGAGACCCACACGGTCATCAAGAAGATCCGCGCCGCCCTCGACGAATCCTATCCCGACCGGATGCTGCTGGCCGAGGCCAACCAGTGGCCGGAGGAGACCGCGCAGTATTTCGGCGACGGCGACGAATGCCACATGGCGTTCCACTTCCCGCTGATGCCGCGGATGTACATGGCGATCGCGCAGGAGGACCGGCACCCGATCACCGACATCATGCGGCAGACGCCGGAGATCCCGGAGGGCTGCCAATGGGCGATCTTCCTGCGCAACCATGACGAGCTGACGCTCGAGATGGTGACCGACAAGGAGCGCGACTACCTCTGGAGCTTCTACGCCGCCGACCGGCGCGCCCGCATCAACCTCGGCATCCGCCGCCGCCTCGCGCCCCTGCTCGAGAACGACCGGCGCAAGATCGAGCTGATGAAGTTCCTGGTCCTCTCGATGCCCGGCACCCCGGTGCTGTACTATGGCGACGAGATCGGCATGGGCGACAACATCTATCTCGGCGACCGCGACGGCGTGCGCACGCCGATGCAATGGTCGCCGGACCGCAACGGCGGCTTCTCCCGCTCCGACCCGGCCCGCCTGTTCCTGCCGACGATCCAGGACCCGATCTACGGCTTCGACGCGGTGAACGTCGAGGCGCAGACGCGCGCCCAGACGAGCCTGCTCAACTGGACGCGGCGGATGATCGCGATCCGCAACAACCACGTCTCGCTCGGGCGCGGCGCCCTGCGCTTCCTCTATCCGGACAACCGCAAGGTGCTCGCCTGGATTCGCGAGCACGACAACGAGCGCGTGCTCTGCGTCGCCAACCTGTCGCGGGCGCCGCAGGCGGTGCAGCTCGACCTTTCCGACCTGCGCACCGCGGTGCCGGTGGAGCTGACCGGCGGCACCTCGTTCCCGCCGATCGGCGACCTGCCGTACCTGCTGACCATGCCGGCCTACGGCTTCTACTGGTTCTCGCTCTCGACCGCGAATGCCGGCACGATGGGCCCGAGCCCCGAGGCGCCGGAGCTGTTCACGCTGGTGCTCACCGGCGGCGTCGAGACCCTGATGCGGGGCCGCGAGCGCCAGGCCTTCGAGCGCACCGTCGCGCCGCGCTTCATCGGCTCGCGGCGCTGGTTCGGCGCCAAGGGCACCCGCATCCGCGGGGTCGAGGTGACGGACAGCGCGATCCTGCCGGCTCTGAGCGGCACCGGCGGCTTCCTCCTGCCGCGCATCGCCGTCTCGCTCGCCAACGGCGAGACCCAGGATTACTTCGTGCCCCTCGCCGTCGACGAGGGCCGCGAGGACGAGTCGCTGATGGACCACGCGGTCGCCCGGGTGCGCCGGGGTCCGCGGATGGGCCTCCTCTACGGCGCCGCCTCCTCGGCCGACTTCGCGCTCGCGATGGTCGATGCGATGCGCCACGGCCGCGAGATCGCGTCCGAGAAGGGCAGCATCCGCTTCACCGCGACCTCGCTGTTCGATCCCGAGCTGGAGCTCGACCCGGCCGATATCCGCCGGCTCTCGGCGGAGCAGAGCAACACCTCGATCGCCTTCGGCTCGCGGCTGATGCTCAAGCTCCTGCGCCGGCTCCAGCCGGGCGCGCATCCGGAGGTCGAGGTCGGCCGCTTCCTCACCGAGGAGGCCGGGTTCAGGAACACCCCGGCGCTGCTCGGCGTGGTCGAGCATGTCGGACCCGACGGCACCGCGACGGCGCTCGGCCTGCTCCAGGCCTTCGTGCGCAACCAGGGCGACGCCTGGACCCTGATGCTCGAATACCTGCGGCGCGACCTCGACGCGATCGTGCTCGTGCCCGAGAGCGAGGCGCATTCGCCGGAGGAGACCTTCGCCACGCATCTGCGCTGGGCCGGGCTGCTCGGCCAGCGCACCGCCGAGATGCACAAGGCGCTCGCTACCGAGACGGCCGACCCGGCCTTCGCCGCCGAGCCGTTCACGGCGGAGGATCTGTCGGCGCTCGCCGCCGACACGCGGCGCCAGGCCGAGAAGGCCCTGCGGGTCTGCGCCTCGCTCGGCTTCACGGCCCCCGAGAGCGCCCAGGAGGCGGCGTCCGCGATCGTCGCCGCCAAGGCGGAGATCGAGGCGCTGATCGCCTCCCTGAGCGAGGGTGTGCCGACGGGCGCCCACCGCACCCGCATCCACGGCGACTACCATCTCGGCCAGGTGCTGGCCTCGCAGGACGACCTCATCATCGTCGACTTCGAGGGCGAGCCGTCGCGGCCGGTGGACGAGCGCCGGGCGAAATCGACGCCGCTCCGCGACGTCGCCGGCATCCTGCGCTCCTTCGCCTATGGCGGCGAGACCGTGACCCGCGAGGTCTCCTCGCGCTTCGCCGAGGCCGGCGAGCGGGCGAAGACTGCCGTCGCCGCCTGGCGCCAGATGGTGAGCGGGGCCTTCCTGGAGGCCTACGCCGCCACCGTGCAGGGCAGCCGCGCCGCGGTGACGGACGCGGGCACCCATGACCGCCTGCTGCGGCTCTGCCTGCTGCAGAAGGCGCTCTACGAGATCGATTACGAGGCCAACAACCGTCCGGACTGGATCGAGATTCCAGCCCGCGGCGTGCTGGCCATCCTGGAAGACCAGAAAGGGGCGTGACCCATGGACGACGAGACCAGCGCCCGGAAGCCGGCCGCTCGCCGGCGCCAGACCGACCGCAACCTTGAGACGAGCGTGACCGGGAGCGTGACGACCGGGAAGCCCGGCAAGGGTGCGACCGTGAAGGCGAGCCTCGTGGCACCCGTGACCGTGAAGG
Organism: Methylobacterium sp. 17Sr1-1; assembly: GCF_003173775.1. Classification (NCBI taxonomy): domain Bacteria; kingdom Pseudomonadati; phylum Pseudomonadota; class Alphaproteobacteria; order Hyphomicrobiales; family Methylobacteriaceae; genus Methylobacterium; species Methylobacterium sp. 17Sr1-1. The sequence continues at coordinate 2,716,333 of NZ_CP029552.1, read as the reverse complement.
CGAAAGCCGGCAAGGACAAGGACGGCAAGAAGGGCAAGGGAGCCGCCGACGGAAAGGGGCACAAGCGCGCCGTCAAGCACGCCTCGCTGCGGGTCGCCGCGATGCAGGCCGCGGCCTCGCCCCGCGTGTCGGGACCGGCGCCGAGCCGCCCGGCGCGGCCGCCGGTGCCGGGGCGGGCCTACGCGGTCCATCCCGACGCCGTCGAGGCGATCATGCGCGCCGAGCACGGCGATCCCTTCTCGGTGCTCGGCCCCCACCAGACCGGTGAGGGGCAATGGGAGGTGCGCGCGGTGCTGCCGGAGGCCCGCGCCGCCACGGTGGTGATCGGCGACACCCGCGTGCCGATGGAGCGGCGCCACCCGGCCGGCTTCTTCGTCGGGAGCTTCGCCCATCCGCAGCGGCCCGATTACCGCATCGCGGTGGAGGGTTGGGACAACACCGAGCGCACGCGCCGCGACCCCTACGAGTACGGCGCCACCCTGACGCAGGCGGAAATCGGCCTGCTGCGCGACGTCGGCAACGACGCGGTGCACCGGGTGCTGGGGGCGCAGGCGGTCGAGATCGGCGGCACGCCGGGCTTCCGCTTCGCGGTCTGGGCGCCGAATGCCCGCCGGGTCTCGGTGGTCGGCGACTTCAACGACTGGGACGGCCGGCGCCACCCGATGCGGCTGTGGCAGGATGGCGGTGTCTGGGAGCTGTTCATCCCCGAACTGAAGAAGGGCGGCCACTACAAGTTCGAGATCCGCGGGCCCGACGGCGCGCTCCTGCCGCTCAAGGCCGACCCGGTCGCCTTCGCGGCGCAGCAGCCGCCCGAGACCGCCTCGCGCCTCGAAGGGCTGCCGAAGCCGGCCTGGCGCGACCAGGCCTGGATGCAGAGCCGCAACGCGCTGGATCACCGCCACGGCCCGATCTCGATCTACGAGGTCCATCTCGGCTCGTGGGCGCGGGTGCCGGAGGAGGGCAACCGCTACCTCACCTACCGCGAGCTCGCCGCGCGCCTGATCCCCTACGCCAAGGAGATGGGCTTCACCCATATCGAGCTCCTGCCGATCACCGAGCACCCGTTCGACGGGTCCTGGGGCTACCAGCCGGTCTCGCTCTACGCGCCGACCAGCCGCTTCGGCTCGCCCGAGGACTTCTCGGAGTTCGTCAACGCCGCGCACGAGGCCGGCATCGGCATCCTGCTCGACTGGGTGCCGGGCCACTTCCCCCTCGATGCCCACGGCCTCGGCCAGTTCGACGGCACCCACCTCTACGAACATGCCGACCCGCGCCAGGGCTTCCACCAGGACTGGGGCACCTACATCTACAATTTCGGGCGCACCGAGGTCTCGGCCTTCCTCGCCTCGAATGCCCGGTTCTGGCTCGAGCACTACCATCTCGACGGACTGCGCGTCGATGCGGTGGCGTCGATGCTGTATCTGGACTACTCGCGCCGGGCCGGCGAGTGGATCCCGAACCAGTACGGCGGCAACGAGAACCTGGAAGCCATCGACTTCCTGCGCAAGACCAACGAGGCGACCTACAGCCATGCCCCCGGCACGATGACGGTGGCGGAGGAATCGACCTCCTGGCCGGGCGTCTCGCACCCGACCTATACCGGCGGCCTCGGCTTCGGCTTCAAGTGGAACATGGGGTGGATGCACGACACCCTGCGCTTCATCTCGAAGGAGCCGGTGCATCGCCGCTACCACCACCACGACCTGACCTTCGGCCTGCTCTACGCCTTCTCCGAGAACTTCATCCTGCCCCTGTCCCACGACGAGGTGGTGCACGGGAAGGGCTCGCTGCTCGGCAAGATGCCGGGTGACCGCTGGCAGAAATTCGCCAATCTCCGCGCCTATTTCGGCTTCATGTGGGGGCATCCCGGCAAGAAGCTCCTGTTCATGGGCGGCGAATTCGGCCAGGAGAAGGAGTGGAACCACAACCAGAGCCTGGACTGGCACCTGCTGGAGGATCCCTTCCACGCCGGCCTGAAGGCGCTGGTGCGCGACCTCAACCACCTCTACGCCGCGACCCCTGCGCTCTACTCGCGCGACACCGAGGCCGCCGGCTTCCAGTGGCTGGTCTCGGACGATGCCGAGAACAACGTCATCGCCTGGGCCCGCAAGGGCCGCGCGCCGGGCGAGATCGCGATCGTGGTGTCGAACTTCACGCCCGTGGTGCGCCACGGCTACCGCATCGGCGTGCCGATGGCCGGCCATTACCGCGAGGCGTTCAACTCGGACGCCGAGGGCTATGGCGGCAGCAATGTCGGCAATTACGGCGGGGTCGACGCGGTGGCGGAGGCCTCGCACGGACAGGAGCACTCGCTGACCCTGTCGCTGCCGCCGCTCGCCACGCTGATCCTGGTGCGGCAGGGCTGAGGCCTGCACGGCGCGGCCCGGCGGGGCCGCGCCGGATCCCGTCGCTCCGGCCGAGCCGGAGCGACCTTCTTGTCATTCCTTCCAGCTTGCGCCGCGGCGCGCCTCTTGCGAAGCCTTGGGCCTCGAATCGCTTCGCTCGAAGGCCCCCGCATGACCGTCCCGCCCCTGCCCGACACGATGCCGCCGGTGAGCCGCGAGGCGGCCGGGGTGCTGCCGAGCGGCATCGGCGCGCTCGTGGCCTACGGCGTCGAGCGGCCCGGGCTGATCCCGCTCTGGGTCGGGGAGGGCGACCGGCCGACGCCGGCCTTCATCGGCGAGGCGGCGCAGCGGGCGCTGCGCGACGGCGCCACCTTCTACACGAGGATGCTCGGCATACCGCCCCTGCGCGAGGCCCTGGCGGAGTACGTCTCGCGGCTCTACGGCGATCCCGTCGGGCCGGGGCGGTTCTTCGTGACGGTGGGGGGCATGCACGCCTTCCACACCGCGATCCGCATCGCCGCCGAGCCCGGCGACGAGGTGGTGCTGCCGACTCCGACCTGGTCGAACTTCTTCGGCGCGGTCGCGATGCAGGGCGCGCGGCCCTTAGCCGTGCCGATGCAGTTCGACGCGGCAGCCGGCTGGAGCCTCGACATCGCCCGGATCGCCGCGGCGATCACCCCGCGCACCCGGGCCATCGTGCTCAACACCCCGGCGAACCCGACCGGCTGGGTCGCCACCCGGGCCGATCTCGAGGCGGTGCTGGCGATCGCTCGGGAGCACCGGCTCTGGATCGTCGCCGACGAGATCTACGGCCGGTTCTGCTTCGATCCAGCCCACGAGGCCTCAGGCCGGGCGCCGTCGATCCGCGACGTCTGGCAGCCCGAGGACCGCGACCGGGTGCTGTTCGTCCAGACCTTCTCGAAGAACTGGGCGATGACCGGCTGGCGGGTCGGCTGGCTGGAGGGGCCCGAATCGATCGGCCGGATCGTCGACGGGCTCGTCCTTTACGGCACGTCCGGCATCGCCACCTTCCTCCAGCACGCCGCCGTCACGGCGATCCGCGAGGGCGAGGCGCTGGTGGCCGAGCAGGTGGCGCAGGCCCGGGCCGGGCGCGAGATCGTCCGCAACGCCTTGAGCGCCGTGCCGGGCGTCGAGCTGCCGGCGCCTCCCGGCGCCTTCTACGCCTTCCCGCGCGTGCCGGCCGAGCCGGACGACGTCCGCCTCGCCAAGCGCCTCGTCGACGAGGCGAATGTCGGCCTCGCTCCAGGCTCGGCCTTCGGGCCCGGCGGCGAGGGATTCTTACGGCTGTGCTTCGCCCGTTCGGCGGCAGATCTCGCCGAGGCGATGCGGCGGATGGTGCCGGTGCTGAGCGAACTCTAGGCACAGCCCATGACACCTGCGTCATCCCGGGGCTCGCCGCAGGCAAGAACCCGGGATCCAAACCGCTGACGATTCGGAAGATGTCGGAACGCGCTCCGCCTCGCCCGGCAGCGTCAGCGGTTAGGGATCCCGGGTTCCGCTGCGCGGCCCCGGGATGACGTGGAGGGTGATCCCACTCACCGCTTGCGCACGAATTCCGTGCGCAGCACCAGCCCCTTGATCGTGTCGTGGCGGCAATCGATTTCGTCGTCGTTGTCGGTGAGGCGGATCGAACGGATCACCGTACCCTGCTTGAGGGTCTGGTTGGCGCCCTTGACCTTCAGGTCCTTGATCAGGGTGACGGAATCGCCGTCGCTCAGGAGCGTGCCGGAGGCGTCGCGCACCTCGCGGACCGCGGCGGCCTTCATCTCGCCGGCGGGGCGCCACTCGCCCGTCGCCTCGTCGTACACGTAATCGTCGTCCGCACCCGTCACGCCCGTCCATCCTCCGTTGCGCGGGCGTTGTCACCGGGCGGAGCGGCCCGCCGCAAGGGGCGGCGCGTCAGATAACGGGTAAACCGCGCTGCTTGGCCTCCTCGGCGGGCTCGACGTGGATCGTCACCACGGCGCCCGCCACCGCGCCCTCGATCGCCGATTCCAGCCGGTCGCAGATGGCGTGCGACTCCGCCACCGTCATCTCGCCCGGCACCACGAGGTGGAAGTCGATGAAGGTGACCTGGCCGGCGTGGCGGGTGCGCACGTCGTGGGCTTCCAGCGCGCCCTCGCCATGCTCGGAGATCAGCCGGCGGATCTGCCCCACCATCTCGGCCGGCGCCGCCTGGTCCATCAGGCCGCTCACCGAGTCGCGCACCATGGCGCCGCCCGACCACAGGATGTTGAGGGCCACCACCACGGCGATGACCGGATCGAGGATCGCCCAGCCGGTCGCGGTGGCGAGTCCCAGCCCGATCAGCACGCCGCCGGAGGTGAACACGTCGGCCAGCACGTGCTTGCCGTCCGCCACCAGGGCGGGCGAGCGCCAGTCGCGCCCGCGCCGGACCAGCATCACCCCCCAGACGAGGTTGATCACCGTGGCGAGGCCGTTCACCGCGACGCCGGCGAGCGGCGCGTCGAGCATCTTCGGCGCCTGGATCGCATCGTAGGCGTCGCGCAGGATCACCACCGCGGCGACGATGATCAGCGCGCCCTCGATCACCGCCGAGAAGTACTCGGCCTTGTGGTGGCCGTAGGGGTGGTCCTGGTCGGCGGGCCGGGCGGCGACGCGCAGGGCCACGAAGGCGGTCATCGCCGCCACGACGTTGATGATGCTCTCGAGCGCGTCCGAATAGAGCGCGAGGCTCCCGGTGATCCACCAGGCGCCGAACTTGAGGGCGAGCACCAGAAGGCCGACCCCGGCGCTGGCGAGGGCGGCGGCTTGCGCACGTTCCATGACGATGTTCCGAGACTGGTCGTGGCCGTGCCGCGGGAGCCTTCCGCTGCGGCGCGGCGCCGCTCCCATAAGGCGGCGTGGGTCGGAAGGCCACGGCACAGGTCATAGCCGGGGCTAACCCGGGTTGTGCGCCTCGCGCGGAACCTTGGCGTGGACCCGCGCATTGCCTGCTTCATGAGCATCGCCTTCGTTCGCGAGAAGGAGGGCGGGGAGGCCTTCGAGGATCTCCCCGACCGTCCCGTCTCCCCGCACCCGAACTTCGTCACGCCGGAGGGCCTCGCCTTGATCGACGCGGAGCTGGACCGGCTGCACACCGAGCATGCCGGCCTGTCGCCCGACGACAAGGCGAACATGGCGCGGGTGAACCGCGACCTGCGCTACTGGACCGCCCGGCGCAACTCGGCCCAGGTGGTGGAGCAGCCGCCCGGCGACACGGTCCATTTCGGCTCGACCGTCACCATCGCGCGCGAGGACGGCACCGAGCAGACCTTCCACATCGTCGGCGAGGACGAGGCCGACCCGGCCAAGGGCTCCCTTGCTTACGTGGCGCCGCTCGCCCGGGCCCTCACCGGCAAGCAGGCCGGCGACACCGTCGAGGTGGCGGGTCACGAGGTCGAGATCGTCTCCGTGCGCTGAAGCGGGACGCGGCCCTCGATCAGGTCGCGCTCGCGGGCGATCGCGTCGCCGACGAAGTCGAGGAAGGCCCGCACCCGGGCGGCCCGGCGCAGGTCCGGATGGGTGAGGAGCCAGAGTCCGGCGGCGAGCTCGGGCTCCGGCCCGGAGAGCCGCACGAGAACGGGCCGGCGATCGCCGATGACGCAGGGCAGGGGACCGATGCCGATTCCGGCCTCCACCGCATCCGCCAGGCCCTGCACGGTGTCGAGGCGCAGCACGACGCGCTCGGGGGTCGTGCGCTCCTGGACGTAGCGCGCGACGGCGGCCGCCCCGAGCCGCGGTGCCGGCGAGACCCAGCGCTGCTCAGGCAACGGGACGGTCCGGTCGAGGTCGGCCCGGCCGTAGAGCGCCCAGGCGATGGTGGCGAGGCGCCGGCCGACCAGGGTGTCGGGCGGGTCGTTGGTGGCGCGGAGCGCCACGTCGGCGTCGCGCTTGGCGAGGTTGAGCGCCTGCTCCGACACCACCACGTCGAGGCGCACCTCCGGGCAGCGGGCGCAGAACGCCGCGAGGATCGGGGTGAGCAGGCCGGTCAGCAGCGAGGCCGCGGTGGTGATGCGGAGTTCGCCGGCGGGGCTCAGGCCCTGGCCCTCGATCCGGCGGGTGAAGGCGAGCACCTCCTCCTCCATCCGGGCGGCGATGCGCGCCATCTCCTCGGCGGCCGGCGTCGGCACGTAGCCGGTGCGGTGGCGCTCGAAGAGCGGCGTACGCAGGGCCGCCTCGATCTGGCCGAGGCGCCGGAAGGCGGTGGAGTGGTTGATGCCGAGCCGCTCGGCGGCCTGGGTCAGACCGCGCTGGTCGGTGATGGCCTTCACCAGCCGGAAATCGTCCCAGGCGAGGGCGGCGGTCATGGGGGTGGCCTCCTGACCTTGCGCATGTGCAAGCGCGGGCTTGCAGCATAGGCCATTTTCGGCGCGCCCGCGATCCGCGATGGTCCGCCCCCGACACGTGAAGGAGATCCCCCGATGGCGAAGGTTCTGGTCCTCTACTACTCGACCTACGGCCATATCGAGCAGATGGCCTACGCGGTGGCCGAGGGCGTGCGCGAGGCCGGCGCCGAGGTCGTGGTCAAGCGGGTGCCCGAGCTGGTGCCGGAGGAGATCGCGCGGACGTCGCACTACAAGCTCGACCAGGCGGCGCCGATCGCCACCGTCGACGAACTGCCGTCCTACGACGCGATCATCTTCGGCACGCCGACCCGCTACGGCAACATGGCGTCGCAGATGAAGAACTTCATCGACCAGACCGGCGGCCTGTGGGCCAAGGGCGCCCTCGTCGGCAAGGTCGGGTCAGTCTTCACCTCGACGGCTTCGCAGCATGGCGGCCAGGAATCGACGATCCTGAGCTTCCACACCGTGCTCCTGCATCAGGGCATGGTGGTGGTCGGCCTGCCCTACAGCTTCCAGGGCCAGCTCGGCACCGCCGAGGTGATGGGCAACTCGCCCTACGGCGCCTCGACCATCGCGGGCGGCGACGGCAGCCGCCAGCCGAGCGCGGTCGAGCTGGAGGGCGCCCGCTTCCAGGGACGCCACGTCGCCGGCATCGCGGCGAAGCTCGCCGGGTGAGGCGTTCTGCCAAAGAAAAAGCCCGGACAGGTCCGGGCTTCTGAGGCGGAAGGTCGATGGGGGCTTAGGTGACCTTCTAGGCCCTCTCAACGCGGGGCCGGCGGGAGTGGTTCCACGCGATCTTCAAAAAAGTTCGGCCGGCCCCTCGAAGCCCTTTCGGACGATGCTCTCCGTCCCTCCCGCTCGCGACCTCATCGTGAGGTGCGAACGCAGTGAGCCTCGAAGGAGGGCTCCAGATTCCTCGGCGGGTCCTGGAGCCCTCCATTGACGCCAACCGATCTGCGATCGGCCGGCACCGCAGGACGAGGTTGCGAGTGGGAGAGTAGGTTGTGGCGTGGGCCGCTTCTCTCGAGCCGCACAACCGCTCACCGCGGCGCCGCCGCCCGCGCCAGCCGGTCGCGGATCGCCTCGCCCAGCCCGTGCTCCGGGATCGGCGCCACCGCGATCGTCGCCGGGCCGGCGGCGTCGAGGCGTCGCAGGTGGGCGAAGAGGTGGGACGCCGCCTCCGCCAGGTCGCCGGCCGGGCTGAGGTTGAGCGAGAGCGCGGCGTCGGCGAGCCCGTCCGGTCGGACCGGCCCGAACAGCAGGGCGGCCTCGCCGGGCCGGATCCCCGTCGCGTCGAGGCGGACCGCGGCGCGGGGCGCGTAATGCGAGGCCAGCAACCCCGGCGAGACCGGCGCAGCCCCTTCCGGCGCGCTCGGCAGGGCCAGTTCGCGGCCGAGAACCGCCTCGATCGCGTCCCGCGGCACGCCGCCGGGGCGCAGCAGCACCGGCGGGCCGTCGAGGCAGGCGACGATGGTCGATTCGACCCCGACCGGGCAGGATCCGCCGTCGAGGATCGCGGCGATCCGGCCGTCGAGGTCCCCGAGCACGTGATCGACTTCCGTCGGGCTCACCCGCCCCGAGCGGTTGGCCGAGGGCGCCGCCACCGGACGGCCCGCCGCCGCCAGCACCGCCCGGGCCAGCGCACTGCCCGGCACCCGGAGCGCGACGCTCGACAGCCCCGCCCGGGCGAGGTCGCAGACGGTGCCCCCCACAGCCACCGGCACCACCAGGGTGAGCGGTCCGGGCCAGAAGTCCTGGGCCAGCGACAGGGCGTCCGGACCGAGAACCCCCTCGCGCCGGGCCGCCGCAACGTCGGGCAGGTGGGCGATCAGCGGGTTGAACCGCGGCCGCTCCTTGGCGGCGTAGATGCCCGCCACCGCCGCCGGATCGCTCGCATCGGCCCCGAGGCCGTAGACGGTCTCGGTGGGGATCGCCACCAGCTTGCCGGCGCGCAGAAGGGCGCCGGCCTCGGCGACGCCCGCGGCATCGGCGGCGAGGCGGCGGGTCGGCATTGACCCGCGATCATCGTTCACGTCTAAACTATCCGTCACCATGCCGCCGGCCGTAGCGTCGGCGGCCGCCGCACGTCAAATCCAAAGGGTGGTTCGCCCGGCGAAGCCGCCTTGAGCTCTGTCGGGAGGAGCCCTCGATGACCTATCGCGCGCCCGTGGCCGAGATGGCCTTCACCCTCCGTCACGTCGCCGGGCTCGACCGCGCCATCGCCGAGGGGCTGCACGGCGACCTCTCGGACGATCTCGTCGACACCATCCTGGAGGAGGCCGGCCGCTTCGCCAACGACGTGGTGGCGCCGTTGAACACGGTCGGCGACCGCCACGGCACCCCGCTCAAGGACGGCGTCGTGACGATGCCGCCGGGCTACCGCGAGGCCTACCGTGCCTGGACCGAGGGCGGCTGGAACGCCCTGCCGGGCCCGGTGGAGTATGGCGGCCAGGGCCTGCCGATCCTGCTCAACGCCGCCTGCATCGAGATGTGGAACTCCGCCGCGATGGCCTTCGGCCTCGGGCCGCTGCTCACCGCCGGCGGCGTCGAGGCGCTGAGCCGGCACGGCAGCGAGGAGTTGCGCGCCCGCTACCTCGAGAAGCTGGTCTCGGGCGAGTGGACCGCCACCATGAACCTCACCGAGCCGCAGGCCGGCTCGGACCTCTCGGTGATGCGCACCCGCGCCGAGCCCGCCGGCGACGGCAGCTTCCGGATCTCGGGCGAGAAGATCTACATCACCTGGGGCGAGCACGACCTCACCGACAACATCGTCCACCTGGTGCTCGCCCGGCTCCCCGACGCGCCGGCCGGCACCCGCGGCATCTCGCTGTTCCTGGTGCCGAAGGTGCTGCCGGACGGCTCGCGCAACGCGCTGAAATGCGCCGGGATCGAGCACAAGCTCGGCATCCACGGCTCGCCGACCTGCACCATGGTCTACGACGGCGCCATCGGCTGGCTCGTCGGTGAGCCGAACCGGGGGCTGGCCTGCATGTTCACGATGATGAACAACGCCCGCCTCGGCGTCGGCCTCCAGGGCGTCGCCATCGCCGAGCGCGCCTACCAGCAGGCTCTTCTTTACGCCCGCGACCGCCGCCAGGGCCGGGCGAGCGCTGCGGGCGAGGGCGCCAGCGCGATCATCGAGCATCCCGACGTGCAGCGGATGCTGCTCACCATGAAGGCGCTGACGGGCGCTTCCCGCGGCATCTGCTACCTCACCGCCGAGGCGATCGACCGCGCCCACCGGGCGCCGGACGAGGCGGGGCGCCGGGCGGCGCAGGCCCGGGCCTCGCTGCTGACCCCGGTGGCGAAGGCCTTCTCGACCGATATCGGCATCGAGGTCGCCTCGCTCGGCATCCAGGTCCATGGCGGCATGGGCTTCGTCGAGGAGACCGGCGCCGCCCAGCACCTGCGCGACGCCCGCATCGCGGCGATCTACGAGGGCACCAACGGCATCCAGGCGATCGACCTCGTCACCCGCAAGCTGCCGCTGGAGAACGGCGCGGTGGTGCGCCGCCAGATCGGCGCGATGCGCCTCGTCGCCGAGCGGGTGCTGAAGGAGGGCGGGCCCGCCTTCGGCCACACCGCCCCGCGCCTGCGCGAGACGATCGAGTCCCTCGACCGGGCGACGAGCTACCTCCTGAAGGCGCTGGGCTCGAACCGGCCCGAGGAGGCGCTCGCCGGCGCCACCCCGTACCTGCGCCTGTTCGGCCTCGCGCAAGGCGGCACCTGCCTGGCGCAAGCGGCGCTGGCGGCGCATGCGGCGGCGCAAGGAGGCGAGAGCGACCCGGCGCATCCGGCCCGCATCGCGCTCGCCCGGTTCTTCGCCGAGAACCTCGCGACGGCCGCGCGCGGGCTGGAGGAGACGGTGACCGGGGGCGGCGGCTTCCTGCAGGACGGGGCGCTGGCGCTCGCGGGGTGAGGGGGCGCTGTGCGGTACCTCTCCGAGATCAAAATCCTGTCCTGACCCCCTCCGCGTCATCCCGGAGCCGCGTAAGCGGAGCCCGGGATCCAGAACCGCGGATGGATGAGACTAGAGCGAGGCGCGTTCCGCTTCTTTCTATACCACCTGCGGTTCTGGATTCCGGGCTCCGCTTCGCGGCCCCGGAATGACGCGGAGGGGGTCATTCCGTTGATTGGGCAGACCATTGCCCGCTCGAAACTATCTGCTGGTGACTCCATGACCGACCACGTCCGCATCACCGACCAGCCCGGCGGCGTCCGCCTCGTCCAGCTCGTCCGCCCCGAGAAGAAGAATGCCCTCACCGGCGCCATGTACGACGCCATGCGCGAGGCGCTGGAATCGGCGGATCACGAAGGCTCGGGCGTCGGCGCCGTGGTCTTCGCCGGCGTCGAGGGGGTGTTCACCGCCGGCAACGACATCGCCGATTTCGTCGCCCGGGCGGAAAAGTCCTTCGGCGAGGCGCCGTCGTTGCGCTTCATCCGCCAGCTCGCCGTGACCCGCACGCCGATGGTGGCGGCGGTGGACGGGCTCGCGGTCGGGGTCGGCACCACGCTGACGCTGCACTGCGACCTCGTCTACGTCGCGCCCGCCGCGACCTTCCGGATGCCGTTCGTCGATCTCGGCCTCGTGCCGGAGGCGGCGTCGAGCTACCTTCTGCCGCGCCGGGTCGGGCTGCCGAAGGCGACGGAGCTCCTGCTCCTCGGCGAGGCCTTCGGGGCCGACGAGGCGGTGCGGCTCGGCCTCGCCAACGCGGTCGTCCCGGCCGACGGACTGCTCGAACACGCCCTGGCGCAGGGTGCGAAGCTGGCAGCGAAGCCCCGCCAGGCGCTCGCCGCCGCCCGCCGGCTGATTCGCGGCGACCACGAGGCGATGCGCGCCGCCATGGACGCTGAGGCCGCGGCCTTCGATGCGGCGCTCCGCTCGCCCGAGGCGCAAGCGGCGTTCCAGCGCTTCCTGTCCCGCGGCACCCGGTGAGGCCTGCCGGAATCCCGGATCTCTCTGGAAAGGTCTGCCTCGTCGCCGGCGCCTCGCGCGGGGTCGGGCGCGGCATCGCGCGGGCGCTCGGCGAGGCGGGGGCCACGGTGGTCGTCACCGCCCGCTCCAGCGAGACCGGCCGGCGCACCGACCAGCGCAACGAGGCTCTGGAGGACACCGCCCGGGAGGTCGACCTCGCGGGCGGGCGCGGCCACCACTACCTCTGCGACCACACCCGCGAGCCGGAGGTGGACGCGATGGTGCGCTGGGTCTTACGCCGCTTCGGCCGCATCGACGTCGCGGTGTCGAGCGTCTGGGGCGGCAACGAGGGCTATGACGGCGTGCGCTACCCCGACGGCGCCACATGGGGCACCGCCTTCTGGCGCCGCGGCCTCGCCCCCTTGCGCCACAACCTCGAGACCGGCCCGCTCGCCGGCCTGATCCTCGCCCGGGCGGTGGCCCCCGCCATGGTCTCGGCCAAGGGCGGCCTGCTGGCGCTGGTCTCGTTCGACACCGACGCCTATCTCGGCGACCTGTTCTACGACCTCGCCAAGGCCGCCACCAACCGCCTCGCCTTCGCGATGGCGGAGGAATTGAAGCCCTACGGCGTCACCGCTCTGGCGCTGGCGCCGGGACTGGTGCGGACCGAGCGGGTGGTGGAGGCCGGGATGGGGGACGAGGCGGGGGAGAGCCCGCTCTACGCGGGAAGGGCGCTCGCGGCGCTCGCGGGCGACCCCGGGGTCAAGGCCTTCGCGGGCCGAGTGCTGCATGCGGCCGACCTGGCGCGGTCTTACGGCTTCACCGACGAGGACGGAACGCGGCCGGAGCGGTACCGGCCGGCGATCGCGTAGGTCCTCCTCCGAGCCGGCCGATGCAACCGCGGCGCGGCCGGCCGATCCCCCCGATCGCGTCTCACTTGAACATCGCGTCGAGATCCGCCGCGCTCCGCGTGCCGGCCGCGTAATCGCGTTCGCCGCGGCTCTGCACGTAGCCCAGATACGAGGCGAGCAGCCGGGCGGACTTGACGGAGACGTTGTAGCCCTCGTCGTAGCGGCCCTTGTTGCGCTGGATGCGGCCGCCCGTCGAGCCGTCCTCGTTGACGAAGAAGACGATCTCGGTCGAGGACTTGCCGTCGATCTTGTCGCCGTCGCGCGGGCACGACGCCTCCGGGAAGCAATCGACCCGCTTCCGGTAGTGGCGCCGCACCTCGTTGCGGTGGGCGATCTCGGACCAGAGCGAGATCTTGCCGATGGCTTGCTTCATCCGGTCGAGCTGATCGGGGGACAGGTCGATGACCGACCGCTTCTGGTCGACGCCGGCCCGCGGATCGACGAAGACCATGTCATAGGACAGGCGGCCGGTATCGCCGACCCGGGGCTCGACCCAGAACCGTCCGCTCTCCCGCGTCCCGGGGATGTAGTAGGGCACCTTGGGGAATTGCTCGGACGCCGCACGCGCGGTGCGGCCGAGATCCTGGTCGTCCGGCTTGGTCGGCGTCAGGTACGAGGCGCGATTGGCCGCCGCCTGCTCGAACCGGGCACTCAGGCCCGCGAGCGCGTCCTCGTCGGCCGCCGGCAGGCGCTCGGCCTCCGCTTGCGCCGCCTGACGGGCGGCGGCGGCCGCCTCGCGCTCGCGCCGCTCCTGCTTCTCCTGGTTGGCGCGCACGAGGGCGGTGAGTTGCTCGACCTGCCCGCGCAGCCGCACGGCCTCGGCCTCCCCGGTCTGCACGACCACCTGCGTGGTCTGGGCGAGGGTGGGCGCCGGGCCTTGCAGGCCGCGGGTGCAGCACCCGACGTAGCGGCCGTAGACCCACCCGGTCTCGCCGTCGAGCAGGCGCACGTTGTACCAGGCGCCCTGCCGCCCGATCACGCTGAACAGCGTCCCCGGCCCCAGCTTGCGCAGCCGGCTTCCCTCCTGCGTCGCCGGCTGGCTCCGGAGGGCCACGAAGTTGTCGCCGTTCTCGTCGAGCCCGACCGGATAGCTGTAGCCGCTGCTCTCGGCCCGCGCGATGCCCGCCGAGGTGAGGATGATGGCCGCCAGAACCCACCGCTTCAGCATCACGCACATTCCAGTCTCGACGGGCGGACCACGGACATCCGGGTCGCGCCTCCGGTCCTCTTGCAGGCTGGGACGCTGGCGTCGAAACGTTCAGAAATCCTGAAATGCAATCGTTCGCCCCTGCAGGATGGATGGGCGCCGGTTAGGAATTTCAATCAAAATCGATGGATGCTCTGAGTGGAACGACAATGTAGGCTCGTTATCGCGCTTCTCCTGCCGGACCCGCGTTCGTGAACATCACATTCAGGAGCGGGGCCCCCGCGTACCGACATTGCCGATGGCGGGGCTTCGGACACGAGGCTGACGCTGCCGGTTACGGAAAGGTGAAGTTTCTGATGCGCGTTCCCGTCCTTGTGCTCGCCGCCAGCCTGATCCCATCGGTGGCTGCCGCCAAAGCTTCCTCCTTCGAGACCCCGTTCTACGTCGGGATCTGGTCTCCGTCGGCCAAGGCCTGCAAGGCGGACCCGCTCAAGGTCGAGGGTGCGATATTCCGGATCGAGCGGTCCCAGATCATCTGGAACGAGACGACCTGTACCTTCAAGCTGTCCGCGGCGCGCGCGACGGCGGGCGGGATGAGGATCCCGGCGACCTGCGACTCCGAAGGGACGACCAGCAGGACGACCTACGCGTTCGACAGGGTCGACGGGCGCATGCGCATGAACGGGCACGTCATGGCGCGCTGCAAGGACAGCGACTGGCGGACCGGCTACGAGTGACCGGCCCCGAGGTCACGGCGCGGCGATGGAGTTCTCGTCCGATCCGGGCCGGATCGTCAGTAAGTTCCACCCGCCACTCCCGCCGTCACCAGTGCCACGCCCGAACTCGTACCGAGCCGCGTCGCGCCCGCCGCGATCAGGGCGCGGGCGGCCTCCAGGCTGCGCACGCCGCCGGACGCCTTGACGCCGACGGCGTCGCCCACCGTCGCGCACATCAGGGCGACGTCGGCCGCGGTGGCGCCACCGGTCGAGAAGCCGGTCGAGGTCTTGACGAAATCGGCGCCGGCCTCGACCGCGAGGAGGCAGGCGAGGCGCTTCTGCGCATCGTCGAGGAGGCAGGTCTCGACGATGACCTTCAGCACCGAGCCCCGGCAGGTGGCCCGGACCGCCGCGATGTCGGCCCGGACGGCGGCGTGGTCGCCCGCCTTCAGGGCGCCGAGCGCGATCACCATGTCGATCTCGGTCGCACCCCGGCCCACGGCGCCGGCGGCCTCCGCCGCCTTGTCCTCCGGCCGCACCGCCCCGAGGGGGAAGCCGACCACGGAGCAGGGGGCGACGTCGCTGCCGGCCAGGACCCCGGCGACGAGGCCGACATGGACCGGGTTGACGCAGACCGCCTTGAAGCGGTGGGTCAGCGCCTCCTCGCACAGGCGGCGCACCTCGGCCGGGGTCGCGTCGGCCCGCAGGAGCGTGTGGTCGATCAGGCGGGCGAGGGCGGACGCGTCCACGGTCAAGTCTCCGGAGCGGTTCGGGGAAGCCCGGCGCCGCGACGGTCACGCGTTCCATCGCGGCGGGCGGACCGTCAAGCGCCGGGAACCGCAGTCCGGCCGGATCTACCGTCCGCTCGCCTGGCGGATCGCCGCGACCGTCTTCTCGACGAAGGCGACGCCCGGCTCGGTGAAGGTGATCTCGTCGTCGCTCAGGGTCGCGAGGCCGCGGGTCTCGACCTCGGCGGCGCCCTCGGGATCCGCCTGGTGGCCGCGGCCGTCCCGGCGGACCACCGAGCTGATCGGCTGGCCGCTGATCAGGTGGTGGTAGGCCGCGAAGGCGAAGATCGACAGGGCGCGGTCGGAGAGGGCGTTGGTGTCGGCAGCCATCGGGTCGGGCCTCGGGGGTCGGGCGGTGGTCAGGAATGCGCCGCAGGATGCGGGCGCGGTCCCGGCCCAACGCCCGGGATCTGGAAAGGTGGTGCGTCCCCGATGCCGCAGGGCTCTGAGTCCTTCACGATCGCCTCGCGATCGCGAAGGACTCTAGGTTTTTGATTGTGCCGCATTTTCTAAGACGAACCGGTTTCCACTTCGTCGGAAAATGCTCTGGCGGAGGATCCTCACCGCAGCCGGGCCGGGAGCGGCATCGCCGAGGTCTTCTCGTCGTAGAGCACCGCGTAGCGGCCCGCCTCCAGGTCGAACATCGCGTAGTCGATCCCCTTGATGGTCTCGGTCCGGAAATGTACCCGCTGGCCGCCGCGGGTGATCGCCGCGAGGCGGTGGGACAGGGCCGAGACCGGCAGCATCCCGGTCACCCGCTCCGGCCCGTCCTCGAGCTGGACCCGGAAGGTCAGGTCGTGCCCGTTCCAGGCCAGGGCCTCGAACCGGGTCGCCTCCCGGCGGTCGAGCCAGCGCAGCATCTGGGCCGCCGAGATCATCGCGACCCCGCGCTCGCGGGCCGCCGCGACGAGGTGGTCGAAATAGCCATCGGTGTAGTCGTAGTGGGTGCCGAAGGCGCCGAAGAACTGCTCGGGGCCGAGCGCCCGGTCGAGCATCGTGGCGATGCCGGTGCGCTGGTCGACGCCGTTCTCGTTCACCAGGTGGCTGGCGGCCTGGTAGATGTCGAGGACCCGCCCGTCGAAGTCGGCGAAGCGCATCGGGAAGCCGGACCCGTTCATGAAGCCCGGCCGCCGGCGGATCCACGAGCCCGGCCAGTAGTAGTAGCCGAGGTCGAGGCGGATCCCCGCCGCCCGCTCGATCTTGGCGGTGTCGGCCCAGCCGTTCCAGGTGACGCAGTGCAGGCGGTGGGTCTCCTGGGGCGGCAGGCCGAGCTTCTCGCCGATGCCGCCGACCTGCCGGCTCAGCGCGAGGCCGAGGGTCGCGCCGTCGACGTCGCGGCAGCCGGTATCGGCGTGGATCCCGGTCTCGAAGCCGAGCGCCGCGTAAGATCGCGCGTCGTCCGATCCTAAGCGCGTCGCCGGCGTGACGTAGGAGGTCGCCCGCGCGCAATCCCAGGCCTCGGGCCGGCAATCGAGCGGGCTCTCGGCGACGAGGCGCTTGTAGGAATCCAGGGTGCCGCGGCGCGTGGCGTGGTCGTCCCCGGCCATGATCAGGGCGGCGCGGCGCTCGTCGGGCAGGTACCAGACCCGCGGCAGCGGCAGCCGCTCGGCGCTCATCGTCACGATCAGGTTGGCGAGCAGCCGCTGCTGCTCGTCGGCCTGCGGGATCGCCACACGCGACAGGTCGAGGTAGTCGGGGAAGAACAGGTCGTTCGGCCGCCGCGGCGGCAGCCCGTCCCGCTCCTGGCCCGCGAAGGCCGGGTTGCCCTGGCGCAGGCGCACCACCGAGGTGGCGAGGTCGAAGGCGAAGGCCGCCGCCTGGCCCTGGCCGGCGCGGTGCAGCGAGACCGCCGGCCAGGGCAGAGCCTCGGCGCCGGTCGAGAGGCGGGCGAGGATTGCGGCGTCCTGCGTGGCGTAGCGGGTGGCGGGGCCGTGGAACTGCATCGCCCGATGGACGATGCCGCGGACGGCCGGGGCCTGCGCGTCGACCTGGAGATATCGCCCGGCCGAACCCTCTTCGCCGAGAGGATTCCCGGCCGGGGCGAGGCCGAACAGCGGCAGCCACGCGCCCTCTGGGCGGATCGCGATCAGGTTGCCGCCGTCCTGCACCCAGTCGGAGAGCCGCGCGGCCAGGGCCTCGTCCGGCGCCTCCGTCATCAGCACCAGGGCGGTCCGGGCGAGGCGCTCCGGCGTGAGGTCCTGCGTCGCGACCACCGAGAACAGGTTCAGCCCCTCCGCCCGCAGGATCTCGGCGTAGTACGGCCCGAAGGGATTCTTGGGCCCGACCGCCACCAGGACCGGCGCGCCGGGCACCTCGGCGAGTGTGGGCGTCGCCGCCACGGTGAAGCGCCCCTCCGCGGGCTGCCGCAGCGCGAGCCCCAGGACGCTCTCCGGCCGGCTTCCGGCCCCGACCGCGATCCGGTACGTCGCGCCCGCCCGCAGGGGCGCCTGCGGCACCAGCCGGGCGGAGCGCTGGGCCGCGTCGTAGGTGATGGCGGCCGCGACCGGCGCACCGGCCTCCTCGCTCAGCGCGATCGTCGCGGGCCCGATCGTCTCCGGCGCCATGTCGCGAGAGAAGCCGACGGCGATCGGCAAGCCGGGATAGACTTCCGTAGCGCCGTCGAGCGGCATCAACGCCAGCACACGCGGAGAGAGTTGCTCAAGCAAGAGGAGGAGCGATGCCGCAAGCATCATACATAAGACTACTGATATCAGCAGGCGCATGACGACACGTTGCATCACATTTCTCGCCGAATACGATTGTTGTATGGCGGATGCTTAGCAGGCCGATCCACGGGAGGACAGCCGAGACGGCGCCGACGCGCGCATCCCTTGGTGGAGGGGGCGGGGATCGCCTACCGCTTTGGGGGAGGGGCCGAACGCGCGAAACACGCGCGACGCCGCGCGAATGGCGGACCGGACCCGACAATCAGCTTTGTCCCGAAGATCCGGCCGGTGGCGCTCCCAAGGGGACTCGAACCCCTGTTTTCGCCGTGAGAGGGCGACGTCCTAGACCGCTAGACGATGGGAGCTGGCCCGGCGGGATGGCGGCGGTATAGCGACGGTCCGGCGGGGGCGCAAGCCTTCCGGACCGACAATCTCGCTCGAAGGCGGCGGCCACCTGCGGCCGCTTCGTTAAGCTTTCCGGTTTATGACCGCCTCGACCCGCGGCCGCGAAGCGACGGCGCGCACGCCCCCATGCCGACCCCCGCATGCCGACCTTCCGCCCGCTTCCTCCCTCCCGGCGCGCCGTCCTGACCGGCTGCACCCTCCTGGGTTTCGGCGTCCTGACCCTGCAGCATTCTTGGCCGAATTCTTGGCCGGCGCCCGCCGTGCAGCGGATCGCGATGGCCGAGATGACCTGGGTCGAGGTGCGCCAGGCCCTCGACCAGGGCTACACGACCGCGCTCGTCCCGAGCGGCGGCCTGGAGCAGAACGGCCCCTATCTCGCCATCGCCAAGCACGACAGCATCGTCGCCTGGACGGCGCGGCGCATCGCGGAAGGACTCGGCCACACGCTGATCGCCCCGGTCGTGTCCTACGTGCCGCAGGGCGACTTCGACCCGCCGACCGGCAACCTCGTCCTCCCGGGCACGCTCGGCGTCTCCGAGGAGGCCTATGCGGGCACGCTGGAGGGCATCGCCCGCAGCCTGAAGGGGCAGGGCTTCCGCACCATCCTGTTCATCGCCGATCACGGCGGCTCGCTGGCGCCCCAGCAGCGGGTCGCGGCAAGGCTCGACCGCGACTGGGCCCCCCAGGGCGTGCGGGTGCTGAGCGTCGACGACTACTACGTCGCGGGCAATCGGGCGCAGACGCTCTGGCTGGAGGCGCAGGGCGAGACGGCGGCCACGATCGGAGGCCATGCGGGCCTCGCCGACCACGCCTCCCTGATGGCGACCGCGCCCGAGCGCGTCGACTTCGACCGGGCGCCGCCGCCGCTCCTCGCCCGGCTCGGGCTCGCCGGCGACGGCAGCAGCGGCGATCCCCGCCGCGCCACGGCGGAACGCGGGCGCGCGCTCCTGGCCCTCCAGGTCGAGGCGGCGCTGGCGCAGATCCGCCGGTTCATGACCCCGAAATCCTAAGCAGATTTCGCAAAAGTGGTGGCCGGTTTTGCGATGAAAATCTGCGACAAACTAACAACCTAAGCGGATGAAGCGTTGGCCTGCCAACGCAAGTCTGCTTAGCCCAAGATCTTGGTTCGCAAGCAAGGTTCGCGACGATGCCGACCGTTCCGACGCCGCCCTCTCTCTGGAGCGTGATCCAGAATCTCGGCCAGAGCACCGCCAGCATCGTGCTGCTGCTGACGATCCTGGGCCTGCTGTTCACGGCGATCGCCTGGGTCGCCCGGGCGTGCAATCCGGGCCGGCCGTGGTGGCGCAAGCCCGACATCGTGACGGATGTCTGCTACTGGTTCGTGATCCCGGTCGTCTCCGGCTACGCCCGGATCTGGCTCCTGGTCATCGGCCTGTTCCTGCTGAACGGGCTCCCGGCGACGCTCGGGCTGCCCCGCCTGTTCGGCGAGGGGATCGGGCCGCTCGCCGGCCTGCCGGTCTGGGTGCAGGCGCCGCTCTACCTGATCCTCTCCGACCTCGTGATGTACACGACGCATCGGCTGTTCCACACGATGCGGCTGTGGCGCTTCCACGCCATCCACCACTCCTCCGAGGAGATCGAGTGGACCTCGGCCGCCCGTTTCCACCCGGTCGACGCGGTCTTTCACGGCGCCCTCGCGGACGTGGTTCCGCTCCTCCTCGGCATCTCGCCGGACGTGCTGATCGCCCTCGTGCCGTTCAATGTCGGCGTCTCGGCGCTCGCCCACGCCAACCTCGACTGGACCTTCGGCCCGTTCCGCTACGTCCTGGTGAGCCCGGTCTTCCACCGCTGGCACCACACCGGGCCGGACCAGGGCGGCAACAGCAACTTCGCCGGCTGCTTCCCCGTCATCGACCTGATCTTCGGCACCTACTACATGCCGAAAGGGGTCCTGCCGCAGGATTTCGGCAACGGCGATCCGGCGTTCCCGCGCGGGTTCGGCGAACAGCTGGTGCATCCGTTCCGGTCGCAGGAGCGGCCGGCCGGGCTGGAGCCGGGGTCGTCTTCGTAGGGCTTCCATCTTTTGGAGGAGGCAGCCTGCGGACTCGACCGCAGCCTGCCTTTGCCCTATGCGAGCGTTCTCTGAAGTCCTATTTGATGCTTATCAACAATATTGAAATTCTCGCGGTCATTCCAAGGCCGCACAGTGGAGCCCGACATAATCCTGCAATCCTCAAGAATTGCACAGATGATAATCGCCTCAGTCAACAAAATCAATCAAACATCGATCTTAAATCCAAGATCCATTTCGCTGGCCGGCTGGCCAGACAGCCCCCAATTTTCCTGATCAACCTCAATCAAAATGGTCTTTATGTCGGCTGCAGGGACTTCGAACTGTGCCAGCTCCTCCGAGATTGCCCGATAAAGACGGCGCTTCGCATCCATCGACCGTCCGGAGAAGAGGGTGATTTCAATCACCATATATCTCGACCCCTTCGTGGGAGGCGTGATCAACAGGTGATCGTCGAATTCCTGAAGAAAGATGCAACGGTCATGCTCTGGGATGAGCAAGCCTTTCGACAATGCCTGCTGTACGGCCTCTATAACCTCGCGATGACGTCCGGCGATCCAACCCTGTCGGGTGCTAATACGGGTTGATGGCATGCGAATCGCCCTGTGCGTCGTGGACGATCCTGCTCGAAGATCATCGCTTCCGCAACGTCTCCTAGGTAGTCTCTTAGGGCCATGTCGGTCCGATGCAGCAAGGTACCAACAAGAGAGAGTCCCGGCGCTGCGCGCATTCGACACGACAAGGCCCGGGAGGGATACCGCGCGTCCGCGGCACCCGTCCCGGGCCCCCTCTCATTCCGACGCTCCGAAAAAACCTACTCGGCCGCCTCGATCCGCGGGTGCTCGTGCTGCCGACGCTCGCGCTTGACGAGGTCGGCGGTCAGGAACGCCACTTCCAGCGCCTGCTCGGCGTTGAGGCGCGGGTCGCAATAGGTGTGGTAGCGGTCGCGCAGGTCGTCCGCCGTCAGCGCCCGGGCGCCCCCGGTGCACTCGGTGACGTTCTTGCCCGTCATCTCGAGGTGGATGCCGCCGGCATGGGTCCCTTCCGCCTGGTGGATGTCGAAGAAGCCCTGAATCTCCTTCATCACCCGCTCGAACGGCCGGGTCTTGTAGCCGCTCGCCGTCACGGTGTTGCCGTGCATCGGGTCGCAGGACCACACCACCTTGCGGCCCTCGCGCTCCACCGCCCGGATCAGGCCGGGGAGGTGGTCCCCGACCTTGTCGGCGCCGAAGCGGCAGATCAGGGTCAGGCGGCCGGCCTCATCGGTCGGGTTGAGCAGGTCGACGAGCCGGATCAGGTCGTCGGCCTTCAGCGACGGGCCGCATTTGAGGCCGATCGGGTTCCGGATGCCCCGGGCGAACTCGATATGGGCGTGGTCGGCCTGGCGGGTGCGGTCGCCGATCCACAGCATGTGGCCCGACGTGGCGTACCAGTCGCCGCTGGTCGAATCGACCCGGGTCAGGGCCTCCTCGTAGCCGAGCAGCAAGGCCTCGTGGCTGGTGTAGAAATCGGTCTGGCGCACCTCCTGGTGCGTCTCCGGGTTGATGCCGATCGCCCGCATGAAGTCGAGGGTCTCGGTCATGCGCTGGGCGAGGTCGGCATAGGCCGAGGACTGGGGCGAGTCCTTGACGAAGCCGAGCATCCAGCGATGCGCGTTCTCGAGATTGGCGTAGCCGCCGGTCGCGAAGGCACGCAGCAGGTTCAACGTCGCGGCCGACTGACGGTAGGCCTCGGCCTGCCGGCGCGGATCGGGCACGCGCTCGGCCTCCGTGAAGCCGATGCCGTTGACGATGTCGCCGCGGTAGCTCGGCAGCGTGACGCCGTCGACGGTCTCGACCGGCGAGGAGCGCGGCTTGGCGAACTGCCCGGCGATGCGGCCGACCTTCACCACCGGCGAGCCGCCCGCGAAGGTGAGCACCAGCGCCATCTGCAGGAAGACGCGGAAGAAGTCGCGGATGTTGTCGGCGGAGTGCTCGTCGAAGCTCTCGGCGCAGTCGCCGCCCTGGAGCAGGAACGCCTCGCCCGCCGCGACCTTGGCGAGCCCCTGCTTCAGCTTGCGCGCCTCACCGGCAAACACCAGCGGAGGAAAGCTCGCGAGCTGCCGCTCCACCGCCTCGAGGGAGGCGGAATCCGGATAGTCCGGAACCTGCTGGATCGGCAGCCGCCGCCAGCTCGTGGGGGTCCAACGCTCGCTCATCGTCCTCTCCTCGCGCACCTCTTCGATAACCGGTCAGGTCGGTCGCGGAAGCCGGGCTTATAGGGGGGTTTGCCGCGCCGCGCGAGGGGTCTTGCCGCAACGGTCCGGCACGATGTCCGTGGGGCCGCGCCGGCGCCACGCCGCGCAAGCCGGCTCGCGCGCGAAGGCGAACGACATCGATGCTCGGCACTGGACGTATCCGGCAGTGCATGACAGTATTGGCATCGGATCGGTGCTGCCATGATTGATACTCATCAAAGCAAAGGCTTCGCCGTATCGTGGCGGATTGTTCGCACTTCGATCGTGCGGAGCAGTCCGCCATGAGGCGGAGCATGCGACAGGCCGAGCCGGTGGACGCCCCACCCCCTCCCGCGGTCCAGGATCCGGACGCCCTGGCCCGGGACGCCCTGACCGTGGAGCGCCACCTCGCCGCCATCCTGGTCGCCGACGTGGTCGGCTATACCCGGCTCAGCGAGATGGCCGAGGAGGCGACCCACCGCCGCCTGAAGGCCTTGCGCGCCGGGATCATCGATCCGCTGATCGCCGAGCGCGGCGGCCGGATCGTCAAGAACACCGGCGACGGCTTCATCGCCATCTTCCCGGAGGCGGGCCCGGCGGCGGATTGCGCGCTTTCCGTGCAGCGCCGCATCGCGCAGGCGACGGAGGGCGAGCCCGCCGAGGCGCGCCTGACCTTCCGGATGGGCGTCAACCTCGCCGAGATCATCGTCGAGGACGGCGACGTGTTCGGCGACGGCGTCAACGTCGCGGCCCGGCTGCAGGCCTATGCCGAGGCCGGCGATGTGATCGTCTCGGAGGCGGTATTTTCCCGGGCGAGCGCGGCGGCGCGGGCGCTCGCGACCGATCTCGGGCCGCTTCCCTTGCGCAACCACGCCCGGCCTGTCCGGGTCTTCGCCCTGCGCTCCGGGACCGGCTCGGGTTTGCGCGCGGGCGAATGCGCGCCGGGCGCCGAGGCGCGGGCCTCGATCGCGGTGCTGCCGTTCCGGGCCTGCGCGACCGACCGCCTGACGCTGGCCGACGGCTTCACCGACTGGATCGTCCGGGCGCTGTCGTCCCTGCGCGACCTGTTCGTGATCTCCCGCGGCTCGACCCTGGCCTATCGCCGCGGGCGCCCCGACCCGGCGGCGTTCGGCCGCCGCCTCGGCGTGCGCTACGTCATGGACGGGACGATCCAGCATCACGGCGACACCCTGCGGGTCTGCACCGCCCTGATCGAGTGTGCCACCGGGGCGGTGGTCAGCGCCGACCATTACGAGGGCCTGATCAGCCAGGTCTTCGCCCTCCAGGATGCCATCGCCCTCAAGCTGGTGCGGACCATCGCGCCGCACGTGCGCGAGCGCGAGCTGCAGCGGGCCCTGCGCAAGCACCCGGCGAGCCTGACGAGCTACGACCTGCTGCTCCAGGCGCTGGACCTGCTGCACCGGATGGATGCCGAGAGCTTCGCCCGGGCCGGCGGCCTCCTGCAGCAGGCGATCGCCCTCGATCCGTCCTACGCGCCGCCCTTTGCCTACGCGGCCTGGTGGCACGTCTTCCGGGTCGGCGAGATGGGCTCGCCCGATCCCGACGGCGACGGGCGGGCGGCGGCGGAGAGGGCCCGCGCGGCGATCGAGCGGGACGGCAACGACCCCCTGGCGCTGGCGATCCACGGTCACGTCCAGGCCTACCTGTTGCGCGACGCCCGCACGGCGCGGCACTTCCTCGACCGGGCGATCGAGGCGGGCCCGAGCCTCGCCATCGCCTGGACGATGAGCAGTGCCGCCCACGGATTCGCCGGCGACGGCCGGCAGGCGGTCGCGCACGGCGAGACCGGCCAGCGGCTGGCGCCCAGCGACCCCTACACCTTCTGGCACGAGGGGCTGCTCGCCCAGGCCCACTACGTCGCGGGCGATTACGACGCCGCGGTGGCCTGGAGCCTGAGCGCCGTGGCGCGCAACCGCGCCATCCGCTTCACCCTGCGCACCCTCGCGGCGAGCCTGGCGGCGGCCGGCCGCCTGCCCGAGGCGTCGGAGGCGGCCGGCGAGCTGATGCGGCTCCAGCCGGGCTTCCGGCTCGGGTCTTACGCGCCGCGCTGCCCCTTCGCCGATCCGGTCCAGGGGCGCTGGATCGGCCATCTGCGGGCGGCGGGGCTGCCGGATTGAGCGGGGGTCTCTCCGCTCGCGGCGCCGGCCCGCACCGGGTCGAGACGGGAGACGCGGATCGGGGAGGGGAGCGATGACCGGCAATACGGGCAACACGGGCAATACCGGGAACACCGGCAATACGGGCAACACCGGCAATGCCGGCATCAGCGGCGATGCCGGCGGCTGGTTCGTGCCCGACCGGCCGGATTTCCCGTTCTCCCTCGAAGCGACGCGGGAGGGGGCGGAGATCGGGACCTTCCGGCGCCCGGTCTTCATCCGCGACGAGACGCCGGCGGGCGCCGCCCGCAGGCGGATCGCCTTCCGCAGCCTGGACGAGCCGTCCGGCCGTTCGCTCGCCTTCGAGGACCGTGCCTGGACCGGGCGCTGGTACGCCTACCGGGTGCTGCGGGACTTCGCCGCGACGGCGTGGGACACCGACGCCCTCCACGACGCGATGGCGCAGATCCTCCTCGACCTGCGCGAGGAGACGGGCGGCGGGAAGGGCCAGGCGATCGAGCTCGACACGCTCCTGGTGCTGGCGCGGGACGAGCGCGCCTCGGCCCTGGGCGAGATCCTGGCCCAGGACGTCGAGTTCATCACCGCCTTCATGGAGGTCCTGTCGATCACGCCGGCCTCGCATCCGCGTACCTACCGGGTGCTGCACGTCGCGAGCCTCGTCGGCTCCTTCGCGGCCCTGCGCTTCAAGGAGGAGTTCGAGCGGCCGCGGCCCTCCTTCCTCTGCCCGGCCCTGCTGCCGCCGGTGCCGGTCCCGGGGCACGCCTCCTTCCCGAGCGGCCACGCCACCCAGGCACGCCTGATGGCGCGGTGCGTCGCCGGGACCTTACGCCTCGCCGGCCTGCCGCATGCCGAGCGACGCCCGGTCGACGAGACGCTGAAGGCCCTCGCCCGGCGCGTCGCCCGCAACCGCGAGATCGCCGGGCTGCACTATCCGAGCGATTCGACCGCCGGCCGCCGGCTCGCCGACGCAGTCTTCGCCGGTCTGTCGGCCCATGGCGGCGACGGCCTGAGCCGCGGCGACTATGCCCTGCCGCGCTTCGGCGACGCGATGATCGCGGCCGCCCGGGAACTCAACCCGGATCTCGTCCTGCCCTCGGACGGGCGTTGAGCGGAGGCGTATCGCGATGCCCCGGGATTCCGGCGACCGTGCGATTCACCTCGCCCCGCCCCTCGCCCTCCGCCCGCTCCCCCTGCCGCCGGGCGATCTCGACCTGATTCGGGCCGGTCCGGATCTCCTCGACCCCTACGGCCTGCCGGCGCCGCGGCCCGAGGACGGCCCGGCGGCGCGCGCCTTCCGCCGCGCCTTCGTGGCGCCGCCGCCGGGGCGCCGCCTGCGCTTCGTGGCGGCGCCCCGGCCGGCCCCGGCCCCGCGCGCCGCGGCTCCGGAATTCGTGGTCGCGCGCACGCCAGCGCCCGTGCCGGCGCGCCGCAGCGTGAACTGGTCGGGGGCCTCGCTCACCGCGCTACACGGGCGCAGCCTCGTCGGCGTGATGGCGCGCTGGCGCGTGCCGGCGGTGACCGGGGCGGCGGGCCGGCCGGCCCGCGCCTCGGTGTGGATCGGCCTCGACGGGCAGGGCGCCTACCGCAATGCCAGCCTGCCGCAGATCGGCACGCTTCAGATCTGGGACGGAGCCCGGGCGCATTACGAGACCTGGGTGCAATGGTGGGCGAAGGGCGAGAACAACGCGCCCCAGCCCCTCGGGCTCGCGGTCGCGCCGGGCGACGTCGTGAGCGCGATCCTGACGGTTCGCGATCCCGCGACCGTCCGCATCAACCTGAAGAACGAGACCGCCGGCACGATGCTCCAGGCCTTCGACCTCGCGGCGCCGGGCGGCCGGCACGTCTCGGGGGCGAGCGCCGCGTGGATCCTGGAACGGCCGAGCCCGCTCGGCGCGGACGGCTGGCACCCGTACCCGCTCGCCGCCTATGGGTCGCTCTCCTTCGCCGACGGCCTGGCGCAGTCCCGCGGGCCCGGCGAGACGATGCTGACCGAGCACGACCTGTCCCGTGCGAGCCTGATCCGCATGATCGCCCTCGACCGCGTTCCGGGTCACGCCCGCACGATTTCCTCCCCGGCGCGGGTGACGGGGGATCGGCGGGCGCTGACGGTGAGGGACGGGGCGTCGTTCCCGACGGGTAGGCTCACCCCACCGCCACCGGCTGCTTGACCACCGAGGGCGTGCGCATCGTCACCAGCTCCTCGCCGGCGGTGGGGTGGACCGCGATCGTGCGGTCGAAATCGGCCTTCTTCGCCCCCATCGTCACCGCGATGCCGACGGCCTGGATGATCTCGCCGGCATCGTGGCCGAGCACGTGGACGCCGACCACCCGGTCGCTCGCCCGCTCGACGATGATCTTCATCAGGATCCGCTCGTCGCGCCCCGAGAGGGTCGCCTTCATCGGCCGGAAGCGGGCCTCGTAGACGTCGATCTCGCCGCAGAGGCGCCGCGCCACCTCCTCGCCGTGGCCGACGACGCCGATCTCGGGGGTCGAGAACACCGCGGTCGGGATCAGGTCGTGATCGACCGCCCAGGGCTTGCCCCCGAACACCGTGTCGGCGAAGGCATGGCCCTCGCGGATCGCGATCGGGGTGAGCGCCGCGCGGTTGGTGACGTCGCCGACGGCGTAGATCGAGGGCGCTGCCGTCTGCGAGAAGCGGTCGACGGGAATGGCGCCCACGGCATCGAGGGCGATCCCGGCCTTCTCCAGCCCGAGGCCGGCGACGTTCGGGCGCCGCCCGGTCGCCACCAGCACCTGGTCGACCATCAGTTCGCTGCCGTCGCTCAGGGTGGCGAGAATCGCGCCGTCGCGCCGGTCGAGGCGGTGGACGGTGGTGTTCAGGCGCAGGTCCATCCGCTTGGCGTAGGCCTCGCCGAGGGCCTGGCGGATCTCGCCGTCGAAGCCGCGCAGCAGCCGGTCGCCGCGGTGGAGCAGGGTGGTGCGGGTACCGAGGCTGGCGAACACGCCCGCGAACTCGACCGCGATATAGCCGCCGCCGACCACCAGGATGCGCTCCGGCTGCGTCTCCAGCTCGAACACCTCGTTCGACGTGATGGCGAGTTCGGCGCCGGGGATCAGCGGCTCCTTCACCGGATGGGCGCCGACCGCGACCAGGATATGGCGGGCGCGCACGCGGGTGCCGGCGCGGACGAGGCGCACCGTGTGGGGATCCTCGATCACCGCCCGGTCGGCGACGACCTCGACGCCGGCCCGCATCAGGTTGGTGGCGTAGATGCCCTCGAGCCGCGTCACCTCGGCGTCGCGCCGGGCCTTCAGGGTCGCCCAGTCGAAGCGCGGGGTACCGACCTCCCAGCCGAAGCCGGCGGCGTCCTCGAACTCGTCGGCGAACCGGCCGGCATAGACCATCAGCTTCTTCGGCACGCAGCCGCGGATCACGCAGGTGCCGCCGACCCGGTACTCCTCGGCGAGCTGCACGCGCGCGCCGTAGCCGGCGGCGATGCGGGCCGCCCGCACCCCGCCGGAGCCGCCGCCGATCACGAACAGATCGACGTCGAAAGCCTGATCTCGGGTCTCGGTCATGGCGGTCACCGCTCTGTTGTCAGGGCTTGTATCTGATAGTTCACGGCGCGCAGCCAGGCGATGGCCGCGCCGACGCCGGCGGTCCACCAGGCCTGCCAGGCACCGTGCTCCACGAAGGCGACGATGCCCGCCGCCGCGAGCAGCGCCAGCGCGGTGCCGCGGGCGAGGCCCGTCCAGGCCGCGAGAGCCCGCAGGGTCAGGACCAGGACGAGGGCTGCCAGCGTCGCGCCGACGATCCCGAGCTCGGCCCAGACCTGCAGGAAGCTGTTGTGCGGGTGCCCGACCGCCAGCATGAAGCGCATCTCGGGCTCGATCCGCTCGGCCACCGGCGCGTCCTGGAAGCGCCCGGAGGTGCCGTAGCCGGCCCCGCGCCACGGATCGGCGGCGACCGCCGCGCCGAAGCTGCGGGCGATGGCGACCCGGGCCCGGGTGCTGCTGCCGGCGAGCCGCTGGTGCAGGGCGTCGGGCATGGTGCGGGCCAGAAGATCGCCCTCGACCGGCGCCAGCACCAGCGCCCCGAGGAAAGCGGCGCCGGTGAGGCCGATCCCGGCGCGAGCGGGCAGCCAGCGCACCGCACCGAAGGTGAGGGCGCCGGCGGCGAGCCCCAGCACCGTCGCGCCGCTGACCGAGCGCCAGGCCGCCACCGCGAAGACGGCGACAGTCAGCGCCGCCAGGCCGCGCCGGCCGCGCGCCGCGAGGAGGGCCGCGAGGGGGGAGATCAGCAGCATCCCGGTCAGGAGCGGCCGGTTGAACGCGAAGGCGGCGACGCGCTGGCCCAGGGCCTCGCGGATCACGAGGCCCGAGGCGAGGTCGGCGACCACGTAGAGGCAGGTCGCGATCAGGATCCAGGCCGCCGGCCCGGCGACGGACGCCAGGTGCGGCGGCGCGAGGCGCGCCACCAGGTACGCGCCGAGGAGCGCCGGCAGGAACTCCGACAGGGTGCGCAGCGACAGGCCGGGCAGCGGGCTCCAGGCGAGACTTACCGCGCACCAGGCCAGGAAGGCGAGGGCGGCGATCCCGGCGGGCGTCGCGAGCGGCGCGACGAGGAGCGGCCGCAGCGGGCGCCGGGCCACCAGGCTGCCGGCGAGCAGCAGGAGCCCGGCGAGGCCGACCACCACCGGGCTCGACCGGTTCGCCACGGCCATGCAGGCCGGCAGGGCGGCCACGACGATCGCGCCGAGACGATCGAGCCCTGCCGCCCGCTCGCCGGCCGTGCGGGCGGTCACTGAAGCTGGTGGCCGCGCTTGCCCATCTCGGCCCGGACACGGACCATCATGTATTCCGAGACCTCCTGGGTCCAGGTCTGCATCGACTGCACCATGTCGTCGAGCACCTGGGGCTGGGTCTCGACGTAGCGCTTGCCCGAGGGCGACCGGAAGAAGGCCGCGATGTCGCGCAGCTCCGCCTCGGTGAGCCGGGTCGCGTAGATGCGCGAGGCGGTCTCGATGATCCGCTGCTTCTGCAGCTCCAGCTCGGGCTGCATCTTCTCGATGACGTCGGCGAGGTCCTTGGTCAGCTCGGGCCGGGTGACCGCCGCCTGCTTGATCTGCTCGCCGAAGGCCGGAAGGATCGAGTCGAAGGAGCGGGCGATGCCGGAGGAGAGCATCACCTCCTTCGCGAGCGCGAGGTGGCCCGGGGTGATGGCGGCACCTTGCGGCGCGGCGGGAGCCGCGGGGGCCGGAGCGGCGGGCTTCGTCTGGGCGAGAGCGGGACCGGACAAGGTCGCGGCGAGGAGGCCCGCCAGGAGGACTCGGGAACGGCGCGGGGACATCGGTTTGCTCCGGAAGTCGGCGCCCGGGCGGGGCGGCCGTGACGAGGATGGGGGGCGGGCGGCGCGTCAGGCCGCCCCGAGGGTGACGATGCGGGGCTGGCCGTCGGCCGCCTCCGCAACGATCGCGCCGGTGGCGAGCCCGATGAACAGGCCGTGCTCGACGACGCCCGGCACCGCCACCAGGGCGCGGGCCAAAGCCTCCGGATCGGGGATGCGGGCGAGGGCGGCGTCGAGGATCAGGTGACCGCCATCGGTGAGGAACGGCGCCCCGTCGGCGCCCTCCCGGATCGTGAGGGGGCCGTCGCAGCCATGGGCCTGGATCGCCGCCGCGACCGCCCGGGTGGTAGCGCCGAGGCCGAAGGGCACCACCTCGATCGGCAGGGGGAAGCGGCCGAGCGTCTCGACGCGCTTGGCGCCGTCGACGATGACCACCATGCGCCGGCTCGCCGCCGCCACGATCTTCTCGCGAAGGAGCGCGCCGCCGCCGCCCTTGATCAGGCGTAAGCGAGGGTCGATCTCGTCGGCGCCGTCGATCGTGAGGTCGAGCGCGGGGGTGTCGTCGAGGGTGGTGAGCGGAATGCCGGCGGCCTCGGCCGCCGCGCGGGTCGCCTCGGAGGTCGGCACGCCGACGACCGAGAGCCCGGCCCGGACCTTCTCGCCGAGCAGCTCCACGAACACGGCCGCCGTCGAGCCGGTACCGAGGCCGAGGCGCATGCCGTCCTCGACCAGCGCGACCGCCCGGGCGGCGGCGGCGCGCTTGAGTTCGGCGGGGCTCAACGCCGGCCTCCGCGGGATGGACGGATCTGGGACATCGGCTCGGTGCCTCGGTTCGTCTCTCTCATGCGCCGTGACCATCACCCAGAGCAGCGTCTCTCGGGCGACAGCAAGGCGGGCGGGGGCGCCCTGACGGCCGGCCCCGCTGATCGAGAGGCCCCGTAGCACGCGACCGGGGGAGGCGGAAGCGGCCATCCGGCCTCGCCCGGACGGCACCGCGCCCCGGTCCCGTCGAGCCTAGACGCTTGCTATGCCGGAGCCGGCGGCAATCAGGGCTTGCCCGCCGCGGCCGGCGCCGCGCTGCCGGCATTGCCCTGCGGCGTGCAGACCACGGCGTCGTCGAGCACGTAGCAGATGCTCATCGCGCCGGTGCGCTGGTTGACCCGGAAGACGCCGGCCTCGCGCAGGTGGCGCGAGGCGACCAGGCTGTACTCGGAGGGGGCCTGCGGCCCGGCGCCCTCGCCCGGGCCGAAGCACAGGGTGGTGCCGATGGTGTTCTCCTGCAGGCCGTACTGGCAGGAGATGACCTCGCCGGTCGCCTTGTCGACCCGGTAGACCCGGTTGAGGTCGGCCTGGGGCGCCGGCACGAACTCGTAGGACGCGGCCTGCGCCGCACCCGCGACGACCAGGCCCGCCGCCAGACAGGCGATCCTGATCGGGTAACCCGTTCTCCCGCGCATGGCGCGCCGCTCCTCGAACCCGTCGCGGCGACCGACCGCACCGTCGCGGCAGGCGGCTCGCCCATCTCGCGCTGTTATAGCTCGCTTCCGCTTGTCCCAGGCTTGTCGCGTCCCGGGGCGGACATGTCACGGCCGGGCCCCCCGGCGCGGGTTCCGCGCCGCGACGCCCGGCTGTATGGGAGACGATCTTTGCCGCCCCAGCCAGCGAGAGCCCATGCCGACGTCCCATCCAGACGCCCTGCCGCCGATCGTCGTGTTCGACCTCGACGGCACCCTCGCGGAGACCGCGGGCGACCTCATCGGCACGCTCAACGTGATCCTGGAGCGGGAGGGGCTGCCCCCGGTGGCGGTGTCTCAAGCCCGGGAGCTGATCGGGGCGGGCGCGCGGGCGCTGATCCAGCGCGGCTTCGCGGCCGGTGGGCGCGAGCTGACGCCGGACCGGCTCGACGAACTCTTTCTGGTCTTCCTCGCCCATTACGGCCAGCACCTGTGCGACGTGTCGCACCTCTTTCCCGGCGTCGTCGCCTCCCTCGACCGGCTGGAGGAGGCCGGCTACCGCCTCGCGGTCTGCACCAACAAGCCGGAGGACCACTCGGTGCGGCTCCTGGAGCTGCTCGGGGTGAAGGACCGCTTCGCGGCCATCTGCGGGCGGGACACCTTCCCGTACTTCAAGCCCGATCCGCGCCATCTCACCGAGACGATCGCGCGGGCCGGCGGCGATCCGGCCCGGGCCGTGATGGTGGGCGATTCGCGCACCGACATCGCCACCGCCAAGGCCGCCGGCATCCCGGTGGTGGCGGTGCCGTTCGGCTATACCGACGTGCCGGTGGAGGAGCTGGAGCCGGACGTGGTGATCCAGCACTTCGATGCGCTGTACGAGGCGGTGCGGCGGCTGGACAGCGGCGCGGCCTGAGGCTCGGGTCCGACTAGTCCGACACGCTCGATGTCATCCCGGGGCCGCGAAAGCGGAACCCGGGATCCACCCACACCGAGGGCTCAGGATGAAGCGGAACACTGACCGCCTTTCCCCTCCAGCGCCAGCGGTTATGGATCCCGGGTTCCGCTGCGCGGCCCCGGGATGACACGGAGGGAGCCAGCGGCGTAAAGAACGCTGTCCTGGTTGTCACTGCTTTCGTCGGAAAGGAATGGTGGGCGCGACAGGGATTGAACCTGTGACCCTTCGCGTGTGAAGCGAATGCTCTCCCGCTGAGCTACGCGCCCGACGATCGGTCCCGTTGCGGGGGGTGATGCGGCGCTTCGACAGCGACCGCATCGCGGACCGAACCTCTTCGACGGCGAGTCTGCGTGGCACGGGACGCCACCGGATCACACCATCGGATTATCAAAAGGGTGGTGGGCGCGACAGGGATTGAACCTGTGACCCTTCGCGTGTGAAGCGAATGCTCTCCCGCTGAGCTACGCGCCCTGTGAGCCGGCTTCTAGGCGGGGCGACGCAGCGCGTCAAGGCGCTTCGTCGCCCATATGCTTCGGCGCCTTTGCACCTCGTCGCCCTCGGCCGGGAGCGGCTACTGCGCCGGCATCGCCGCGACGAGATCCGTCGGCACGAAGCGGCCGTCCTCGCGCCGGGTCATGTCGATCCGGCGGTCGTGGAAGGCGGTCAGCGTCGAGCGGTGGCCGATCGAGACGATCGTCGTGTCCGGCAATTCCTGGCGCAGCATGCGGTAGAGCGCGGCCTCGGTCGGCTCGTCGAGGGCGGCGGTGGCCTCGTCGAGGAAGAGCCAGTCGGGCTTCGCCAGCAGCGCCCGGGCGATGGCGAGGCGCTGCTGCTCGCCGAGCGACAGGGCTTGGGCCCAGGGCGCCTCCTCGTCGAGGCGGGAGGCGAGATGGGGCAGGCGGGCCGCCTCGAGCGCCGCGCGGATCGCCGCGTCGTCGCGGCTGCCGGCGGGCTCCGGGTAGGTGGCGGCGGCGCGCAAGGTTCCCATCGGCAGGTAGGGCCGCTGCGGCAGCAGCATCAGGCGCGCGCCCTCGGGCGTCGTGACCGAGCCCTCGCCGAAGGGCCAGATGCCCGCGATGGCGCGAAACAGGGTCGACTTGCCCGAGCCCGAGGGACCGGTCAGCAACGTCGTCTCGCCGGGCCGGAACGACAGGGACGGCGCCTCGGCGATGCGCCTTCCGTCCGGCAGGTCGAGGGCGAGGCCCTTGAGGTGGAGGCCGCCGCGGCCGGCCGGCAGGACCGAGAGGGCGCTGCCCGCCGCCATCGCGTCGGCCCGGGCCATCGCGGCGTCGAAGGTGGTGAGCCGGTCGACCTGCGCCTTGTAGTCGGCCAGCGTCACGTAGAACGTGATGAAGAACGACATCGTGCCCTCGACGCGCGAGAACGCGCCGGCGGTCTGCGTCATCACCCCGAGCGGGATCTGGCCGGC
The DNA here is from genome assembly GCF_003173775.1 of Methylobacterium sp. 17Sr1-1. NCBI lineage: Bacteria > Pseudomonadati > Pseudomonadota > Alphaproteobacteria > Hyphomicrobiales > Methylobacteriaceae > Methylobacterium > Methylobacterium sp. 17Sr1-1. The sequence goes on along the minus strand of NZ_CP029552.1, from coordinate 2,682,536 downwards.
GAAGTAGTAGGGCGCGACCAGGATGTAGGGGATCACCACGTTGACCTGCTGGTAGCTGACCGTGAAGGCGGCGAGCTTCTTGCGGCGGTCGACGATGGCGTAGAAGTTCTGGATCAGCGCGCCGAAGCGCTCACCGAGCGAGGCCCGCTCGGCCCGGGCGCCGCCGAGGAGGGCCACCTGCTCGCCGTACTCGCGCAGGCGGGCGAGGGAGAAGCGGAAATCCGCCTCGCGGCGCTGCTGCTCGAAATTGAGCCCGACCAGGGCCCGGCCGATGCGGTGGGTGAGCCACGTGACCAGCGCCGAATAGATCAGCGCGCCCCAGACCAGGAAGCCCGGCACGTGCCAGTCGGTCCCCGGCACCGTGAAGGCCGACGAGATGTTCCACAGGATCACCGAGAACGAAATCAGGTTCGAGACCGCCGAGATGAAGCTGATCGTCAGCGACTGGGTGGTCTGGGTGAACTGGTCGATGTCGTCGGCGATGCGCTGGTCGGGGTTGTCGGCCTGGGCGCCGGAGAAGCCCATGCGGTAATGGGTGTTCTGTCCGAGCCAGCGGTCGACGTAGTGCCGGGTCATCCAGGCCCGCCAGCGGATCCGCAGGAACGACTGGATCACGTACTGGATGATCGCGCTCGCCACGTAGACCGCGGCCCAGAGGCAGAACACCGAGAACAGCAGCGACCAGAACGCCGTCGCATTCTTGCCCTGGATGGCGTTGAACCAGTCGCGGTTGAAGTACGACAGGCGCACGTTGATGGCGACCTGGGCGAACTCGATGCCGATCACCATGACCGCCATGGTGAGCGCGACCCAGCGCTCCTGCATCTTCACCGCCGGCAGCGGCCACAGCCGCACCGTCGTGACCTCGCGGGTGGTGTAGTAGGGATAGGCCAGGCGCCAGATCTGCAGGAGGGCCTGCTTCAAGCCGTGCATCGCGGTCTCCGGGCCGCCCGGCGGGCGGGCCTCAAGCGGGCCCGCCGGGAGGACGGGCCGGTGATTCGGTTGCGGTCAAGAGCGCGCCGGGATCGGCAAGCGGCCTTGCGATCCGCCATGGGTCAGCCCCGTGGCAGGACCATGGCGCCGTTGCCGTTGCAAGTTAAACCCCGTCCACCTGCGGCAGGGCGGCACTCCGGCACCCTCGCCGAGACGTGAACGCGCCGTCGCCGCCGCCGGCGGCGTCCACTGTCAGACCAAATGCCGCGGTGCCCCGCCGCTGCCGCAATCCGCCCCGATGGTTCCGTGGTTTCCGGCAGGCCGCGGGATGCGCGGCCGCGGAACAGCCGCCGCCTGACCTGACGAGTGCGATCATCCCATGTCGTCCCTCTCGATCCTCGACGTCGACGCCGTGCGCGCCGCCCCCGTCGCGCACGACCCCTACCATTACTTCCTCGGCCGGCAGGTTCTGCGATCCGAGGCGATCGCCGACCTGAAGCGCGACTTCCCGGCCATCGCCAAGCCCGGCTACCTCACGGTGGACGAGGTGCAGCTCACCGGCCGCTTCAAGGACCTGATCGAGGAACTCGAGAGCGACGACTTCTCGCGGGTGCTCGGCGAGAAGTTCGGCCTCGACCTCGTCTCCTGCCCGCGGCTCACCACGATCATGCGCCGCTCGCAGCCGAAATACGGCGCGATCCACACCGACGGCCCCTCGAAGGTGATGACGCTGCTCGTCTACATGAACGACGAGTGGGACGCGCCGGAGGCCGGGCGCCTGCGCGTGCTCTACGACGGCGAGCGGTTCGAGCCCTACGCGGTCGAGGTGCCGCCGACGATGGGGACGATGTTCGCCTTCCTGCGCGCCGACAATTCCTGGCACGGCCACCGGCCCTTCGAGGGCGAGCGCCGGGTGGTGCAGGTCGCCTGGGTCAAGGACGCGGCCGAGCTGGAGCGCAAGCGCAAGCGCAACCGCACGGCGCAGTTCCTGAAGGGTATCTTCGGCCGATAGATGATCGGCCGTTAGGACAGTGTCCGACGGGAGACACCGACGATTTCGCTGCGTGCCCGGCCCCGGGACCCATGTCCACGGGGTTCGCGCGCGCTCTAAGACTTGACCGCCGGCATCCGCCGGGGGACGCTTGGGGGCATCATGAGGGCGTTTCACCGCGCGGGCCTTGTCGCGGCCGGCCTGTTCGTGCTGGCCGGGGCGGCCTGCACGCTCGGGCCGGGCCGCGCCGTCGCGCAGTCGGACCTCGAGATGCCCGCCGATCCGCCGGTCCTGTCGAAGCCCTACCGCTCCACGATCCCGATCTACCGCCGCCGTCCGCCACCGGACGCCGTGCCGCCGGAGGCGGGCCAAGCGGGCGGATGGCGCGAGCCGCCGGGCCGGATCGGCGCCCGCGACGGGGCGCCGCAGGAGGGCGCCGCGGCGTTGCGGGACACGCCGTCGGAATCCGGCTTCGGCCCGGTGAAGGCCGCGCCGGCCCACGACCTCGCGCCCGATGACGATCCGGAGGAGCGCTCGCCGGTCCGGGCCGCGACGGCGCCGACGAAGCGGGAGCTGGGCGAGGAGGCCCGCCGGAATGGCGGGCCTGAGACCCGCGCCGCCGGGCGCCCGACCGGACGCGAAGCCCCCGCGCGGGAGACGCCGCGCCAAGTTGAAACCCGCCAACAAGTTGAAACCCGCCAGACCGAGGCCGCCGCCGAGGACGACGAGGAGGAGGCTGCGCCGGCCTATGCGGGTGTATGGGGCCCGAGCAATGCGGCTTGCGCCCGGAGCCGCTCCGCCCGTCGCGGCTTCCTGCCCGCCGTGATCCGGCCGGGAAGCGCGCGAGCCGGCAAGACCCTGTGCCAGTTCCGCGACCGGCGGCGCGACGGCCGCACCTGGACCGTGACCGCCGCCTGCCGCAGCGCCGGCCGCAACTGGACCTCGCGGGTGCGCCTGACCGTGGCGGGAAGCCGGCTGACCTGGGCGTCCGAGCGCGGCTCGGCCACCTACACCCGCTGCTCCGGCGGCTGAGCCTGCAGGTCGGCGGGGACAAGCCGGCCGGCACAAGTCGACGGGCAAAAATCGACAGGGACGAGACAGTCGACGGGAAACGAACTGCAACCGCGCTTGACTCGCCGCAAACACCGGTGGTGGAAAGGGGGCCCGCCGTGAAGAGAGCCCCGATGGCCCCGTCAAGCCCGCCCGCCGCCTCGCCGCGGCGGACCCGCATCCCCGTCCCGCGGCCGGGCCGACGCGCATGACCGGCAAGCTCGTCGCTGTCGCCAACATGAAGGGCGGCGTCGGCAAGACCACCAGCGTGGTGATGCTCGCCGACGCGCTCGCCGCCGGCGGCGCCTCGGTGCTGGTGATCGACCTCGATCCGCAGGCCAGCGCCTCGGTGTGCTTTGCCGGAGACGGGATCCTGGCCGAGATGATCACCGGGGGCCGCACCCTCGACTATTATCTCGGCCTGCGCATCGTCGACCGCGACAAGGCCGCCCTGCCGGACTTCATCCGCGACTACGTCTCGAGCACCACCCATCTCGGCGAGCCGCTGCCGATCTCGCTGCTCGCCTCCGGCCCGTCGCTGCGCATCGTCGAGCGCGAGATCATCTACGCGCTCACCAAGCGCAAATACTCGATGCACGCCATCGAAGGCCACCTGTGGAAGCTGTTCCAGGAGGACTTCGTGCCCCTGCGCGAGCAGTACGACTACGTGCTGTTCGACTGCGCGCCGGGCATCTCGCCGATGACCGAGGTGGCGATCCGGGCGAGCGACCTCGTGGTGGTCGCCTGCATCTCGGACTTCCTCTCCACCTACGGCCTCAAGGCGTTCTACGAGACGATCTGGGGCGTCGGCAGCGCCTCCGAGAGCATGCTGGCGCCCCGGCGCCCGCCGCACGTGCTGATCACCCGCTGGCAGAACACCAAGCAGCAGGCGACGACCTACGCCACCCTGCAGGAGAGTGCCGCTGCGGAAGGAGCACGGTTCCGTCTGTTCAAGACCCGGGTGCCGCAATCGGCGGCCCTGGCGAACGCGCTGACCCTGGAGTATCAGACCTTCGCCAACAAGTATCGTGACCAGACCCGCGACCTGATCGGCGAGGTGATCACGCCGGTGGTGACCGAACTGAAGGAGGCCCTGGATGGCGCTTGAGATCGACGGCCTCGCGGTCCTGTGCGCGATCGCGGAGGCGCCGCAGGCGTTTCCGGCGATCCGCAGCGACGTCACCAAGGCCGCCCACGCCCTGGTGACCAAGCAGCTGAAGGCCAAGACCCTCGACCTGGCGGGCCTGCGCGCGGTGCGCGAGGCGCTGGGCCCCCAGCCCCTGGCGCTGATCGTCGACGGGCTCAAGGATGCCGAGGTCAAGGCCCTGGTCACCCGCCTCGACAAGCACCACCCGGACCTCAAGGACGGCCCGGCCGTCGCGCATCGCCGCCACCTGATGGCGATCGCCGCCGACCTCGACCCGGTCGCGAGCCCGGCGGCGAAGCCGAAACCCGCGAAGGCGCCCGCCAAGGCGCCGGCGAAGCCGAAGCCCGCCGCCAAGGCGGCCGACGCGGCGCCGGCCGAGCCCGCTGCCGATCCGGCACCCGAGCCCGCGCCGCCGGCTCCCGCGAAGGCGCGTGCGCCAGCCCGCGGCAAGCCCGCCCCCGCCGACGCCCTCGCTTCCGCGGCGATGGCGGCCCGCCCGCCGCGGCGGCCCAGGCAGCAGGAGTGATCGGGATCGGGTTTCCGTTGACCTGATCCGATCAAGATTCGAGCGCGGGTTTCTCCTCTCCCCGACAGATCCCGGGCTTGCCCGGGATCTGCAAGCGATGAGCGAAGTCGGGCAGGCCCGACTTCGTCGCGGGGAGAGGAGGAACCCGCACTCAATTCTTTAAACCAACCTGACCAACCCCGCCGTCACCCCCGCATCAGCGTCGGCGTCCCGAGCCGCGGAGTCACGCCCTCGCGCATCACCAGGCGGCGCAACGGCGCGATGGTCGAAAGCGCCAGCAGCCCCGCGCCACGGGCGAGGTCGCTCGGCAGGAAGGCGGTGAGCAGGCTGCGGTTGAGGGTGTCGACCGCGCCGGTGCGCAGGCGGGCGTCGAGCGCCCGGCCGCGGGCGAAGCCCGACAGCACCGACTCGGCCCCGGCGTCGCGCGCCCCCGCCACCGCGTCCCGCAGCGCCGCGGCGTCGCGAAGGCCGAGGTTCAGCCCCTGCGCGCCGATCGGCGGGAAGACGTGGGCGGCCTCGCCGACCAGCGCCAGCCGCGGCCCGACCGGGCGCGGTACCGACAGGCCTCGCATCGGCACGAGACCCCGCGGCCCGTCGATCCGCATGGCGCCGAGCATCGATTGCGCCTGGCGCTCGATCGCGGCGGAGAGCGCCGCATCGTCGAGGGCGAACAGGCGCTCGGCCCGCGCTTCCGCCGAGACCCAGACCAGGCTGGAGCGGCGCCCGCGCGGCAGCGGCACCAGGGTGAAGGGCCCCTCGCGGGTGTGGAACTCGGTCGATACCTCGCGATGGTCGCGGGCGTGCGCCAGGATCGTGGTCAGGGCCTTCTGCGGGTAGGTCCAGCGCCGCGCCGCGAGGCCCGCCTCCTCGCGCAAGGGCGAGCCGCCACCATCGGCCGCGACGACGAGGCGGGCCGCGACGCGGCCGCCGCCCTCCAGCGACAGCACCGCGCGATCCTCGGCAACCGTGCAGCCGGCGGCGTCGTGCTCGACGAGGGTCAGCTCCGGCATCGCCCGGGCGCGGGCCCGCAGGGCCTCGACGAGGCGCGCGTTCTCGATGTTCCAGCCGAAGGCGTCGAGGCCGATCTCGCGGGCGACGAACCGGGCAGGCGGCGGGCGGAAGAGGCTGCCGGTGTCGTCGATCAGATGCATCTCGGCGAGCGGGGCGGCCTGGGGCTCCAGCCCCTCCCAGGCGCCGAGCGCGCGCAGCAGCCGCACCGAACCGTCGAGGAGCGCCACGGTGCGCCCATCGGCCATGGGGGCGTGGCGGCCGACGAGCGCCGTCCGCAGGCCGTCGCGGGCGAGCGCCAGGGCCGCCGCCAGCCCGACCGCGCCGGCGCCGACCACCGCCACGTCGTAGAGGGGGCCTTCAGGGTTCGGGTCGGCTGGCTGTGTCACGGAACGGGTCCTCGCGCGGTCTGCCGGGAGATCTGGGTCGCGCGGGGCCGGTCCGCCATCCCGGCCATTGCCGAACACGGGGCCGCACCTATCATCCCGGCCGGACGACAAGACCAAGACGGGAGCGGGCGATGCCCAAGGCGATCCGGGTTCACGAGTATGGCGGCCCCGAGGTGATGCGCTACGAGGAGGTGAGCGTGGCCGAGCCCGGCCCCGGCCAGATCCGGGTGCGCCAGAGCGCGGTCGGCGTCAACTTCATCGACATCTACTTCCGCTCCGGCCACTACAAGGCGCCCCAGCTCCCCTTCACCCCCGGCAACGAGGGCGCCGGCACGGTGGTGGCCGTGGGCGAGGGCGTCACCGGCTTCAAGCCCGGGGAGCGGGTCGCCTACGGCTCGGCCGCCGGCACCTATGCCGAGGAGGCGGTGATCGACGCCCGGCAGGTGGTGCGCCTGCCCGACGGCATCGACGACGACACCGCCGCCGCGATGATGCTCAAGGGCCTCACCACCCAGTATCTGCTGCGGCGCACCTACAAGGTGCAGCCCGGCGACACGATCCTGTTCCACGCCGCCGCCGGCGGCGTCGGGCTGATCGCGACGCAATGGGCCAAGCACCTCGGCGCCACGGTGATCGGCACCGTCGGCTCGGAAGACAAGGCCGAGCTCGCCCGCCAGCACGGCTGCGACCACGTCATCCTGTACCGCAACGAGGATTTCGTCGCGAAGGTGAAGGAGATCACCGGCGGCAAGGGCTGCCAGGTCGTCTATGACGGCGTCGGTCAGGCGACCTTCCCGGCCTCGCTCGACTGCCTGCGACCATTCGGCTATTTCGTGAGCTTCGGCAGCGCCTCGGGGGCGATCACGCAGTTCGACATGAGCCTGCTCGCCCAGAAGGGCTCGCTCTACGCCACCCGGCCGACCCTGTTCACCCACACCACCAACCGGGCGGTGCTGGAGGAGATGGCCGCCGACCTGTTCGAGGTGGTGCAGAGCGGCGCGGTGAAGATCCCGGTCCATACGCGGGCGAAGCTCGCCGACGCACCGAAGGTCCATGCCGACCTCGCCGGGCGGCAGACGACGGGTGCGACGGTGATGCACCCCTGATAGGCTGACGGCGCGGCATCCGGGGCGGCTCGCCCCGGATGGACGGAGGATGTTTCGCGATGGCTTCGTACGCCCTGCAAGCGACCGAGACCGACCTGCTCCTCGTCATCGACGTCCAGGCCGACTTCCTGCCCGGCGGCGCGCTCGCGGTGCCGGACGGGGATGCGGTGATCGCGCCGATCAACGCGCTGGCGCGCCGGTTCAGGCACGTCGCCCTGACCCAGGACTGGCACCCGGCGGGCCACGCCTCCTTCGCCACGAGCCATCCGGGCAAGTCACCCTTTGGCACCGTGGAACTGGCCTACGGCACGCAGGTGCTGTGGCCGGAGCACTGCGTGCGGGGCACGCCCGGCGCGGAGCTGTCGCCGAGGCTGGACCTGCGCCACGCCGAATTGATCATCCGCAAGGGCTACCGGTCCGGAATCGACAGCTACTCCGCCTTCCGCGAGGCCGACCGCACAACCCCGACCGGGCTGTCCGGCTACCTGCGCGAGCGCGGCTTCACCCGGGTGTTCCTGTGCGGGCTCGCCACCGATTACTGCGTCGGCTGGAGCGCCATCGACGCGCGGGCGGCGGGATTCCAGGCGGTGGTGGTCGAGGATGCCTGCCGGGCGATCGACCTCGACGGCTCGCTCGAGCGGTCCTGGGGCGACATGGCGGGGGCAGGTGTGGAGCGGGAGCAGAGTGGGGCGATCGGGGGGTAGGACCTGTTCCAACGTCCTATCGGACCTGACACCCGCCGCGTAATCCCGGGGCCGCGAAAGCGGAGCCTGGGATCCAGAATCACAGTAAAGGGATGGTCGAGCGGGACGCATGCCGCTCCCTTCTGCAGCACCTCTGCTGTTCTGGAATCCGGGCTCCCCTTTCGGGGGCCCGGAGTCAAGGTGAAAGGGGGAAGTCTGTCGAGTACATCAAGAGATGCCAAGGGGGACTCAGCGCCAATCCTCGGGCCGGCCCCACTTGCGGTCGAAGGCGCGGGCCATGTGGCGCGCGTAGAGCAGACCGCCGGCACTGAGGACGACGGCGGTCACGGCGACCTGTATGGTCAGGGTCCAGGTCAGCATGTCAGTCCTCACTGCGCAGGAACGTGAACGCACTCTGTGCTGCACAATGTAGGACGAGTCCGGTCACGAGCCAAACGAGACTCTTCGGCCATGCCCGTGTCATGTCGGCCACCGTCGGGATGATGACCCCGGCGCCGATCACGCCGAGAGCCAGGGCGTTGAAGAAGCTCGCGAGCAGCTTCAGCCGCTCGTTGATCCGCTTGGCCGCGAGCTTGCGCGCCTTGGTGCGGGCCGCCTCGTCCACCGCCTACACCGCCACCCCATGCAGGTCGTAGGCATCCGCCGACTCGATCTTCACCGTCACGATGTCGCCGACCCGCACCGGGCGGCGGAAGGCGACGTGGACGTTGCCGTCGATCTCGGGCGCGTCGTATTTCGAGCGGCCCTTGGCGACCGTCGGGCCGGCGGCGTCGATGATCACCGGCAGCCGCTTGCCGACCTTGGCCTTCTGGAGCTTGAGCGACACCGCCTGCTGCGTCTCCATGAACCGGCGCTGGCGCTCGGCCTTGACCGCGTCCGGCACGGCCTCGGCCACCGCGTTGGCGGGAGCGCCGCGGACCGGCTCGTACTGGAAGCAGCCGACGCGCTCGAGCTTGGCCTCCTTGAGCCAGGTCAGCAGTTCCTCGAACTCCTCCTCGGTCTCGCCAGGGAAACCGACGATGAAGGTGGAGCGGATGGCCAGATCCGGGCAGGTGGTGCGCCAGGAGCGGATGCGCTCCAGCATCTTCTCCTGGTTGCCCGGGCGGCGCATGCGCTTGAGCACGGTGGGGCTCGCGTGCTGGAGCGGCATGTCGAGGTAGGGCAGCACCTTGCCCTCGGCCATCAGCGGGATGACCTCGTCGACATGCGGGTAGGGGTAGACGTAGTGCAGGCGCACCCAGGCGCCGAGTTCGCCGAGTTCCTTGGCGAGGTCGTAGAACCGGGCCCGTACCTCGCGGTCGCGCCACTGGCTCGTGGCGTAGCGGGTGTCGATGCCGTAGGCGCTGGTATCCTGCGAGACGACGAGCAGTTCCTTGACGCCGGCCTTCACCAGCTTCTCGGCCTCGCGCAGCACGTCCGCCGCCGGGCGGCTGACGAGGTCGCCCCGCAGCTGCGGGATGATGCAGAAGGTGCAGCGGTTGTTGCAGCCCTCGGAGATCTTCAGGTAGGCGTAGTGCCGCGGCGTCAGCTTGACGCCCTGCGGCGGGACCAGATCCAGGAACGGGTCGTGGGCCGGGGGCACCGCCTCGTGGACCGCCGCCACCACCGATTCATAGGCCTGCGGCCCGGTGACCGCGAGCAGGTTCGGGTATTTCTCCCGGATCTCCTCCGGCTGGGCGCCCATGCAGCCGGTGACGATCACCCGGCCGTTCTCCGCCATCGCGTCGCCGATCGCCTGCAGCGACTCGGCCTTCGCCGAATCGAGGAAGCCGCAGGTGTTGACGATCACCACGTCGGCGCCGTCGTGCTTGCGCGCCAGCTCGTAGCCCTCGGCGCGCAGGTGGGTGAGGATGCGCTCGGAATCGACCAGGGCCTTGGGACAGCCGAGCGACACGAAGGAGATCTTGGGGGCGGGTGCGTTCATGGCGGAGGAGATTTCGGCAGGGCAGGATTTCGGCAGGGGCGGGATGCGGCACCGGCCCACGGCCAAGGCGGCAGCGAGCAGGATCAAGGATTTAGGGAAGGATGCTGGGGCAGGCCTCTAGCACAGGGCAGGGCGGGCGTCACGGGTCCGACATCTTGGCCCGACGGACGGCTTCCGTCGCAACCCCGGCCTCCGCTATCACGACGCGATGTGGAGTCGCCGCGTCACCCCCCCAGGATCCTGCCGCCGCCGCGTCCCGCCTACGCGGCCGACATCCGCGCGGGCGATCCGGCCTCGCGCTCCTCGACAGCGCGATGCGGCACGACAGCCTCGGGCGCCACTCCTACCTCGCCGCCGACCCGTTCGGGTGTTTTCGGGTGCGCGGCGGCCGGGCCTTCTGGAACGGCGCACCGGTGCCGGGGGCGCCTCTCGCGGGCCTCAGGACGGTGCTCGCCCCCTGGCGCATCGCGCCGGATCCCGCCCTGCCGCCGTTCCAGGGCGGGGCGATCGGCTACGCGGCCTACGATCTCGGCGCCAGGCTGGAGCGGGTGGCGCCGCCCGCGCGCCGCGCCGGGCTGACCGACGATCTCGCCGTCGACCTCTACGCCACGGTCGTCGCCTTCGATCACCGGGCCGGCACCTGCCACCTGATCGCCACCGGCTTCCCCGAGACCGATCCGAGTGCCCGTGCGCGAAAGGCCGCATCCGACCTCGACGCGCTGGAGGCGGCGCTCGCCGGCCCCGAGCCGGCGCATGCCACCGCGCCGGTGCCGCCCCTCGCCTGGCGCTCGAACTTCACGGCGGACACCTACGCCCGGGCGGTCGAGCGGGTGCGGGACTACATCCGGGCCGGCGACATCTACCAGGCCAACATCGCCCAGCGCTTCGAGGCGGCGCTGCCGCCCGGCTTCGACGCCTTCGCGTTCTACCGCCGCCTGCGGGCCCTCAACCCCGCGCCCTTCGCGGCCTACCTGGAGTTCGACGGGCTGACCGTCGCCTCGTCCTCTCCCGAGCGCTTCCTGCGCCTCGACGGAAGACGGGTCGAGACACGGCCGATCAAGGGCACGGCGCCACGCTCGGCCGATCCGGCCGAGGACCGGGACCGGGCCGAGGCGCTCCTCGCCAGCGCCAAGGAGCGGGCCGAGAACGTGATGATCGTCGATCTCCTGCGCAACGACCTGTCGCGGATCTGCGCGCCCCGCAGCGTCGCGGTGCCGACGCTCTGCGGGCTCGAGACCTATGCGGGCGTCCATCACCTCGTCTCGGCGGTCACCGGCACGCTGCGGGAGGGGGCGGACGGGCTCGACCTGCTGGCGGCCACCTTCCCGGGCGGCTCGATCACCGGAGCGCCGAAGCTGCGCGCGATGGACATCATCACGGAGATCGAGGGCGATGCCCGCGAATTGTATTGCGGGGCGATCGGCTGGATCGGGTTCGACGGCAGCCTCGACACCAGCATCGCCATCCGCACGGTGCTGATGGACGACGACCGCGCCGTGCTCCAGGCCGGGGGCGGGGTGACGCTCCTGTCGGACCCGGAAGCCGAGTACCGCGAGACCCTGACGAAGGCCGAGCGGGTCTTCGCGGCCTTTGCGAGCGGGGAGGACGCATGATCCTCGTCATCGACAACTACGATTCCTTCGTCTTCAACGTGGTGCGCTACTTCGAGGAACTGGGCGCCGCGGTGCAGGTGGCGCGCAACGACGCCCTCGACGTGGCGGGCATCCGGACCTTGAGCCCGGACGCGGTGGTGATCTCGCCCGGGCCGTGCAGCCCGGCGGAGGCCGGGGTGTCGCTCCCCGCCATCCGCGCCTTGTCGGGCGAGGTGCCGCTCCTCGGGGTCTGTCTCGGCCACCAATGCATCGGGGCGGCCTTCGGCGGCCGGGTCGCGCGGGCCAGGCAGCCGCTCCACGGCCACGCGACGCCGATCCGCCATGACGGGCAGGGGGTGTTCCACGGCCTGCCGGCGCCGCTCACGGTCGGGCGCTACCACTCGCTGATCGTGGAACCGGCGCCCGGCATGGCGGAGCACCTGCGCGTCGATGCGGTCTCGCCCGAGGGCGAGGTGATGGCGCTCTCGCACCTCCGGCACCCGACCTGGGGCGTGCAGTTCCACCCGGAATCGGTGCTGACCGAGCACGGCCACGCCCTGTTCGGCAATTTCCTGGACCTCGCCCGGCGCTGGCACGACGCGGGAGGACGGCACCGTGCTGTGGCGTGACGGACGCGTGCAGGAGGGGACGACCGCGCCCTTCGACCTCGCCGACCGCGGCCTGCTCCTCGGCGACGGGGTGTTCGACACCGCCATGGCGCTCGGCGGCAGGGTGGTGGCGGAGGAGGCGCATCTGGCGCGGCTCGTCGCGGCCGCCGCGTCCCTCGGTTTCCGCTTCGACGCGGAGGAAGCCCGCACGGCGATGCGGGCGGTGGCGGCCGGCCATGCGCGGGCAGCGATCCGCACCACCGTGACCCGCGGGTCCGGGCCGCGGGGTCTGCGCCCACCGGCCGAGCCGCGTCCGGTCCTGTGGGCCGGCGCCGCGCCGTTGCGCTCAAGCACGGTCTTCGCCGAGCTCTCGCTCGGCTGGAGCGCGATCCGCCGCAACGAGACCTCGCCGACCGCGCGCCACAAGACGCTGGGCTACCTCGACGCAGTGCTGTCCGCCGAGGCGGCGGCGCGGGAGGGCTACGACGAGGCGCTCTTCCTCAACATGGCGGGGCGGGTCGCCTGCGCCGGGACCGGCACCCTGTTCGCGGTGTTCGGGACGTCGATCGTCACGCCCTCCCTGAGCGAGGGAGTGCTGGCCGGCATCGTGCGGGCGAGGCTGCTCGCCCTCGCTCCCGGGCTCGGCCTCGTCCCGAGCGAGCGCCCGCTCGCGCCGGAGGACCTGGCGGGGGCGGAAGCCGTGTTCGTCACCAATTCCCTGCGGCTCGTCGCGCCGGTGCGGCGGATCGCCGGGCGGGACTATGCCAGCGCCGGGCACCCGACGGTGCGGGCGGTTCGGGCGGCCCTGTCGGCGGAGATCGCGCAAGCCTGCGGGATGGCGCCGGAGGGGTGAGGCGGAGCGCACGCCGCTGAACCCTCCCCCGCAGAGGGGGGAGGGTCGGGGTCGGCGCTTCAGCCTTCCGCCGGCTTCGCCTCGGCCTTCGGGCCGCCCTTCGCCACGCCGACCAGGGCCGGGCGCAGGACGCGGTCGCCGATGACGTAGCCCGACTGCACCACCTGCACGACCGTGCCGGAGGTGACGTCGGGGTTGGGCACCTCGAACATCGCCTGGTGCAGGTTGGGGTCGAAGCGCTGACCCTGCGGATCGACCCGCTTCACGCCGTGGCGCTCCAGGGTCTTGAGCAGGTCGCGCTCGGTCAGCTCGATTCCGTCGACCAGGGCCTTGAGTGGGCCCTCGGCGGCGGCGCGGGCATCGGCCGGCACGCTCTCGAGGGCGCGGCGGACGTTGTCGGCAGCGTTGAGCATGTCGCGGGCGAAGTTCGTCACCGCGTAGGTGCGGGCATCCGTCACCTCGCGCTCGGTGCGCCGGCGCAGGTTCTCCATGTCGGCGAGCGTGCGCAGCAGCTTGTCCTTGAGGTCGAGCTTCTCGGCCTCGAGCGCGGCGAGCGCGTCGGCGTTCGGCGCGGCCTCCGGCGCGGAGGCGGGAGCGCCCTCAGCAGCCTCGGGCTCGTAAGCCCGCGCGGCGTTCTCCGTGTCGTTCGGCGTCATCGTCATTCCAAAAAGGGGTCCGGGAATGACCCCGATATCAGGTGGACGGCCGGCGAAATCAAGCTTCGCCGGCGGCCGGGGCCGCCTCGCCCGCCTCGTCCTTGAGGTTGTCCCGGCCCGCGCCGCGGCGGCTCCGCTCGCCCCGGGGCAGGTCGGCCTCGAACACCGCCATCACGGCCCGGCGGATCGTCGCCTGCCGGTCGGGCTGGGTCACCTTGGTGCCGGTGAGATCGGTGACGTAGAACACGTCGACCGCCCGCTCGCCGAAGGTCGCGACGTGGGCCGAGGTGATGTTGAGGTTGAGCCGGCCCAGCGCCGAGGTGAGATCGAAGAGCAGGCCCGGCCGGTCGAGGCCGGAGATCTCCAGAACCGTCTCGCGGGCCGAGAGCGCGTTGTCGATCGACAGGTCGGGGGCGACCTGGAAGGTGCGCGGCCGGTCCTTCGCCGGGTGCTTGTCGGCGACGAGGTCGGCGATGCGGATCTCGCCCTTCAGCGCCCGCTCGATCGCGGTGGCGATGCGCCCGGCCCGGCGCAGCTCGTCCTCGTCGCGCTCGAAGGCCCGCGACAGGGTGATGGTGTCGAGGACGAAGCCGTCGGCGGTGGTGAAGATCTGCGCGTCGACGATGTTGCCGCCCGACGCCGCGCAGGCGCCGGTGAGGATCGCCAGCAGGCGCGGATGATCCGGCGAGTAGACGCAGAGCTCGGTGACCCCGCGCGAGAGGTCGGTCTCGAAGGTGGTGGCGACGGTGTTGCCGGACTCGGTCGCCGCCCGGATGAAGCGGGCGTTCTTGAGCTGGCGCCCGGCATCGACCTTGAGCCAGTAATGCGGGTAGTGCCGGGCGGCGTAGGTGTCGAACTCCTCCGCGTTCCAGTCGGTCAGCTGCTCGCGCAGGCGCATCTGGATCAGCCGCACCCGGTCGGTGCGCGGGATCTCCGAGCGCCCGCCCGACAGCACCATCTCGGTCTCGTAGTAGAGCGTGCGCAGCAGCGTCGCCTTCCAGGCGGTCCAGGTGCCGGGGCCGACCGCCTTGATGTCGGCGATGGTCAGCACGAGAAGCAGCTTCAGCCGCTCCAGGCTCTGCACCACGCCCGCGAAGGTCTCGATCGTCTTCGGATCCGAGAGGTCGCGGCTCTGCGCCGTCATCGACATCAGGAGGTGGTGCTCGATGAGCCAGGCGACGGTGTTCGTCTCGGCGGCGTCCAACCCGAAGCGCGGCCCGAGCTTGCGCGCCACCGCCGCGCCGGCGATCGAGTGGTCGTCCTTCCGGCCCTTGGCGATGTCGTGCAGGAACATCGCCACGTAGAGGGCGCGGCGGTTCTGGATCGTGCCGACGATGCGGTGGGCGAGCGGATGCTCGTCCTCGAGTTCCCCGGCCTCGATCTTGCCGAGCACACCGAGGGAGCGGATCAGGTGCTCGTCCACCGTGAAGTGGTGGTACATGTTGAACTGCATCATCGCGACGATGCGGCCGAAATCCGGCACGAAGCGCCCGAGCACTCCGGTCTCGTTCATGTGCCGGAGCACCGTCTCGGGGGCGTTCTGCGAGGTCAGGAGCTCGACGAACAGGCGGTTGGCCTCCCGATCGACCCGCACCATCGGGCCGATCAGGGCGAGCGACCGCGTCGCGAGCCGGCTGGCATCGGGATGGATCGCGAGGTCGTGCCGGTCGGAGAGCCAGAACAGCCGGATCAGGTTGACCGGATCGCGCTCGAAGGCGGCGTCGTCGCGCACGTCGAGCCGGCCGGTATGGATGCGGAAATCGTCCGCCTCCAGGTCTGGCGCGTGAAAGTGCTGCTTGAAGCGGCGCAGCCAGCGGTCGAGCACCGGCGGGCGCTTGGCGTGGCGCGCCTCCATCTCGGCGCAGACGATGGCGGTGAGGTCCCCGACATCCTTGGCGATCAGGAAGTACGACTTCATGAACCGCTCGACCGCCGCCAGGCCGCCGCGCGCGCCGTAATCGAGCCGCTCGGCGATGCGCGGCTGGAGGCCGAAGGACAGCCGCTCCTCCGCCCGCCCGGTGACGAAGTGCATGTGGCAGCGCACCCGCCACAGGAACTCGTCGCAGCGCTGGAACAGCCGGAGCTCGTCGGGCGTGAACAGGCCGGCCTCGACCAGGTCCTCGGCCTCCTTCACCCGGAACGTGTACTTGGCGATCCAGAACAGGGTGTTGAGGTCGCGAAGCCCGCCCTTGCCGTCCTTGACGTTGGGCTCGACGAGGTAGCGCGAGGCGCCGCTCTTCTGCACCCGCGCGTCGCGCTCCTTGAGCTTCGCTTCGACGAACTCGGCCGCCGTGCCCTGCACCACCTCGCGGTCGAAGCGGGTCTCCAATTCGTCGAACAGGGCGCGGTCGCCGAACAGGAAGCGCGATTCGAGGAGGGCCGTGCGGATCGTCATGTCGCCGCGGCCCTCGCGCAGGCATTCCGCGACCGAGCGGGTGGCGTGGCCGACCTTCAGCTTGAGGTCCCACAGCACGTAGAGCATCGCCTCGACGACGCTCTCGCTCCAGGCCGTCTGCTTGTAGGGCAGGAGGAACAGGAGATCGATGTCGGAGCCCGGCGCCAGCAGGCCGCGGCCGTAGCCGCCGGTCGCCACCACGGCGATCTGCTCGGCCGCGGTCGGGTTGTCGGCCCGGTAGAGCCGCCTGACCACCGCGTCGTAGATCGCCCGGATCACCGCATCCATCTGGGCGCAGATCAGCCCGGCGCAGGCATGGCCGTCGCGCTCGGCGAGGAGCTGCCGCTCGGCCTTCGCGCGGCCCGCCTCGATGATGCGGCGCAGTTCAGGCACCAGCCGCTCGCGCAGGCGGGTCGGGTCGCTCAGGGACTGGTCGATGCCGGCGAGCAGGGCCTTGAGGGCGGCGTCGGTGTCGGACGGGTCGATGGCGGTGATGTCGGGCATGGCAGCCGGGCTTGTCAGGAGGAGAGCGCGGCCGGGTCCCGTCGCGTTCCCGCCTGTTTCGCATCACGGCCGACGGAAAGCCAACGCTTCCGCGCGTCATGCCGGTGCCAGCGGGCCGGGTCGTTCGATACAAAGGCTAATCCGCTTCATCGTCCGGATCGTTTGACACTCCGAACGGTGCGCTCTAGCTATGGCGACGGTCCGCCCGCATTCGAGAACAGCCCGCGGCCAGCCAGGGAGAGACGATGCGCATCCATCGCCGCGCGCTCATCGGCGCCGCCCTCGGGGCCGTCGGCCTCGCCGCCGCCGGCACGTCGGCCCTCGCGCAAGGTGCCAAGGAGCCCGCGAAGGAGGTGCGCCTCGACTGGGCGACCTACAACCCGGTCAGCCTCGTCCTGAAGGACAAGGGCCTGCTCGAGACGGCGCTGGCGCCCAAGGGGATCACGGTGCGCTGGGTCCAGTCGCTGGGCTCGAACAAGGCGCTCGAATTCCTCAATGCCGGCTCGATCGATCTCGGCTCGACCGCCGGCGCGGCGGCCCTGCTGGCGCGGATCAACGGCAACCCGATCAAGGCGGTCTACGCCTTCTCGCGGCCGGAATGGACCGCCCTCGTGACCCGGCCGAATACCGGCATCGCCGCGGTGAAGGACCTGAAGGGCCGCCGCGTCGCGGTCACCCGCGGCACCGACCCGCACATCTTCCTGATCCGCGCGTTGCGCGGTGCCGGCCTGACCGAGCGCGACGTGAAGCTGGTGCTGCTCCAGCACCCGGACGGGCGCACCGCCCTCGACCGCGGCGACGTCGATGCCTGGGCCGGCCTCGACCCGATCATGGCGGCGGCCGAGATCGAGAACGGCGACGTGCTGTTTCACCGCGACGCCGCCGCCAATACCTGGGGCGTGCTCAATGTCCGCGAGGATTTCGCCAAGCAGAACCCGGACCTGACCCGCACGGTGCTGGCGGCCTACGAGGAGGCGCGCAAGCTCGCGCTGTCAGATCCCCAGGAGCTGAAGCGGATCCTGGTGGCGGCGACCAAGCTGCCCGAGCCGGTGGTGGCGCGCCAGCTCGAACGCACCGACCTGTCGCAGCCGGTGATCGGCAAGCTTCAGGCCGAGACGATCCTGGATGCCGGGACCGCGCTCCTCGATGCCGGGGTGATTCCGGCCGGGACCGATGTCGGCGCCGCGGTCGAGGCCCTGATCGACCCGCGCTTCGGGCCGGCGGCGCCGTGAGGCCGGCGGAGGCGGATCCGCTTCCCCTCGCGATCGCGACCGATCCCCGGTCCAGGACGGCGTCGCTGCGCCTGCCCGGCGGGCGGGCCCTCGTCGGCCTCGTCCTGCCGCTCGCGCTCGCCCTCGCCTGGGAGGCCGCCGTCAGGGCGGGGCTGGCCCAGGGCCGGCTGGTGCCGCCGCCGAGCCGGGTGCTGGCCACCCTGTGGGGCCTCGCGGCGAGCGGCGAGCTCTGGACCCACGTGCTCGCCAGCCTGACCCGGGTCGCGGCCGGGTTCGGCTTCGGGGCGCTCGCCGGGATCCTGGTCGGGGCGCTCACCGGCACCCTGCCGCTCGTCCGGCGCCTCGTCGATCCGAGCCTCCAGGCCCTGCGGGCGATTCCCTCGATCGCCTGGGTGCCCCTGTTCATCCTGTGGTTCGGCATCTTCGAGGCCTCGAAGATCACCCTGATCGCGGTCGGGGTGTTCTTCCCGGTCTATCTCGGGGTGGCGGGCGCCATCGCGGGCGTCGACCGCAAGCTGGTCGAGGTCGGCCGGGTTTTTCGGCTGTCGCGCCTGGATCTCGCCCGCCGGATCCTGCTGCCGGCAGTGCTGCCCGCGACCCTGGTGGCCCTGCGCACGGGGCTGGGCCTCGGCTTCATGTTCGTGGCGGCGGCCGAATTGCTCGGCGCCTCGGAGGGCCTCGGCTACCTCCTCCTCGACGGCCAGCAGCTCGGCAAGCCGGACCAGATCGTCGCGGCGATCCTGGCCTTCGCCGGCCTGGGCAAGCTCTGCGACGCGGTGCTGGTGGGGCTGACCCAGCCGCTCGCCCGCTGGCAGGACACCGCGCGGGACACCCTCTGAGATGCGGGCGCCACCATGCTGATCCTCGACCGGCTGTCGAAGACCTATGCCGACGGCACGCGGGCGCTCGCCGACATCTCGCTCGACCTGCGGCCCGGTGAGATCGTGGCGCTGATCGGCGGCTCGGGCTGCGGCAAGACCACCCTGCTGCGCCTCGTCGCCGGGCTCGACCGGGCGAGCGCCGGAACCGTCAGCCTCGACGGCGAGAGGATCACGGCGCCGCATCCGGGCGTCGGCATCGTGTTCCAGGAGCCGCGGCTGCTGCCCTGGCTCAGCGTCGCCGGCAACGTCGCCTTCGGCCTCGCCGATCTGCCCAAATCCGAACGCCGGGCCCGGGTGGCGCACGCGCTCGAGCGCGTCGGCCTCGCCGAGCAGGGCGGGCGCTGGCCCCGCGACCTGTCGGGCGGCCAGCAGCAACGGGTGGCGATCGCCCGCGCCTTCGTCGCCGCGCCGAAGGTGCTGCTCCTCGACGAGCCGTTCTCGGCCCTCGACGCCCTGACCCGGGCCGGGCTGCACCGCCATCTCCTCTCCCTGTGGGAGGAGAGCCGGCCGACCGTGCTCCTCGTCACCCACGACGTCGCCGAGGCGGTGGCCCTCGCCGACCGCGCCGTGGTTCTGCGCCCGAAGCCCGGCCGGATCGACGACACGATCCCGCTCCCCTTGAGCCGCCCGCGACAGGCCTCGGCCCCCGGCAGCGAGGCCGCCGCCCGCACCATCCTGGCGAGCCTCGACCGCTCGCTGCGCCCGGAGGGCGAGACGGACCGCGCCAAGCCCGACGCCTCCGCCCTGTGGTGGTGAGCCCCTGGCGAGGGGCGGCTGCCGGATGCTAAGCCGTTCGCCCATAAACAGGGAGGACACACGATGGACGCCACCGAACTGCGCTCGCTCCAGGCCCCGATCAAGGACCGCTACCGCGGCGATCCGGAGGCGGCGGTCGTGACCCTGAAAGCGCAGGGCTCGCTCGACGACGGCGGCATCGCCTGCAAGGTCGAGACCGGCCGGGCACTGGCGGTCGCAGGCCTCCACCCGGCGAGCGGCGGATCGGGCGCCGAGCTCTGCTCCGGCGACATGCTGCTCGAGGCGCTCGTGGCCTGCGCCGGCGTGACCCTGAAGGCGGTGGCGACTGCGCTTGAAATTCCTTTGCGCAAGGGCGTGGTCAAGGCCGAGGGCGACCTCGATTTCCGCGGCACGCTCGGCGTCGACAAGGGCGCGCCGGTGGGCTTCCGGTCGATCCGGCTCAGCTTCGAGGTCGACACGGACGCGCCGCAGGAGAAGCTGGATCAGCTCCTGAAGCTGACCGAGCGCTACTGCGTGGTGTTCCAGACCATCAACCAGAAGCCGCAGCTGGACGTGGTGATGACGCGGGGGTGAGGCAGCATAACCCTTCGCTCGACACCGGTATGACGAGCGTCCGGACGGGCATCCATGGCGGATGACCGTCCATTGAACAAGTCTTCTTCCTTGACGGTTGCTTCCTACCCGTGAAATCTGACGCTGCGTTCGAGCGCGGACAGAGCGGACGATGGTAGACAGCGGGAGAGGTATGCAGTGGATCAGGATCGCAAGAAACTGGTCTCCAACGAGCAGGCCAAGCTGACGGCCACCTACGTCAATGGCATCGCCATCGCGACCTTTGCCGTCGGCTGCCTTGCTCCGTTGATCGCTGCGGGCGGCACCATCCACGACTTCGATCCTGGATTGGCGACCGGGGTCATGCACTTCCGGATCAACGCCTCCGGCGCCTCGCTCGTGATCTCTGTCGTTTGCTTCTTCACCAGCGGGTTCCTACATTGGGTAGCCAGACGCATGCTCCGGAGCCTCCAATGACGAGCTATCTGCCCTTGCTCGCGCTTCTCGTGGTTCCCATCGGCGCTCTGACCCTCGCCGGCTGGGCGGTCTGGCTCACGAAACGCACTCACTGAGTTTCCTCACCCTCACTCCCCCCGCGCCAGGAACTGCCGGAATCGTTCCGACCGCGGCGCGGAAAACACCTGTTCCGACGGCCCGTCCTCCAGGATCCGCCCCTCGTGCAGGAAGACCACCCGGTGGGCGACGTCGCGGGCGAAGGCCATCTCGTGGGTGACGACCAGCATGGTGCGGCCCTCCTCGGCCAGCGCCCGCATCACCCTTAAGACCTCGGCGACGCGCTCGGGGTCGAGGGCGGAGGTCGGCTCGTCGAAGAGCAGCACACGCGGATGCATGGCCAGCGCCCGGGCGATGGCGGCGCGCTGTTGCTGGCCGCCGGAGAGGTGGGCCGGGTAGTGGTCGCGCTTGTCGGCGATGCCGACCTTGGCGAGCAGCCCCTCGGCCTCGGCGACGCATTCGGGCTTCTTGCGCCCCAGCACGTGGACCGGCGCCTCGATCACGTTCTCCAGCACCGTGCGGTGGGACCAGAGGTTGAAGCTCTGGAACACCATGCCCACGCGAGCGCGGATGCGGTCGACTTGGGCCCGGTCGGCCGGCACCCGGCCGCCGCGGCGCTCGCGCCAGGCCACCGCCTCGTCGCCGACCACCACCTCGCCCGCCTCCGGCACCTCCAGGAGGTTGATGCAGCGCAGAAGCGTCGACTTGCCGGAGCCGGATGAGCCGAGGATCGCCACCACCTCGCCCTCGCGGGCCGAGAGCGAGACGCCGCGCAGCACCTCGTTGCGGCCGAAATGCTTGTGCAGGTCGCGGACCGCGACGGCCTCGGGGCGGGTGGGCGAGGGGGCCAGCATGGCGGGTTCCGGGGTCAGGCGGGGTGGGCCACCGGGCGCGGGCGCAGGTCCGGCGACAGCCGGGCCTCGGCGAGCCGCAGGATCCCGATGATCACGAAGGTGAGGGCGAGGTAGAACGCGCCGGCGCAGACGAAGACCTCCAGCGCCCGGAAGCTCTGGGCGATCAGCTTCTGGGCGATGCCGGTGATCTCCATCAGCGTGATGGTGGAGGCGAGCGAGGTCGCCTTGACCACCGAGATCACCTCGTTGCCGTAGGCCGGCAGGGCCTGGCGGGTGGCGAGCGGCAGGGTGATGCGGCGAAACAGCAGGAGCCGCGGCATGCCGCAGGCCCGCCCCGCCACCAGCGCCCCGTGCGGCACCGAGAGGACCGCACCCCGGAAGATCTCCGCCGTGTAGGCGCCGGTGTTGAGGGCGAGCGCCAGCAGCGCGCACCAGTACGGCTCGCGGAAGACAGTCCACAGGCCCCAGGCCTGCAGGGTCGGCCGGAACTGGCCGAGGCCGTAATAGATCAGGAAGATCTGCACCAGGAGCGGCGTGCCGCGGAAGACGAAGATGTAGAGGCGGGCGAGCCAGTCGGCCGGCGCGACGCCGGAGAGCCGGCCCCAGGCCGCGAGCGCCGCCAGCACGCCGCCCAGCGCCACCGAGCCGGCGGTGAGGCTCAAGGTCAGGGGCAGGCCGCCGAGCAGCGCCCGCACGGTGGCGCCGAGGAAGTCGAAATCGATCATCGTGCGCCCCGGCGGGCACGGGCCTCGGCCCTGGAAAAGCCCCAGGTCGAGAGCGACGTGATGGCGAGGTAGAGGGCGGCCGCCGCGAGGTAGAAGGTGAAGGGCTGGCGGGTCGAGCCGGCACCGACCTGGGCCTGGCGCAGGAGTTCGATGAGGCCCGTCACCGAGACCAGGGCCGAGTCCTTGAGCAGGATCTGCCAGACATTGCCGAGGCCCGGCAGGGCGTCGCGGGCGACGAGGGGCGCCACGACCCGGCGCAGGATCAGCCCGCGATGCATGCCGACGGCGCGGGCCGCCTCGATCTGCCCGCGGTCGAGGGCGAGGTAGGCGCCGCGAAACACCTCGGCCTGGTAGGCGCCCGAGATGATCCCGAGCGCCGCGACGCCGACCCCGAAGGCCGGCACGCCGACGAAGCCGGTGACGCCGAACAGGCCCGCGATGCTGCCGAGCGCCGCGCTGCCGCCGAAATACAGGAGGTAGATCACGAGCAGGTCGGGCACGCCGCGCAGGAGCGTGGTGTAGCCGTCGGCCAGCACCCGCAAGGGGAGGAGGCCGGAGAGCTTGGCGCCCGCCGCCAGCCCGCCGAGCAAGGCCCCGAGGAGGAAACCGCACAGGGCCAGCGCGAGGGTAGTGCCGGCGGCGAGGAGCAGCGCGCCGCCCCAGCCGCCGGGGCCGAAGCCGAGAAGGGTGAAGGCGCTCACGCGGCTCCCTTTGTCTGGTCTCTGCCAGTGTCCGTCAGCCCTGCGGGGTCAGGTCGGCCTTGAACCACTTGAGCGAGAGCTTCTTCAGGGTGCCGTCGGCGACCACCGCGTCGATGCCCTCGTCGAGCCGTGCCTTCAGCTTGGCCTCGCCCTTGCGCAGGCCCATCGCCACGCCGCGGCCGAGGACGCCGCCGCGGAAGCGGGGGCCCGCCAGCATCACGGTGTCGGCGAATTCCGGCTTCTCGGCGGTCGCCCGCAGGGGGGCGTCGTTGGCGAAGATCGCGTCGATGCGGCCGGCGGCGAGGTCGAGGTCGTGCTGCTCGGTGGTCTTGTACTCGCGCACCTCGATCGTGCCCTTGAGGTACTTGTCCATGAAGGCGGCGTGGATGGTCGAGACCTGGACGCCGACGGTCTTGCCCTTGAGGAGCGGCTTGATCGTGTCGAGCGCCTTCTGCGCCTCGGCCTCGTCCGCCAGGCTGAACTTCTGGCCGCCGAGCGGGAGCTTCGCCAGCGGCCCGTTGCGGTCGACCGCAAAGCCCGAAGAATCGCCGCTATAAGGCTTGGTGAAGTCCACCACCTTCAAGCGGGCGTCGGTGATGGTCATGCCGGACATGATCGCGTCGAATTTCTTGGCGTTGAGGCCCGGCACGACGCCGTCCCAGTCCTGGGCCACGAACTCGCATTTCAGCTTGGCGCGGGCGCAGATCTCGCGGCCGAGCTCGATCTCGTAGCCGTCGAGGGTGCCGTCGGGCTTGGTGAAGTTGTAGGGCGCATAGGCGCCCTCGGTGGCGATCCGCACCGTTGCCGGCACCGTGTCCTCGGCCCGGGCCGTCCCGGCGGAGCCGAGCGCGAGGGACAGGACGAGGGCGAGAGCAGACCTGATTCTCATTGTGGCGTCGTTCCCGGACCTTTGAGGCGTTCCACGCTCAGCTAACCCGCAAGGCGTGCCTCAACGCAAGCGCTTGCACGTCAGGATGATGCGAGCGGCATGCCACCGGCGGTTTGCACTCACAGGCAAGCGCTGCTATGGCGCCCCCGCGGGCGATGGTGCCGGGCAGCGGGCGAGGTGTCCGCAGGGATGGGCGAGGCGCCCGCAGGGATGGGCAAGATGCCCGCCGGGAGACGAGCGATGGCCCCGAGGGCAGAGGCGCGACGACGGATCGGCTGACCGATCCGCCCATCCTGTGACGCCTGCCTCTGAGAGTGTGCCCGTGACCACGCTTCCCCTTGTCATCCGGCCCGAGACCCCGCGCGACAACGACGCCATCGAGCGCCTGCACGAGCGGGCCTTCGGCCCCGGCCGTTATGCCCGTACCGCCTTCCGGCTGCGCGAGGGCGTGCCGCACCTCTCCGATCTCTCGTTCACGGCGCTGGTCGGCACGCTGCTCGTCGGCTCGGTGCGGGTCTCGCCGGCCCGGGCCGGCGGCGCGAGCCCGCTCCTGGTGCTCGGGCCGCTGACCGTCGATCCGGCCTTCGGCAGCCGCGGCATCGGGGGAGCGCTGATGCGCGCCTCCCTCGACGCCGCGAGGAGCGGCGGCCACGGCCTCGTCATCCTGGTCGGCGACGCGCCGTACTACGCCCGTTTCGGCTTCCGGGTGCTGCCGGCGCGCAAGCTCACCCTGCCGGGCCCGGTCGATCCGGGCCGGTTCCTCGCGCTGGAGCTGCGCGAGGGAGCCCTGGCGGAGGCCGGGGGGAGCGTCGTCGGGGGCGTCTGAGCGCCTGTTCGATTTGCCCGGACTGCAATGCGGGGCACATTTCTGTCCCTTCCAGAACCTCATCCTGAGGTGCCGGACGATCGCAGATCGCGCGGCCTCGAAGGAGGCCTCCAGCACTCTCCGCGAGATCTGGAGCCCTCCTTCGAGGTCAGTCGATTTCCAATCGACTGACACCTCAGGATGAGGTCGCGAATGGGACGAAATTTACCGAACATTCGAAGTGGAGCTGAGCCGACCGCGAAGATCCTCGTCGCAGCGATGAGAAGAATCGCCACGAAATCCCCTCTCCATCTGAGAGAGGGGAAATGCTCGCTTCCTTAGGTCATTAGTCCTTCATGATCTGGCCGTCCGGACCGACCTTCACTTCCTTCTCGTTGTCGGCAAGCGCCACCTTGATCTCGTAGGCGACGGCCGAGCCCTCGCGCTCGACCTCGGCCTCGTAGGCCTTGCCGCCGCCGGCCTGCTTCTCGGCGATCGCCAGAGCATCCTTCAGCGAGACCTTGGCGTTGTTGAAATCGGCGACCTTGAGGCGGGTGAAGTAGCGCTCGATCGGCTGGTTCTCGCTCTTGTAGAGCTCGCCGGTATCGGCGTTGATGCCGTGCTCGACCAGCTTGCCGTCCGGGTAGACGACCTTGATCGACCAGTGGGTCGGGTTCTTGCTGTCGGCCTTCTCGAAATCGGCGTCGATGGCGCGGCCGTTGCCGTCCTTCTTCTCGGCCGTGGCGATGGCATCGGCCAGGCTGACCTTCGCCAGCTTGGCGGCCTGCCACTCCTTCATGTCCTTCGCGTCGGCTGTCGCGGCAGGAGCCGTGGTCGCCGGGGCCGTGGTCGCCGGGGCGGTGCCGGGAGCGGTCGGCGCCGTCGGCGCGGTGGTCTGGGCGAGAGCGAGGCCGGTGGTGAGGGCGAGGGCGCCGGCGGTGGCGAGGAAGCGCGTCAGCATCACAGTCTCCGAGGAGGGTGCGTCGAGGACACCGGAAACGCCGCGGGGCCGACTTGGTTGCCCGCTGGGCATCCTGCTTTGCCGGAAGGCAGACCGCCCGATCCGGAACAGGGATACTCCCCGCCAGTTGGTTCGGCATCGCGGCCCGCCCGCCGTGGTGGTCCTTCGCCTCACCGGAGCTCGTCCGTGCTGCCTCTCCGCGCCCTGCTGGTGCTCGCTCCCCTGGTCGTCGCTGCTCCCGCGCTCGCGCAGGGAACGCCCTTCCCCGGCGGGCCCTTCCTCGATCCCGACGCGACCGGCTCGCTGCGCGGCGGACGCGCGGGCGACGACCGCCCGCCGCGCACCGGCCCGCAGGCCTGCCAGCGCTGGTGCGAGACCGATTACGTCCCCTGCGACCCGCCGAACTTCAAGATCGCCGACGGCCGCTGCCGGCCCTTCGGCGGCGGCCGCTTCTGACCGCCCGCCCCTCGATCCGGAGACCGACCCGCATGACCGACTTCCCGAAGCCGCCCTTCGACCGCCAGAAGCTCATCCCGATGCCCGGGCGCGACGCCGAGATGGATCCCCGGCCCGATTACGGCGAGACCCGCTACAAGGGCTCCGGGCGGCTCGCCGACCGCAAGGCGATCATCACCGGCGGCGACAGCGGCATCGGAAGGGCGGTGGCGCTCGCTTTCGCCCGCGAGGGCGCCGACGTGCTGATTTCCTACTACGACGAGCACGACGACGCCCGCGAGACCGCCAGGCTGGTCGAATCCGCCGGCCGCCGGGCGGTGCTGGTGCCGGGCGACATCAAGGATCCGGCCCATTGCCGCGCCATCGTCGAGAAGGCGGTGGCGGCGTTCGGGCGGGTCGACGTGCTCGTCAACAACGCCGCCCACCAGGCCACCGTGTCGTCGATCGAGGAGATGAGCGACGAGGAGTGGGACGTCACCTTCCGCACCAACATCCACGCGATGTTCTACCTGACCAAGGCGGCGGTGCCGCACATGCGGCCGGGCTCGGCGATCATCAACACCACCTCGATCAACGCCGACACGCCGAGCCCGCAGCTGCTGGCCTACGCCACCACCAAGGGGGCGATCCAGAACTTCACCGGCGGCCTGGCGCAGCTGCTCGCCGAGAAGGAGATCCGGGTGAACTGCGTCGCTCCCGGCCCGGTCTGGACCCCGCTCATCCCCTCGACCATGCCCGAGGAGAAGGTGCGCCAGTTCGGATCCCAGGTGCCGATGAAGCGCCCCGGCCAGCCGGTCGAGCTCAGCCCCGTCTACGTGATGCTGGCGAGCGAGGAGGCGAGCTACGTCTCGGGCGCCACCGTGGCGGTGACCGGCGGCAAACCGATGATCTGATGGTGGGACGGGCCGCGCTCTGATAGATTCGCGCGGGCTTCGGCCCGGAGCCTGCGCGATCTCCAAGGATGCTGCGATGAACCGCGGCGAAGCGCTCGCCCATCTGAGAGCGATCGAGCCGGACCTGCGGGCG
Source organism: Methylobacterium sp. 17Sr1-1 (assembly GCF_003173775.1). NCBI lineage: Bacteria > Pseudomonadati > Pseudomonadota > Alphaproteobacteria > Hyphomicrobiales > Methylobacteriaceae > Methylobacterium > Methylobacterium sp. 17Sr1-1. Next base: position 2,655,799 of record NZ_CP029552.1, on the reverse strand, counting down.
CTCGGCGTCGGCGGCCTCTCCCTCTACGGCTCCGTCGCCCGCGACGAGGCGCGGCCGGATTCGGATCTCGACGTCCTGGTCGAGCCCGGCAGCGACGACTTCCACGACCTGCGCAACTACATGGGCGCCTATGAGCGGCTGGCAGCGGCCGTCCCGGGTCTGGCGATCGGCTATTCCACGCGCGCCGGACTCTCGGCGCATATTCGCACGCAGGTGGAGCGCGAAGCGGTTCGGGTGTTTTGATACAAGTCTCGGCTAGTCTGTCTTTCTAAAAATAGAGCGCGGGATCCCCTCTCCCGTGTGGGAGAGGGGTAGGGGTGAGGGTGCTACGGTTCCACAGAAATCTCGGACCGTTCCGCTGCCAGCACCACGCTCAGCGATCCACACTGAAGCGCGCCACCCTCACCCCCGGCCCCTCTCCCACTCGGGAGAGGGGAAATGCGCCCTACATTTACTCGACAAAGCCAAGCATAGATCGCGCAATCCATTCACAAATGCATAAATTCTTCGGAGATGCACGAACCATGCAATCTCAGCGCTTGCCCACAGGGGAATGACGGCCCCGCCGCCATCCCGTCACTGCGCCGCCAGCGACACCCGGAACACCGTCCGCCCGGTCTCGTCGCGCACGTTCATGGCGAGGATCGCGCCGGCGCTCCGGGCCGGGTCGAGGGCGCAGGAGCGCAGGGCCTGGACCGCCTCGGCATGGGCGGCGCCGGCATCCATGAGCACCACCCCGATCGTGTCGCGGGCATCCCAGGTTCCGGCATCGAGGTCGAAGAAGTAGCGGTGCACGGCGTGTCCTCCCTGCTCGCCCCGGTCTTGCCGGGCCCAACGACAAGCAGCCTTAACGCAGGCTAAGACTCGTGACGCAAAGTCCGGGCCGCTCCGACGCGGACCGCGAGGGCGATCCGGCGCGGCTCTTGCGTCACCCTACCTCGGCAGTGGGAAGGGGCTCAAGCCGTGCGCTACACTTTAGGTTGCCGTCTCGCCTACGATATCGTGACCGAGACGGTGTTCATCTTCAACCTCGAGGTCGCCCGGCTGAGCCGGCACCACGACCTGCGGGAGACGCTCCGCCTCGATCCCGACCTGCCGGTACGCCGGCACGAGGCGCCGGAGACCGGCAACCGCTACGTGGCGGTCACGGTGCCGCCCGGGCGGTTCAGCCTCGATTACGAGGCGGAGGTGACCCTCGATCCGCACCGGGCCGATCCCGCCGGCATCCGGGAGACGCCGGTGAAGGACCTGCCCCTCGACATCCTGCCCTACCTGCTGCCGAGCCGCTTCGTCTCCTCCGACCGGCTCACGCCGTTCGCCGAGGCCGAGTTCGGCGACGCCCCGCGAGGGTTCGAGCGGGTGGCCCGGATCTGCAACTGGATCCACGACCACATCGCCTATGTCCGCGGCGCCAGCGACGAGGAGACCACCGCCGACGAGACGCTGCTCAAGCGGGCAGGGGTGTGCCGCGATTTCGCGCATCTCGGCGCCGCCTTCTGCCGGGCGCTCGGCATCCCGGCCCGCTTCGTCAGCTGCTACGCCTACGGCCTGGTGCCGTGCGACTTCCACGCCGTGTTCGAGGCCTATCTCGACGGCCGCTGGTTGCTGTTCGACGCGACGCGCCAGGCCAACCTCGACGGGCTGGTGCGGATCGGCGTCGGGCGCGACGCGGCCGAGATCGCCTTCTCGACCCCGTTCGGCGAGATGAAGCCGACGGCCATGGAGATCCGCATCGACCGGGCCGACGGCGCGCCGGAGCAGGGCGAGCGCACGGTCGCGGCGATCGCGACGGCGGAGGGGTCCTGACGCCGGGGGGCACCTGCCTTAGGTTTTCCCCAGGAGGCGCCGCATGAGCTACCGTCACGTCGTCGGATCCCGGACCTTCGTCTTTTCCGACCTCGCCGAGCTGATGGCGAAGGCGAGCCCGCCCCGCTCCGGCGACCGGCTCGCCGGCCTGGCGGCGGGCAGCGCCGAGGAAGGCGTGGCGGCGCGCTGGTGCCTCGCCGAGGTGCCGCTCAGCCAGATCCTGGCCCGGCCGCTGATCCCGTACGAATCCGACGACGTCACCCGGCTGATCCTCGACACCCACGACGCGGCGGCCTTCGCGCGCATTGCTCATCTGACCGTCGGCGACTTCCGCGAGTTCCTGCTCACCGCCTCGCCTGAGACCCTGGCGGCGATCGCACCCGGCGTGACGCCGGAGATCGCCGCCGCGGTGTCGAAGATCATGCGCAACCAGGACCTGATCGTGGTCGCCCGCAAGGCGCGGGTGGTCACGCGTCTGCGCAACACGATCGGGCTGCCCGGCACCCTGGCGGTGCGGCTCCAGCCCAACCATCCGAGCGACGACCCCGCCGGCATCACCGCCTCGATTCTCGATGGGCTCGCTTACGGCTGCGGCGATGCCTGCATCGGCATCAACCCGGTCTCGGATTCGGTGCAGGGGCTGACCGGCCTGCTGCATCTCCTCGCCGAGATGATCGACCGCTTCGCGATTCCGACGCAAGCCTGCGTGCTCACCCACGTCACCACGACGATCGAGGCGATGAACCGCGGCGTGCCGGTCGATCTCGTGTTCCAGTCGATCGCCGGCACGCAAGGAGCCAACGCCTCGTTCGGCGTCACCCTGCCGATCCTGAAGGAGGCGCACGAGGCGGCCCTGGCACAGAAGCGGGGCAGCGTGGGCGACAACGTGATGTATTTCGAGACCGGCCAGGGCTCGGCCCTCTCGGCGAACGCTCATCACGGCATCGACCAGCAGACCCTGGAGGCGCGGGCCTACGCGGTGGCGCGGGCCTTCCGGCCGCTCCTCGTCAACACGGTGGTGGGCTTCATCGGCCCGGAATACCTCTACGACGGCAAGGAGATCATCCGGGCAGGACTGGAGGACCATTTCTGCGGCAAGCTGATGGGCGTGCCGCTCGGGGTCGACGTCTGCTACACCAACCACGCCGAGGCCGACCAGGACGACATGGACACGCTACTGACGCTCTTGGGCGCGGCCGGCGTGACCTACATCATGGGCGTCCCGGGGGCCGACGACGTGATGCTGAACTACCAGTCGACCTCGTTCCACGACCAGCTCTACTTGCGCGAGGTGATGGGATTGAAGCGCGCGCCCGAATTTTCGGAATGGCTCTCCCGGATGGGGCTGACCGACGAAGCGGGCACGCTGCTGCCGGGCGGGGCGGCACCGCTCCTGACGGGGCTCGCCGCGTGAGCCGCGCCGACGATCTTGCCGCGGCTTGGCAGCGCCTCGCCGCCCTGACCCCGGCCCGCATCGCGCTCGGCCGCGCCGGGGCCGGCCTGCCGACCCGCGAGGTTCTGCGCTTCGGCCTCGCCCATGCCCAGGCCCGCGACGCGGTCCACACCCCCCTCGACGCCGACGCCATGCGGGCCGGCATCGCGGCGCTCGGCTTCGAGACCCTGTCGGCCGCCTCCGCCGCCCCGGACCGGGCGACCTACCTGCGCCGGCCCGATCTCGGCCGCCGGCTCGACGAGGCCTCGGAAGGCGCGCTCGCGGCCGCCGCCGGCGAGCCGGTCGACCTCGCCCTGGTGGTGGCCGACGGCCTCTCGGCCCGCGCCGTCCACGAGGGCGCGGTGCCGCTCCTCGCCGCACTCAGGCCGGCGCTGACCGGCTCCGGCTGGCGCCTGGCGCCGGTGGTGGTGGCGACGCAAGCGCGGGTGGCGCTCGGCGACGCGGTCGGGGCCCTGCTCAAGGCCCGCGCCGTCGCGGTGCTGATCGGCGAGCGGCCCGGCCTGTCCTCGCCCGACAGCCTCGGCATCTACCTCACCTTCGATCCGCGCCCCGGCCGGACCGACGCCGAGCGCAACTGCCTGTCGAACGTGCGGGCGGCGGGGCTGAAGCCGGATCTCGCGGCGTTCAAGCTGCACTGGCTGATCGCCCAGGCGCTGAGCCGGCGGCTCACCGGCGTGGCGCTGAAGGACGAGAGCGACCGGGTGCTGGCGGGGCCGGAGAGGCAGGGGACGCTGGAGGGCTAAGCAGATTTCGCAAAAGTGGTTGCCGGTCTTGCGACGAAAATCTGCGAAAAAACAAAAACCTAAGCGGACGAAGCGTTGGCCTCGCCAACGCTTCGTCCGCTTAGGGCGCGAGGCGTCTTTGCGCGCATTCGTGCCCGGACGATGAGCCGTCTGTGCGTCCAATTCGCCAAGGCCTTGCGGAAATGAGCGGAAACCCGCCAGAAGTGGCGATTGGCCGGGCGCCCGCCCGCGACGAGTGGAGAGCAGAGCATGAAGCGCGCGTCCCTGGCGGTGGTTCTCGGTGCCGCGACCGCCCTGGCGGCAAGCCTGCCGGCCGGCGCCAAGACGCTGGTCTACTGCTCCGAGGGCAGCCCGGAGAATTTCTATCCGGCCGTGAACACCACCGGCACCTCGTTCGATGCCGGGTCCCAGATCTACTCGAACATCGTCAATTTCGAGCGCGGCACCACCAACGTGGTGCCCGACCTCGCCGAGAAGTGGGACATCTCCGAGGATGGCAAGACCTATACCTTCCACTTGCGCAAAGGCGTGAAGTGGCATTCCAACAAGACCTTCAAGCCGACGCGCGACTTCAACGCCGATGACGTGATCTTCTCGTTCGAGCGGCAGTGGAAGGAGAACCACCCGTTCTTCCGGGTGACCAGCGCCAACCACACCTACTTCAACGACATGGGGCTGCCGAAGCTGCTCACGTCGATCGACAAGGTGGACGACCACACGATCCGCTTCACCCTGACCGGACCGGAGGCGCCGTTCCTCGCCGATCTGGCGATGCCCTTCGCGGCGATCCAGTCGAAGGAATACGCCGACGCGATGATGAAGGCCGGCACGCCGGACAAGCTCGACCAGGAGCCGATCGGCACCGGACCGTTCTACCTGCTGCAATACCAGAAGGACGCGATCGTCCGCTATCGCGCCTTCCCGCAATACTACGCCGGCAAGGCCGCCCTCGACGACCTCGTCTTCGCCATCACGCCGGATGCCTCGGTGCGCTGGGCCAAGCTCCAGAAGGGCGAGTGCCACGTCATGCCGTATCCGAACCCGGCCGACGTCGACGCGATGCGCAAGGACCCGAACGTCCAGGTGCTGGAGCAGCCCGGCCTCAACATCGGGTATCTCGCCTACAACACCCAGAAGAAGCCGTTCGACGACGTGCGCGTGCGCAAGGCGTTGAACAGTGCGATCAACAAGAAGGCGATCATCGACGCGGTCTACCTCTCGACCGGCGTCGCAGCGAAGAACCCGATCCCGCCGACGCTGTGGTCCTACAACGACGCGATCAAGGACGACCCCTACGATCCGGAAGCCGCCAAGACGCTGCTCGCCGATGCGGGCCTCGGCAACGGCCTCACGATGGACCTGTGGGCGATGCCGGTGCAGCGGCCCTACAACCCCAACGCCCGGCGCATCGCCGAGCTGATGCAGGCCGATCTCGCCAAGGTCGGGGTGAAGGCCGAGATCAAGTCCTACGAGTGGGGCGAGTACCGCAAGCGCGTCCAGGAGGGCGAGCACCAGACCGCGATGTTCGGCTGGACCGGCGACAACGGCGATCCCGACAACTTCCTGCACACCCTGCTCGGCTGCGCCGCGGCCCAGAAGGGCGGCGGCAACGCCGCCAAGTGGTGCGACAAGACCTACGACGACCTCGTCACCAAGGCCAAGACCATCACCGACAAGGCCGAGCGCACCAAGCTCTACGAGCAGGCGCAGGTGGTGTTCAAGGAGCAGGCGCCCTGGTTCACCATCGCCCACGCGGTGCAGCTGAAGCCGGTGCGCAAGGAGGTGGTGGACTTCAAGCTGTCGCCGTTCGGCCGCCACACCTTCTACGGCGTGAGCCTGAAGTAAAGGCGCCCGCGTGCTCCGCTTCCTCCTGACCCGTGCGTCCCTGGTGATCCCGACCTTCCTCGGGATCACCCTGGTGGCGTTCTTCCTGATCCGCCTGGTCCCCGGCGACCCGATCGAGACGATGGCGGGGGAGCGGGGCATCGACCCGGCGCGGCACGCGGCGCTCCGCGCCGAGTACGGCTTCGACAAGCCCCTGCTCGCGCAATACGGCATCTACCTCGAGCGCCTCGCCCACGGCGATCTCGGCCGCTCGATCAGCACCAAGGAGCCGGTGATCGCCGAATTCGCGAGCCTGTTTCCGGCGACGATCGAGCTCGGGGTCTGTGCGATCCTGTTCGCGCTCCTCGTCGGCCTGCCGGCCGGCATCCTGGCGGCGCTCAAGCGCAACTCGGTCTTCGACCACGGGGTGATGGGGCTGTCGCTCACCGGCTACTCGATGCCGATCTTCTGGTGGGGCCTGCTCCTGATCCTGCTGTTCTCGGTGCAGCTCGGCTGGACGCCGGTCTCGGGCCGCATCGACGTGCAGTACTTCATCGAGCCGGTGACCGGGTTCCTGCTGATCGACACGCTGCTGTCGGACGAGTCCGGCGCCTTCCGGTCGGCCCTCTCTCACCTGATCCTGCCGGCGGTGGTGCTCGGCACGGTGCCGCTCGCGGTCATCGCCCGCATGACCCGCTCGGCGATGCTGGAGGTGCTCGGCGAGGATTATATGCGCACCGCCCGCGCCAAGGGCCTGCCGGCCTGGCGCATCGTCGGGCTGCACGCTTTGCGCAACGCCCTGATCCCGGTCGTCACGGTGATCGGCCTCCAGGTCGGCGTGCTGTTCACCGGTGCGATCCTCACCGAGACGATCTTTTCCTGGCCCGGTATCGGCAAGTGGCTGATCGAGGCGATCGGCCGGCGCGACTATCCCGTCCTCCAGGGCGGCATCCTCTTGATCGGCGCGGTGGTGATGGCGGTGAACCTCCTCGTCGACCTCGCCTACGGCCTCGTGAACCCCCGCATCCGGCACGCCCGATGAGCGCCGAACAGCCATGAGCGCCGAACTTCTCGACACCCCCGCCGCGTCCGCGGCCCCCGCCGGCCCGCCGCACCCGCTCGCCGAGTTCTGGACGAGCTTTCGCGCCAATACGGGCGCGGTGATCGGCCTCGCGCTGATCGTGCTGGTGCTGCTGATGGCGGTCTTCGCTGACGTCGTCGCCCCGCACCCGCCGAACCTCACCGACAACGCCGCCTTCCTCAAACCCCCGTTCTGGCAGGAGGGCGGCTCGCTCACCTATCCGCTCGGCACCGATGCGATCGGCCGCGACATCCTCTCGCGCCTGATCCACGGCGCCCGGCTGTCCCTGTCGATCGGCATCGCGGTCGTGACGGTGTCGATCCTCGTCGGCACGATGCTCGGGCTGGTCGCGGGCTTCGTCGGCGGCGCCACCGGCATCGTCATCATGCGGGTGATGGACATCATCCTGACCCTGCCGTCGCTGCTGCTCGCCATCGTCATCGTGGCGATCCTCGGCCCCGGGCTGATGAACGCGATGCTGGCGGTCGCGGTCGTGGTGCTGCCGCACTACGTCCGCATCGCCCGCGCGGCGGTGATCGCCGAGAAATCGAAGGACTACGTCACGGCGGCCCGGGTCAGCGGGGCGGGGCCCTGGCGCCTCATGCTCGGCGAGGTGCTGCCGAACTGCGCCGCCCCGTTGATCGTCCAGGCCTCGCTCGGCGTCTCGACCGCGATCCTGGATGCCGCGGCCCTCGGCTTCCTGGGCTTGGGCGCCCAGCCGCCCTCGCCGGAATGGGGAACGATGCTGGCCGACGCCCGCGAGTTCGTGCTGCGGGCCTGGTGGGTGGTGACCTTCCCGGGGCTGATCATCCTGATCACCGTGCTCGCCTTCAACCTCGTCGGGGACGGTCTTCGCGATGCCCTCGACCCCAAGCTGAAGCGGTGAGGGCCCCTATGCCGCTCCTCGACATCCAGAACCTCTCCGTCGAGTTCCCGTCCGCCGGCGGGACTTTGCGCGCCGTCGACGGCGTCAGCCTGACCCTCGAGGAGGGGGAGGTGCTCGGCGTCGTCGGCGAATCGGGCTCGGGCAAGAGCGTGACCATGATGGCGCTGATGGGCCTCGTCGCCTATCCGGGCCGGGTCCGGGCCGACCGCCTCGCCTTCGACGGCCGCGACCTCCTCGCCATGCCGACCCGCGAGCGCCGCCGCCTCACCGGCCGCGACGTGGCGATGATCTTCCAGGAGCCGACCACCAGCCTCAATCCCTGCTTCACGATCGGCTTCCAGATCACCGAGTCCTTGCGCCAGCATCTCGGCCTCGACCGCAAGGCGGCGAAGCGCCGGGCGATCGAGCTCCTGGAGCAGGTCGGCATCCCGGCGGCCGAGAGCCGGCTCGCGGCCTATCCGCACCAGCTCTCCGGCGGCATGAACCAGCGGGTGATGATCGCCATGGCGATCGCCTGCAACCCGCGCCTCCTCATCGCCGACGAGCCGACGACGGCACTCGACGTCACCATCCAGGCCCAGATCCTCGACCTCCTGCTCTCGCTCCAGCGCGAGCGCGGCATGGCGCTGGTGCTGATCACCCACAACATGGGCGTCGTCGCCGAGACCGCCGACCGGATGATGGTGATGTATGCCGGCCAGGTGATGGAGGAGCAACGCGCCGACGCGCTGTTCGCGAACCCCCAGCACCCCTACACCGCAGCCCTGCTCGCGGCGCTGCCGGAACGCAGCGCGGGCGGGCGGCTCGCCACGATTCCGGGCGTGGTGCCGGGCCTCTACGACCGGCCGCGCGGCTGCCTGTTCGCGCCGCGCTGCACCTACGCCACCGATCATTCCCGCGAGGAGCGGCCCGCCCTGCGGTCCTGGCAGGACGGCTTCGTGCGCTGCCACTACCCGTTGGGCGATCCCTCCCGCGACGTCCGCATCCGCCAGGACCACCCCGTCGGCGCGAGCGCCGATAGCGCCGCCACCGCCGAGGCGACCCCGTGAGCGCCCCCGTCGTCGTCGCCGGCGATCTCCGCCAGACCTACGAGATCCGCCGCGGCCTGTTCCGTGCGCCGGCCCGGCTCCAGGCGGTCGGCGGCATCTCGTTCGCGATCGAGCCCGGCCGGACGCTCGCCGTGGTCGGCGAATCCGGCTGCGGCAAGTCGACCCTCGCCCGCATGGTGACGCTGATCGAGCCGCCGTCGGACGGCGACCTCACCCTCGACGGGATCGACGCCGTCGACCCGCCGGCCGCGGAGCGCCGCCGCCTGCGCCGCACGGTGCAGCTGGTGTTCCAGAACCCCTACGGCTCGCTCAACCCGCGCAAGCGCATCGGGGCGATCCTGGAGCAGCCGCTCGCGATCAATACCGGCCTGTCGGGCCCCGAGCGCCGCGAGCGGGTGCGCGCGATGATGGCCAAGGTGGGCCTGCGCCCGGAGCACGACGCGCGCTACCCCCACATGTTCTCCGGCGGCCAGCGCCAGCGCATCGCCATCGCCCGCGCGCTGATGCTGTCGCCCAAGCTCGTCGTCGCCGACGAGCCGGTCTCGGCCCTCGACGTGTCGATCCAGGCCCAGGTGCTGAACCTGCTCGCCGACCTGCAACAGGAACTCGGCCTCGCCTACCTGTTCATCTCCCACGACCTCGGCGTGGTGGGCCACATCGCCCACGACGTGCTGGTGATGTATCTCGGCCTCGCCATGGAGCAGGGCCCGAAGGACGCGATCTTCGCCCGGCCCCTCCACCCCTACACCCAGGCCCTGATGGCGGCCACGCCCGGCGTCGGCCCGCGCACCCGCGCGCGGATCGTGCTGCGGGGCGAGTTGCCCTCGCCGCTCAACCCGCCGCAGGGCTGCGTGTTCTCGACCCGCTGCCCCCACGCCACCGAGCGCTGCCGGCAGGAGCGGCCGCAGCCGCGGCCGCTCGCGGGCCGGGCGGTGGCCTGCCACTACGCCGAGGCCTTCCTGGAGGGGGCGCCGGGGGAGGGGCGGGTGGTCGCGGCGGGGTAGGGCAGGCCGGACGGCGCGAGCCACGAACATCGCCGATATTCCGCTTGACGCTCGATGAGGGCGGCGACAATGTCGCAGAGCATGATCAGGAACTCGACCCGCTGTGCCCGACGCCGACGCCGCTGCCTCCCAGCGGTGGCCCTTCCGGCTGCGCGTCGATCGGTGTCCCTCCGTATGGTGACGGCCTCTTAAGCGGTCCCATCCACCGGAGCGGCGCTCGAGCCGCGGTCCTGAAACAGCCCCCGCAGCCCCCGGCTCCGGGGGTTTTTCTTTGCCCGCACCCCAGAGCGGCCCCACTCCCGAGAGGACATCCCCATGAGCATTCGCGTCGGCATCGTCGGCATCAGCGGTTTCGGCGGCGGCGAGGCGTTGCGCCTGATCGCGGGCCATCCGGACTTCGAACTCGTCTACGCCGCGGGCGAGGGCAGCGCCGGCAGCCGCCTGGCCGACCGCTTCCCCGGCGTGCCGGCGCGGCTCGCCGACCTCGTGATCGAGAAGTGGGATCCCGCAGCCCTGCCGCCGCTCGACGTGCTGTTCGCCTCGCTGCCCACCGGCACCTCCGCCGAAGCGCTGGCGCGCGTGCCGGCGAGCGTGAAGATCGTCGATACCGGCGGCGACCACCGCTACGTCGAGGGCTGGACCTACGGCCTCGCCGATATCTGGCCGGAGCGGATCGCGGGGCGGACCCGCGTCGCCAATCCCGGCTGCTTCCCGGCCGCGACGCTGACCGCGCTGGCGCCGCTCCTGGCGGACGGGCTGATCGCGCCCGGCCACATCGTGGTCGATGCCAAGACCGGCATCTCCGGGGCCGGCCGGGGCGGCGGCGACAGCCGGTTCGGCTACGCCGAGACCAACGAGAACCTGATCCCCTACGGCCTGCTCAAGCACACCCACATGCCCGAGATCGCCGCCACGATCGAGCGGATGAGCGGCGGCAGCGCGGCCGGGTTGGTCTTCACGCCGCACCTCGTGCCGATGACCCGCGGCATCCTCGTCACGATCTACTGCCGCGGCCGCGCCACCACCGAGCAGTGCCTGGACGCGGCCCGACGCTTCTACGCGGGCCGGGCCTTCGTCCGCGTCACCGACAGGCCGCCCCAGACCAAGTGGGCGACCGGCTCGAACCTCGCCTTCGTCGGTTACGCCGCCGATCCGGAGCGCGACCTGGTGATCGCGATGGGCGTCGTCGACAATCTCGGCAAGGGGGCCGCCGGACAGGCGGTGCAGAACGCCAACCTGATCTGCGGCCTCACGGAGACCGCCGGGCTCGAGGGCGCCCCCGTCTGGCCGTGAGGCCGGCCACGGCGCCCGGCCGTCGATTCCATGGCAAGACAGGTCATGGCAAGACAGGTCATGGCAAGACAGGTCATGGCAAGACGATCCCGCCATGCTACGGGACAGGGCGCCGCAGGCGGATGGCGCCGCATCAGGAACAGAACGTCCGTGAGAGCCGTCCCGCGTCAGTCCGCCGAGCGCTCCGGGTCCCCGGTCCCGGGGCGGGCCTGGCGGGATGCCGGCTGGACCGCCGCGATCGTGCTGCCCTGCGCGCTCGCCGCGATCCTGACCACCCGGCTGCTCGGGCCGCTGGCGCTGTTCTGGCCGGCGAACGCGGTCCTGCTCGGGATGCTGCTGCGTCATCCGGAGCGCGCCTCGGCCGCCGGCTGGCTCGGCGCCCTGGTCGCCTTCCTGGCGGCAGACCGGATCGCCGGCACCGGCTGGGGGCCGACCCTGTGGCTCAACCTCGCCAACATGACCGGCGTCGCGGCGGGCTACCTCGTGGCGACCCGCCTCCTGCCGGCCGGCGCGCTCCGCCTCGACCAGCCGCGCGCCATGCTGTCGATGCTGCTCGTCTGCCTCGCCGGCGCCGCGGCCGAGGCGCTGGTCGGCGGCGCGGCCGGCCCTGTGCTGTTCGGGCGCGGCCTCGTCCCCAGCCTGCTCGACTGGTTCAACGGCCAGCTCGCGATCGACATCCTCCTGCTGCCGCTCTTCCTCGCCGCGCCCCGGTCGCGGCCGCTCGACGGCCTCGTCGCGCGCCTGCGGGCGCCGTCCCGCTGGCACCCGCACGACGTCCTGCCGGTGGCCGCCCTTGCCGTGTCCCTGGCCGTGGCCATCGTGCTCGGGGGGCCGGGGGTGCTGGCCCTGCCGGTCCCGGCGCTGATCTGGTGCGCGCTGCGCTACCCGGTCTTCCCGACGCTGGTGCTGACGGCGCTCATGAGCACCGCCCAGCTCTTCGCCATCCTGCTCGGCCTCCTGCGGCTGCCGGACATCGACCTCTTCTACCTCGACGCCCTCCTGTCGGCGCGCCTCGGCATCGCGCTGGTGGCGCTTGGGCCGATGGCGGTGGCGATCGTCGACGGGGCGCGCAACGACCTGCTGCACCGGCTCGACCACCTGGCCCGCCACGACCACCTGACGGGGGCGCTGCGGCGCGGCGCCTTCCTCGACCGGGCCGGCGGGCTGCTGGCGGAACTCGCCGCGGCGGAGGAGCCGGCGGCGGTGCTGATGATCGACGTCGACCACTTCAAGCAGGTCAACGACCGGTTCGGCCATGCCGGGGGCGACCGGGTGCTGGCGGCGGTCGCCGCCGCGCTCCAGGCCGAGCTGCCCCGCGACGCGCTCCTGGGGCGCCTCGGCGGCGAGGAATTCGCCGTGCTGCTGCCCGGCGCCGGGCCGGCGCAGGCCGGAGCCGTGGCGGAGCGGCTGCGGCGACGGGTGGCGGCCCTGCCTCTGCCGGATGCGACCGAGGCGGGCGGACCGCCCCCGGCCGGGGTGACTGCGAGCTTCGGCCTCGCGACCTGCGACGCCGGCCGGCCGCAGGGGCTGGAGCGGCTGCTGGCGCGGGCCGACGCCGCGCTCTACGCCGCCAAGGCGGCCGGGCGGAACCGGGTCGAGGCGGCCGGGGCGCTCGTGGCGGATCCCGGCTCCGGGCGTTCGTCGGGCTGACCGCTCGGAAATACCCAAGCTCACGGCCTGTTCAACCCCGGGGGGCTTCGCTCCGGCGCCGCGCGCGCTACCATGAGGGGATCGGGAGGCCTGCGACGGGATCCGTGACAGAGCACGTTGCGACGGCCCGGCCGCGGGCCTTCACCAGAGACCGCCTGACCAGGGCCTTGCCGCTCGCCCGCGCGCTGACCTTCCGGGCGGGGCTCAGGGTCGCGCGCCTGCGCCACTGGCTCGCCGGCCGGCTGCCGCCCCGGGTCCGCGGGCGGCTGGCCGGGAACGTGCGGGCCGCCGAGCTCGCCGGGCTCGCCTTCGCGTTCCGGGCCCGGGCGGTCGCCATCGTGGTCGTGTCGCTGTGGCTCCTGGTTCTCGTGCCCTGGCCGCGCGACCTCTACTACCTCGCCGTCGCCGGCCTGTTCTTCCTCCTCGGCTACGTGCCGTACCGCCTGCGGCACCACGCCCGGGCGGGGACGATCAAGCTCGCCTTCACGGTGCTCGACATCGCGCTCATGGCCGCGGCGATCATCGTGCCGCCGCCGGCCGGGCTCGGGGTCGACTGGCCGATCCAGACCCGGCTGCGCACCCCGGAATTCCTCTATCTGCTGCTGCTGCTCGGCGAGGCGGCGCTGACCTACTGGCCGGTGGCGGTGCTCTGGACCGGGACCTGGATCGCCGCGATCTGGTCGCTCGGCGTCTGGCTGGTCTACAGCCGCGCCGACACGGTGCGCTTCTCCGACGTCGCCCGCGACGGGCGCCTGAGCGCGCAGGCCTCCCTGAAGGTCTTCCTCGACCCGGCCTATGTCGGCCTGACCCCCCTCTGGACGCAGGTCATCGTCACCGGCCTGTTCACGCTGCTGCTGGCCATCGCGGTGTGGCGGAGCCGGGGCACGATGCTGGCGCAGGTGCGCGCCGAGGTGGTGCGGGCCGATCTCGCGCGCTACGTCTCGCCCGACGTCGCCGACGCGCTGGCGGCCCGGGCCCATGCGGGCTTCGGCGCGCCGCAGACCCGGGTGGTGGCCGTGCTGTTCGCCGACGTCGTCGGCTTCACCGGCCTGAGCGAGGGGATGGCGCCGGAGCGCGCCTTCGCGCTCCTGCGCGGCTTTCGCGAGCGCAGCTGCAAGGTGGTCTTCCGCCACGCCGGCACCCTCGACAAGTTCCTCGGCGACGGCTTCATGGCGACCTTCGGCGGCCTCGACGGCCGCGGCGACGGCGCCGCCCGGGCGATGGCCTGCGCGGTCGCCCTCCAGGACGAGATCGACGCCTGGAACGCCAAGCGCGAGGCCCGCGGCGCCGCGCCGGTGCGGGTCGCGATCGGGGTGCATTGCGGCCCGGTGGTGATCGGCAATATCGGCGCCGACCAGCGGGTCGAGTTCACGGTGATCGGCGACGTCGTCAACGTCGCGAGCCGCCTGCAGGCGGCCACCCGCGAGGTCGGCGGCCGCATCCTCGCCTCCGATTGCTGCCTCGCGGTCGCCGGGCCGGAGGTGGCGGGCCGCTTCACCCGCACGCTGCCCCTGACCCTGCGCGGCCGCCTCCAGCCGATCGTGGTGCACGTGGCGGAGTGACGCCGCGGGCGTGCCTATCCGCGCTGCAGGATCTCGATGCGCACGCCGTCCGGTCCCTCGAAGAAGGCAATCCGCAGGCCCGGCTTCACGTCGGTGATCCCTGAGACCAGCGGGATGCCGCGGGCGGCGAGATCCGCCACCGTCGCCTCGATGTCCTCGACGCGCAGCCCGATATGCTCGATGCCGCGATGCGGCGGCACGGCGGCGGGCCCGGTGCCCTCCGGCGCCTGCTCGATGAACATCCTCATCCCGCCGAGATCGAGGATGATCCGGCTCGGGCTCTCCCCGCCCTCGCGCCCGGTCTCCCGCGCCTCCAGCACCTCGACGTAGAACCGGGCCGCCGCCACCGCGTCCCGGCTGCGCAGGTGGAGATGGTCGTACACGTAGCCCATGCGGGTCTCCCTCGTGGCGCTCCGCGCCTCGTCCCGGCGCGCAGGGTACGTCGCCCGGGCGCCGCACGATAGGCGTTCTTCCACCCCTTGCCCCCCTTCGGACCCCGGTTGACGCATCGCCGCCGCCCGCCCTACAGAAAGGGCACCGGGGACGCAGGCTCCCGCGGCCGGAAGGGTGGCCGAGTGGTTTAAGGCAGCGGTCTTGAAAACCGCCGTGGGGGCGACTCCACCGTGGGTTCGAATCCCACCCCTTCCGCCACTTTGTTTTTCGATTTTACCCGCTAAATCAAATACTTATCGCTTATCCTCGGCACGTGACCCAGCGCCAGGGTACGATTTTGCCCAACGCGACGTCCGACATCGCCGCCGGCCGATGCCCGAGTTTCTGACGCGACGCCAGGGCTTCTGGCACTTCGTCCGGCGCCGGCCGGAGACGTTCGCCGCCCTCGACCGGCGCGGCATCGTCAAGCGCACGACCTACAGCCGGATCGCCGACGACCCGCGGCGCCTGCGCGCCGCACGTGCCGCAGCGCAGATGAACGGCGAGCCCGAGGCCTTATACCAACGGTCGTTGAAAACGACCTTTGGCTCCGTTCTCGAATGCTCGCCAAGCCTTTGGCTTGGCATCGAAAATGCGAGATGGGTCAACGGCCTCGTCGATCTCGGGCAGGCTCGAGATCGACGTTGATGCGTCAGCATCTTAGGCCGCTGGTATGATTGGCAGGGCCTCGCCGGCGGCCAGAGCGCGGAGGCGACGGCGCGCGGAGAGGCCGCATGCCAGCGCGCCCGGCAGCTCGGATTCGGTTCCATGCCGGCCGCGGCGGTAGCGGCGTAGCCGCTCGGCGAGGTCCTGGCGCGGATCGCGACCGATCCGTCGCGCGAGAGCCGGCAGGAGATCGCCCGCCGCTCCGGCGCTGGGTCGTCGGCGGACAGGTCCTCCTGCTTCGGGGATGTTTTCAGAACGAGCCTTTACACGCTGGCGGCCTGCGCCACCCAATGCCCGGGAGCGATCTCCTCCAACGGTCCGGCATCCGGGATGGCGACGGGCGGCGCCTCGCGCACCGCCCGCAGGCGGGCCCGCTCGGCCGCCGGGTCGGGCACCGGCACCGCGCCGAGCAGCGCCCGCGTGTAGGGATGTCGCGGATCCTCGTAGAGGGTGTCGCTGTCGGCGAGTTCGACGAGCCGCCCGCGCCGCAGCACCGCGACCCGGTGGCAGAGGTAGCGCACCATCCGCAGGTCGTGGGAGATGAAGAGGGTGGACAGGCCCAGCTCCTGCTGCAGGTCCTGCAGCAGGTTGACCACCTGGGCCTGGATCGAGACGTCGAGGGCGGCGATCGGCTCGTCGGCGACGATGAAGCTGGGTTTCAGCGCGATCGCCCGGGCGATGCAGAGCCGCTGGCGCTGCCCGCCGGAGAATTGATGCGGGTAGCGCCCGGCGAAGCGCGGATCGAGCCCGACTCGTTGAAACAGGCCGGCCACCGCGTCGCGGCGCTCCGCGCCTCCCATGTCCGGCCTGTGCAGTCGGAACGGCTCGGCGACGTAGGCGCCGGCGCTCATCCGCGGGTTGAGGGCGGCGTAGGGGTCCTGGAAAATCATCTGGATGCGCCGGCGCATCCGCCGCATCTCCCGGGCCGGCAGGGTCCCCAAGTCGGTGCCCTCGAAGGCGATGGTCCCGGAGGTCGGCGGGTTCAGCATCGTCACCGCCCGACCGATCGTCGACTTGCCCGAGCCCGATTCGCCGACGAGGCCGAGCGTCTCGCCGGGCGCGATGTCGAAGCTCACGTCCTCGACCGCGCGGAAGACGGACGCCTTCCCGCCCCACCAGTGGCGCAGCGGGTAGTGCTTGCGGAGATTGCGCACCGCGAGCAGCGGCTCGGGCTTCACCGGTCTCATCGCCCGGCCCCTTGCGCCAGCAGCGCCGGCAGGTCGTACCAGGCGGCGGCCAGGTGGCCCGGCACGCTGCCTCGAACCTGCGCCAGCGGCGGCGCCTCCGCCCGGCAGCGCGGCGTGGCGTAGGGGTTGCGTGGCGCGAAGGGATCGCCTGGCGGCGGATGACGCATGTCGGGCGGGCTGCCCTCGATCTGGCGCAGGCGCTCGCGCCCGGCCCGGCCGCGGCTCAGATCCGGCAGCGAGCGCAGGAGCCCCAGCGTGTAGGCGCTGCGCGGATCGGAGAAGACCGCGTCGACCGGCCCACGCTCGACGATGCGGCCGGCATACATCACCTGCACGGTGTCGGCGATGCCCGCGACCACGCCGAGATCGTGGGTGATCCAGACGATCGCCATCCCGATCTCGCGCTTGAGTTCCTGCACCAGGGCGACGATCTCGGCCTGCACGGTGACATCGAGGGCGGTCGTGGCCTCGTCGGCGATCAGGAGCTTGGGCCGGCAGGCGAGCCCGATCGCGATCATCACCCGCTGGCGCTGGCCGCCGGAGAACTCGTGCGGGTAGTGGTCGAGGCGACGCGCCGCATCGGGGATGCGCACGAGGTCGAGGAGGTCGCGGGCCCGCGCCCTGGCCTCGCGGGCGCCGAGGCCGAGATGCAGGCGCAACGGCTCGGCGATCTGCGCCCCCACATTCATCGCCGGATTGAGCGAGCTCATCGGGTCCTGGAACACCATGCCGATCTCGGCCCCGCGCACCCGGCGCAACTGCCGCTCCGGCATCGCCAGCAGATCGCGGCCGGCGAAGAAGACCTGCCCGCCGGTGATCCGGCCGGGCGGGCGCGGGACCAGCCCGAGCATGGCCAGCACGTGGACGCTCTTGCCCGAGCCCGACTCGCCGACGATTCCCAGGGTCTCGCCCTCGCGCAACGGGTAACTCACACCGTTGACGGCATGGACGGTGCCGCCGTCGGTGTCGAAGGCGACCGCGAGGTCGCGCACATCCAGCAGGGGAGGGGCGGTACTCATCGGCGCTCGCGCGGGTCGAGGGCGTCGCGCAACCCGTCGCCGACGAGGTTGAAGGCGAGCACTGCGAGGAAGATCGACACTCCGGGCCAGATCGCCATCCAGGGCGCCTGGTCGAGGAAGTTCTTGGCGGTGTTGAGCATCGAGCCCCAGGACGGTTCGGGCGGCTGCTGGCCGAGGCCGAGGAAGGACAGGCTCGCCTCGGCGATGATCGCCGCCGCGATCGTGAGGGTGGCCTGGACGAGGATCGCCGGCACGATGTTGGGCAGGATGTGGTGGAGCGCGATGCGCCAGGGCGGGTTGCCGACGGCACGCGCCGCCTCGACGAAGTCCTCCGCCGCCACGGCCTGCACCTGCGCCCGGGTGAGACGCACGAAGATCGAGGTCGCCGAGAGCCCGATCGCCACCATGGCGTTGGTGAGGCTGGGGCCGAGAAAGGCAGCCAGCGCAATGGCGAGGATCAGGAACGGGATGGCCAGCAGCGCGTCCGTCAGGCGCATGATCGCCCCGTCGATGACGCCGCCGGCATAGCCCGCCAGCATGCCGAGCGGCAGGCCGAGTGCCACCGCCAGCGCCACCGAGGTCAGCCCCGCCCCGAGCGAGGCCCGCGTGCCGTAGACGATGCGCGCGAGCACGTCGCGCCCGACCTCGTCGGTGCCGAAGAGGTGGGTGAGGTCGGGCGCCGCCCGCACCGCCCCCCAGTCGGTGGCGGTCGGATCGAACGGCGCGATCCACTCGGCGCCGAGCGCCAGGACGCCGAGGAGCACCACGACGACGAGACCGGCGAGCGCCCCGCGCCGGCGGCTGAACCGGTGCCAGAAGGCGCGAAGGGCCCCCGGCTCCGGCGGAAGCACGGCGACCGGGGGAGCCGCCACCTCGGCGGCCGTGGAGAGACCGGCTTCGCTCATGCGCGCCGGAGCTTCGGATTGACCAGCGCCGAGGCGAGATCGGCCGCGAGGTTGAGCAGGATGTAGGTGGTGGCGGTGCAGATCACGACGCCCTGCACGGTCGCGAAGTCGCGGTTGAACACGGCATCCACCATCAGTTTGCCGAAGCCGGGAACGGAGAATACCTGCTCGGTCAGCACCGCACCGGAGAGGAGCTGGCCGAATTCGAGGGCGCCGAGGGTGATGATCGGGATCGCGGCGTTGGGCAACGCGTGGCGCAGGACCACCCGGGCGGTCGGCACGCCCTTGGCCCGCGCGGTGCGGACGTAGTCGGATTGCAGCACGCCGAGCATCGCCGCCCGCGTGTGGCGCATCATCACCGCCGCGATGGCGTTGCCGAGCACGAAGGCCGGCATCGCCATCGAGCGGAGATTGTCGCTGAGGCTCTCGCCCGGCGGCACGTAGCCGGAGGCCGGCAGCCAGCCGAGCTGCACGGAGAACAGCAGGATCATCAGGATGCCGAGCCAGAAATTCGGCACCGACAGGCCCCACAGCGCGACCCCGTTGGCGAGGCCGTCGATCCAGGTCCCGGGCCGGACCGCCGAGAGGATCCCCATCGGCACGCCGATGACGAGCGCCACCAGCATCGCCAGGCAGGCGAGTTCGAGCGTCACCGGCAGCTTCTCGCGGATCAGCTCGATCACCGGCTTCTGCAGCCGGATCGACTCGCCGAGATCCCCGTGCAGGACGCCGCCGGCCCAGTAGGCGTATCGGACCGGCAGAGGCCGATCGAGGTGGTACTTGGCGCGGATGAAGGCGATCACCTCCGGGTCGCGCTCCTCGCCCGACAGCGCGGTGGCGGTGTCGCCCGGCAGGAGCTGCTGCAGGGCGAAGATGATCATCGAGGCGATGATCAGGGTCGGAACCGCCAGCGCCAGGCGCCGGGCCAGAAATTTCACCATTCAACGACTCGGCATCAGTCGAGCTTCAGGCCGGTGAAGCGCACGAGCCCGTCCGGGTACTCACCGAAGCCGGTGAGCCTCTGCGAATAGGCCCAGAGCAGCTTGCGGTGGAAGAGGTAGACCAGCGGCTTGTCGGTGAGCACCCGGTCGGCGAGGCGCTTCCACGCCGCCCTGCGCTGGTCCGCATCGGTGGTCAGCCGCTCGGCGTTCATCGCCGAATCGGCCTCCTGGTTGCAGTAGCGCGCGTAGTTCAGCGGCATCTTGCAGGCCAGGAAGCTGTAGGTGTTGCCGTCCGGGTCGGGCCGGCCGCTCCAGTTGTAGAGATAGGCCTCGAAATTGCCCTTGTCGGCCTGGTCGAGGGAGGTGGTGAAGTCGGTGGCCTGGAGCTTCACGTCGAAGCCGGCCTCACGGGTCATCGCCTGGATCACCTGGCCGACCTGGGGCGCGTCGTTGTTGGCGTAGACCATCATGGTGATCGAGGGCTTCTCGATCCCGGCCTCCTTCAGGAGCGCCTTGGCCTTGGCGACGTCGCGCTTCGGCACCGGGTGGTCCGTGACGTAGTTCGGGTTCCGGGGCGAGACCCACTGGTTCCCGGCCAAGTACTCGCCGTTATAGACCACCTGCGTGATCGCGCTGCGGTCGATCGCCGCCTCGAAGGCGGCCCGCACCCGGGGATCCGCCACCGGGGATCCTTCCCGGGCGGTGTTGAACACCACGCCGGAGAAGCCGAGCTCGTAGGCCTGGCCGACCTTCAGCTTCGGGTCGCGCTTCACCTGCGCCAGGTCGGTGGGAGCCAGGCGCTCGATCAGGTCGAGCTGGCCGGCCCGGAGATTGGTCAGCCGCACCGTGGTGTCGGGGATCGGCCGGAACTCGATCCGCTTGATCTGGATCGCGTCCTTGTTCCAGTAATCGTCGAAGCGCTCGACCACGATACGGTCCTGCGGCACCCGCTCGACGAACGTGTACGGCCCGGCGCAGACCGGCGCGGTGGCGAACTTGTCGCCGAGCCGCTCGGCGGCCTTGGGCGAGACGATCATGCCGGCCCGGTCGGTGAACTGCGCCAGCAGCGGCGCGAACGGCGTCTTCAGGTTGATCTTCACGGTCAGGTCGTCGACCGCCTCGATCGTGTCGATCGGCGCGATCTCGCCGCGGCGCTGCGAGCCCGGCAGCTTCAGGTGGCGCTCGAGCGAGAATTTCACCGCCGCGGCGTTCAACGGCTCGCCGTCGTGGAAGCGCACGCCCGGCCGCAGCGTGAGCGTCAGGGCCTTCTGGTCGTCGGACCACGCCCATCGGGTGGCGAGCTGCGGCACCGGCTTCAGGTCGGGCCCAATGTCGGCGAGCTTGTCGCAGAGCGCCGCGAACACCATGCGGCCGGCGAAGGTGCGGGCGAGCGTCGGATCGAGGGCGTCAGGATCCTCCATCAGGCCGAAGCGCAGGGTCTGCGCCTGGGCGCCGGTCGCCAGCGGGGCAGAGACGGCGAGCCCTGCGAGCAGGCAGGCGGTGAAGAGACGCGGCATCGCGCTTCCTTCTGCGGGGAACTTGCTGCGGGATCTTGGCGGGGACCCTGGGCGAGAATTCTGGCCCGGAGGCTCGTTCCCCCGGCCGTGACGCGCCAGAGGCCAGGCAGTATCCGTGCCACCGAGTTCCCCTTGGAGTTCTTCCCGCGATCGTTGACGCCACTCTGCGCCCGCTCCGGGTCGTGGCGCAATGCCGATGCAGCTCGCCACCACGGGGGAGCGGCGCACATGGCTTGATGCGTCGTCCGAGGAGGCGTTGCGGCTGCGGCGTCCGCTCTCGGACGAGATGATGGCCGGGGTGGCGCGGGGCTCGCGCGGGTCTCTCGGACACCGCCGTCGACGTATGCGCCCGCCGGTTCGCGAGCCTGCACGCCGCACCTACCCGACCGGCACCGTCATCGCGAAGTGCAGGCCGTCCGCGTCGATGGTCCGCTCGAAGCGCCCGCCCAGGCTGCGCTCGATGGTCTGCCGCAGCAGGCGCGAGCCGAAGCCGGTGCCGTCCGCCTTCGGCGCGGCCGCGCGGGCGGAGCTCTCGTCCCAGGTCAGCCGCAGGTGCCCGTCCGCCACGTCGCCCCGCAGGCGCAGCGAGCCCCCGCCGGACAGGGCGCCGTACTTGGCCGAGTTGGTCGCCAGCTCATGGAAGATCATGGCGTAGTCGTTGACCCTGTCCGGGGCGGCGACCGCGTCGTCGGCGATGGCGAGCGCGATGTCGGCGCCGTCGCGGTAGGGCGCCAGGATCCGGTCGGCGAGGTCGCCGAGCCGCACGTCGCCCTGGTCGAGCCGGTGCGAGCGGGTGGCGAGCACGGTGGCCTCGTGCAGGATGCCGAACCGCCGCGACAGGTCCTCGGCGAAGGTCGGTGCCGAGGTCGCGTCCCGGGCGACGATGGCGGTGAGCGCCCGGGCGACGGTGAACATGTTCGAGACCCGGTGCGCCAGCTCGGCGGTCAGCAGCCGCTCGGCCTCCTCCGCGCGTCGGCGCTCGGTGACGTCGAGGAAGATGGCATGGAGCCATTCGCCGACGCGCCCGGCATTGCCGCCGATGCCGCGGGCCGAGATCCAGCGCGCCTGCGCGCCCTCGCCGATGCGGAAGTCGAAGCTGTAGGGTTGCGGGTCGGTCGCGCTCGCCATCCATTCGTGCATCATGCCGTCGCGGTCCTCGGCGTTCACCCGCGCGAACAGCGCATCGATCGGCACGACTGCCTCGGTCGTGCCCCAGAACGCGCGGCAGAGCCCGTCGAGGCGGGCGAGGCGCCGCTCAGGCGACCAGGCCCAGAGGCCGACGCCGCCGCGGTGGATCGTGTCGCTGAATTGCGCGAGCGTCCAATCCTCTCCGGTCATCGTCTCGCCGGTCGCCGCCTCGCCTGCGCTCATGCTCGTCCCTGGTCCTGTGCCTGCGAGATGCCCGATGGGGGCCGTCGGCCGTCGCGCAGGCCGGCTTCGGCTCACGCGACCCGTCCCGAAACTATCTGGCCTCTCACAGTCGGCCGGCAACGGAGGTCGGGCCCGCCCGTCCCGGCCGCGATCGCCGCAGGCTCGCCGGATCGCGCCGGCGCGTCGGTCGACGGGCGGGAACCGGATGCGCGAAACACCGTTCCCGTCGTAATGACAGCAAGCTGTCAGAATGACATGCCACTACGAAGAGATGGCCTCCCATGAAATCCGCTGGCCTGCCGGGCGACCCCGAGCGCTCGCGGCGCGCCTTCTCCGATCTCGTCGTCGACGTGTTCCGCCTCAACGGCGACCTGATCGAGGCGGGCGACGCCCTCGTCCACGACCTCGGGCTGACCAGTGCCCGCTGGCAGGTGCTGGGCGCCGTCGCCCTCGCCCCGGCGCCGCTGCCGGTCGCGCACGTCGCCCGCAACATGGGCCTCGCCCGCCAGTCGGTGCAGCGCGTCGTCGACGACATGCGCGCCGACGGGCTCGTGCGGCTCGACCCCAATCCCCATCACCGCCGCGCCCCGCTGGTGGCGCTGACCCCGCGCGGCGAGGCCGCCTACGGGCAGGCGATGGCGCGCAAGGATCTCTGGGCCGACGGGCTGACCGAGGGGCTGCCGCCGGAGGCCATCGAGGCCGCCGGCACGCTCCTGCGCGCCCTCCAGCAGCGGGTCGGCGCCTCCTACGACCGCATCGCCGCCCTCGCGACATCCACAGGACGGGAGACCCAGGAATGACCCGCACCGACACGTCCTCGGACACCGACGCCGACGTCATCGTGGTCGGAGCCGGCCCGATCGGCCTGACGACGGCCTGCGCCCTGCGCCACCACGGCGTGTCGTGCCTGCTCCTCGAGCAGCGCACGGAGACCAAGGCGTATTCGCGCGCCAACAACCTGTGGGCGCGGCCGCAGGAGCTGCTCGCCGGCATCGGCCTGCGCGATGCCCTCGCCGAGAACGCCTACCCGGTCCGCACCATCAACTTCTTCGTCGACGGCACGCCCACGACCCCGATCCCGATCGCCGACGTCGCCAGCCCGTACCCGGAGGTCCTCTACAGCGGGCAGGACGTGATCGAACGGACGCTGACCTCCGCCTTCGCGGCGCGCGGCGGCCGGCTCGACCGGGGCTGCACGGTGACCGGCCTCGTCGAGGATGAGGCGGGCGTCACCGTGACGGTCCGGCGGGGCGGGGAGGGGCCGGAGGAGCGGCGGCGCGCCCGCTACCTCGTGGCCGCGGACGGCGCCCGCAGCACGATCCGCCCGCTCGTCGGCCTGGATTTCACGCCCGAGCGGTTCGCGCGGTGCATGAACCGGCAGGTCGATGCCCGGCTGTCCTGGCGGCGCTCGATGGAGCCGGACCAGCTCTGGTTCTTCTACTACGAGCGGGGCTTCGCCGGCATCATGCCGGTCTGGGGCGGCTACCACCGGCTGTTCTTCCTCGCCGACGACACCGGCGTGCCGGACCGCGACCCGACGCTCGACGAGATCCAGGCGCTCGCCCGCGAGGTGACCGGCGACGACACCCTCGCGCTGTCGGATCCGCAATGGCTCACCCACAGCCGGTTCGAGTACGGCGTCTCGCCCGGCTATGCCCGCGGCCGGGTGTTCCTGGCGGGCGATGCCGGGCACCTGTCCCTGCCGATCGGCGGGCAGGGGATGAATGCCGGCCTGCACGACGCGGTCGAGATCGCGTGGCGGCTCGCCATGACGCTGCGGGGCGAGGCGGCGCCCGTCGTCCTCGACTCCTACGACGGCGAGCGGGGCGGGGAACACGCCCGGCTGAGCGCCCAGCAGGCGCGGGGCTTCCGCTGGACCGTCTATCGCGGGCCGGTCACCGACACGGTGCTCGGGCTCGCCGCCAGGGCACTGCCGAATCTCGGCTCGCTGCTGCAGGGCACGGACGACATGCAGCAGATGAAGGTCGCGTATCCGAAGAGCAGCCTGAACGAGGACCGCCTGTCGGGACTGACGAGCCTGCTGCGATCGGGACCGAGGCCGGGCGAGCGGGCGCCGGACGCGGAGGTGACGGCGGGCCGGGAAGCCACGACCCTGTTCCGGTTCCTCGCCAACCCGGACGGGCGCACGACGGGCTGGGCCCTGCTCGGCTTCGACGGGCGCACGGCCTC
Source organism: Methylobacterium sp. 17Sr1-1 (assembly GCF_003173775.1). NCBI lineage: Bacteria > Pseudomonadati > Pseudomonadota > Alphaproteobacteria > Hyphomicrobiales > Methylobacteriaceae > Methylobacterium > Methylobacterium sp. 17Sr1-1. The sequence continues at coordinate 2,631,220 of NZ_CP029552.1, read as the reverse complement.
CGCCCGGGACACCCTGCGCGCCGCCGTCGCGGCCGTCGCGCCCTGGCCGTGGGTGCGGCCGCGGCTGGTCCTGGCCGGTCCGCTGGTCGCGGACGTGGACGTCCCGGTCCTGTCCGACCTCGACGGCAAGGCGCACGGAGCCTACGGCCTGGAGGGCCGGCCGGCTCTGGTGCTGGTGCGCCCGGACGGGCACATCGCCTTCCGGGGCGAGGCCGGCCGGACCGACCATCTCGTGGCGTATTGCCGGCGGGTGTTCGGGCCGGGGGCCGGGGGTGACGCCGCGCCGGCCGATGCCCGGGAGGAACCGGTGCTCATTGAGTGAGGGTTGTCTGGCTCAGTGGGACATCCACTTCAAACCTCTCCCACCCTTTCCCGCACGAAAGCAGCGAAGTGGAAGGAGATCCGGGATCCAGCATGAAAAGTCGCGAAGCGTCTGCTTGTCTGCAACGATGCAATAAGCAGAGCCGCTTCGCAGCACTTCTCTCCTGGATCCCGGATCTCCTTCCGCTGACGCTCCAGTCGTCCGGGAAAGGGGGAGCTCGTGATTGACGACCCGCTTGTCCGGGATGGCGGTCCATCACTATGACGGACGACAGCAACGGTCCGGCGCGGCCGGGGAGGAGACACGCATGAGATCCGTGGTGCTGGCGCTCCTGATGCTCGGTCTCGGTCCGGCCCTCGCCGGGGAGAACAATGCCGGCCGTGGTCCGGTGCTGCCGACCCTCGACTACGCCAACACCCGCTACTCGGGGCTCGACCAGATCACGACCGCGAATGTCGGGCAATTGAAGGCCGCCTGGACCTACTCGACAGGGGTATTGCGCGGGCACGAGGGCGCGCCGCTCGTCATCGGCCACGTCATGATCGTGCACACGCCCTTCCCCAACACCGTCACCGCCCTCGACCTCGACCAGGACGGCCGGATCCTGTGGCGCTACGCGCCGCGGCAGGAGGCCGGGGTGGTCGCGGTGATGTGCTGCGACACGGTCCATCGCGGCCCCGCCTACCAGGACGGCCGGATCTTCCTGCAGCTCGCCGACACCACCGTCGTGGCGCTCGACGTCGAGACCGGGCGGGTGCTGTGGTCGGTGCGGAACGGCGATCCGGCCAGGGGCGAGACCAACACCGCGGCGGTGATGCCGGTGGGGGACAAGCTGATCGTCGGCCTGTCGGGCGGCGAGTACGGGGCGCGCTGCCCCGTCACCGCCTACGACCAGGCGACGGGGCGGCGCCTGTGGCGCGCCTACGCCACCGGGCCGGACCACGAGATGCTGGTCGATCCCCTCAGGACCACGGAGCTCGGCAGGCCGGTCGGCGAGAATTCCTCGCTGAAGAGCTGGGAGGGCGAGCAGTGGAAGACCGGCGGGGGCTGCGCCTGGGGCTGGTTCTCCTACGATCCGGAGCTGAACCTGATCTATTACGGCACCGGCAATCCCTCGACCTGGAACCCGGCGCAGCGCCCGGGCGACAACCGCTGGGCGATGGCGATCGTCGCCCGCGACGCCGGGACCGGCGTGGCGCGCTGGGTCTACCAGATGACGCCCCACGACCAGTGGGACTATGACGGCGTCAACGAGATGATCCTGACCGAGCAGGAGATCGGCGGGCGCCGGCGCCGGCTCCTGACCCATTTCGACCGCAACGGCTTCGGCTACACCCTCGACCGGGAGACCGGCGAGGTGCTGGTGGCGGAAAAATTCGATCCGAGCGTGAACTGGGCGAAGCGGATCGACCTCGACCGCGCCTCCCCGACCTATGGCCGCCCGGTGGTGGACGCGCGCTACGCCCCGGGCCTCACGGGCGAGGACGAGACCGTGACGGGCATCTGCCCGGGGGCGCTGGGCGCCAAGAACCAGCAGCCCGCCGCGTACTCGCCGCGCACCGGCCTGTTCTACGTGCCGACGAACCACATGTGCATGGACTACGAGGCGTTCCACGTCACCTACACGCCGGGCCAGCCCTATGTCGGGGCGACGCTGACGCTGCACCCGCCGCCGGGCACCGAGCGCACCGGCGCCTTCATCGCCTGGGACAACCTGTCGGGTCGGATCAAGTGGTCGATCCCCGAGCCGTTCTCGGTCTGGTCGGGGGCGCTCGCCACCGCCGGCGGGGTGGTGTTCTACGGCACCCTCGAAGGGTACCTGAAGGCGGCCGACGCCGAGACCGGCCGGGAGCTCTACCGCTTCAAGACGCCGTCCGGCATCGTCGGCAACGTCACCACCTACCTGCACAAGGGGCGGCAATACGTGGCGGTCCTGTCCGGGATCGGCGGCTGGGCCGGGATCGGGCTCGCGGCGGGCCTCACCGACCCGGCCGAGGGATCGGGCGCCGTCGGCGGCTACGCGGGCCTGTCGCAATACACCGCCGCGGGCGGGCAGCTCACGGTCTTCGCCCTGCCGGAGCGCTGACGTGCGGGGTTGACCCGGGACGGGCGGGCGGCACTCTCCCTTGATCACCGACAGGGAGGATCCTCGATGCGGGTGCCGATCGCGCTCCTGTGGCTGCTCGCGGCGCCGGCCGCCCTGGCGCAGACGCCGCCGGCGGACGATCCCGGAATGGCCGCCTGCCTGCCCGGCCTCGTCGCCCGGGCGCGGGAGCAGGGGGTGAATCCGGCCCTCGCCGAGGCGCAGCTCTCGGGGCTCACCGCCGATCCGGACGTGCTGGCGGCGACGCAGAAGCAGGCCGAGTTCGAGAAGCCGGTCTGGGCCTATCTCGATTCCGCGGTGAGCGAGGAGGCGGTGGCCGACGGAACGGCGAAGCTCGCGGCGGAGGCGAGCCTGCCGGCGATCGAGGCCGCCTACGGCGTCGACCGGCACGTGCTGGTGGCGATCTGGGGCATCGAATCGGGCTACGGCTCCGTCCTGAACGATCCCCGCAAGGTGCGGCCGGTCCTGCGGTCGCTGGCCACCCTGGCCTGCGCCGGCGGTCCGCGGGTCGCGACCTGGACCGAGGAGTTGGTCGCCGCCCTGCGCATCCTCGATCTTCACCGCACCACGCCGGAGCGCCTGACCGGCTCCTGGGCCGGCGCGATGGGCCACACCCAGTTCATGCCGACGACCACCCTGCGCCACGCCCTCGATTTCGACGGCGACGGGCGGGCCGACATCTGGACGTCAGTGCCGGACGCGCTCGCCTCGACGGCGCAGTACCTGCGTACCCTGGGGTGGCGCCCGGGCGAGGGCTGGGGCGGCGAGGTGGTGCTGCCGGCGGGCTTCGACTATCGCCTCGCCGACGAGACGACGATGCGGACGGTTGCCGAGTGGCGCGCCCTCGGCCTCAAGCCCGCGGGCCGGGAGATCGGGGCGGACACCGACACGGCGCGCCTGGTGCTGCCGGCCGGCGCCCGCGGGCCGGCCTTCCTGCTGCGGCCGAATTTCCAGGCCTTGCTCGGCTACAACACCGCCTTCTCCTACGCGCTGGCGGTGGCGCATCTCTCCGACCGGTTGCGGGGCGAGCCCGCCTTCGTGCAGCCCTGGCCCCGGGGCGACCGGCCGCTCGGCGCCGACGAAAGGCGGGAGATCCAGACGGCGCTCGAGGCGAAGGGGCACCCGGTCGGCGGGGTCGACGGGCGCATCGGCCCGCGCAGCCGCGCGGCGATCCGGGCCTGGCAGGCGGCGGCCGGATTGGTGCCGGACGGATACGCCGATGCCGCGCTGCTCGACCGCCTGCGGGCCGGAAACTGATTCCCCGCCAACGCACGATTCGGGGCTTCGGTACCACCGCGATCGACGCGAAGCGCCTGACTCCTGTGGAGAAAAGGTTGTCGACTCCTGAATCGGAAGGCCCCGGGCTTAACGCTTGACTCTCCGTCGCCCGACTCCGCCAAACTACGCCTGGAAGCTCGGATGAGGCTCGAAAGCGTAGATGTCGAAGGCGGCCGACAGTCGAATCATCGGGCGGAAGCAGGCCTCCCCCGCGCCGTTCGACGCCGTGATCGCGGCCCATGCCGAGGCGCTGACGCGTCAGCTCGCCCGGGCGGGCGGGCGGTTCAGCCCGCCTTCGCTGCCGCGCGAGTTGCGCCGCTTCCCGACCGGGGAGGCGGCGCGGCTGATCGGCATCACCGACGCCTATCTGCGCCAGCTGATCCTCTCCGACGAGGCGCTGGAGCCCGAGAAGGGACCGGCGGGCCGGCGGCTGTTCACGCTCGGCCAGATCAACGACCTGCGTCGGCGCCTGGCCCGGACGCGGCCGGGCTACCTGCGCCACCGCCGGGCGGGCGAACACCTGCAAGTGATCGCCGTCACCAACGTCAAGGGCCGCTCGGGCAAGACCACGGCGGCGGCGCACCTGGCGCAGTACCTGGCGTTGCAAGGCTTTCGCGTGCTCGCGGTCGATCTCGACCCGCAGGCGGCGTTGTCCGGCCTGCTCGGCTGCCGGCCGGAACGCGATGACGGCGTGAGCCGGACGCTCTACGGCGCGGTGCGGCGGGACGGGGCCGAGCGGCCGCTGGCCGAGATCCTGCGCCCGACCCACTTCCCGGGCATCGACCTCGTACCCGGCCACCTCGAGTTGATGGCCTGCGAGCACGGCGCGGGCCCCGAAGGCATTGTGGGCCGTGTCGCCGGGGCGCTGGCGAGCGTCGCCGACGCTTACGACGTCGTGGTGGTCGATTGCTCGGCCCAGCTCGGCGTCCTGACCCTCGGGGCGCTCTCGGCCGCCACCGGCATCCTGGTGACGGTGCAGCCGCAACGGCTCGACCTCGCCGGCCTGTCCGGCTCGCTGCGGATGACCGCCGACCTCCTCGGCGCGGTGCTTCGCGACGCCGGTGGCGCGCCGCGGCACGACTTCCTGCGCTACCTCGTCACCTGCCACGCGCCGGCCGACGGCCCGCAGACCCAGGTCGTCGGGCTCCTGCGGGCTCTGTTCGGCGAGCAGGTGATGACCCACGCGGTGCCGTTCTCCCCGGCGATCGCCGAGGCGGGGGCGGCCGGCCGCACGCTCTACGAGGCGGGCCGCGAGGGCCTGTCGCGGCAGGCCTACGACCGGGCGGTCGAGGCCCTCGATGCGGTGAATGCCGAGATCGCCGGCGAGATCGCGCAGGCCTGGGGCCGGGCCGCGTGAGCCTGCCGCTTCCCCTCGTCCCGGAATCCTGCCCCGGATGAGCGCTGCGTTCCGCGGCGCCGATTAACCCCGCCCCACGGCGGTTCCCCTCACGCGAAACAATGAAAGGATCGATCCGGCAAAAGAAAAAGGCCCCCGAAGCGACGCCCCGGAAGCCCTTCTCTTAGTGCCTGGCAGCCTGAGAGAATCAAATCCGGCACATTCTGTCAAGCGCGGCGCCGATTCGGCGAACCCTTTTCTGTTGCCTGACGACAGGCACAGCCATGTCCCAGATCAGACCGACGACGCCCTTCGGGCGGCGGCCGCTGTCGCTCGCCATGATGGCGGCGCAGGCGGCGGCGAAGGCCTGCCCGGAGGAGGCCGCGAGCCACAAATGGCGCACCTTCCGTCACCTGACCGAGGCCAAGCAGCGCCTCGGTCTCGGGGACCGGGCGCTCGCCGTGCTCTCGGCACTGCTCAGCTTTCATCCCGAGACGGCGCTCACGCCGGGTCCCGACCTCGTGGTCTTCCCGTCGAACCGCGAATTGTCGGTGCGCGCCCACGGGCCGTCGCCGACGACGTTGCGGCGGGCGCTCGGCCAGCTCGTCGAGGCCGGCCTGGTGATCCGGCGCGACAGCCCGAACGGCAAGCGCTACGCCCGGCGCGGCGAGGGCGGCCGGATCGAGCAGGCCTTCGGCTTCGACCTCTCGCCCCTGGTGGCGCGGGCGGGCGAGTTCGAGGCGCTGGCCGCCGAGGTGCGGGACGCCGCGAAGGCGCGGGCGCTCCTGCGCGAGGAGATCTCTCTCCTGCGCCGCGACATCGGCAAGATCGTCGCCTTCGCCCGCGAGACCGGCCTGGGCGGCGCGTGGGACGAGATCGAGGACCAGCTGCAGGGCGCCGGCGCGATGCCGCCGCGCTCGGCCGGGAACGCCGTACTCGGCGAGATCGCCGCGGGGCTGCGGGTCTTGCGGGCCGCCGTGGATAAGTGCCTGGCGGAATCGCTCGAATTCCCGAAAACGGGCGCCAGTGAGTCCCAGGCCGGCTGCCACCATCAGAGTTCAAAACCTGAGTCTCTTCAGAATCTTGAACCAGGTCTGCGGGGAGACGGGATCGCGGTCGTCGAGGGCGGAGCGGGGAGCGTGGTGCCGGCCGCCTGGGCCGTGCCGCTGCGGCTGGTGCTCGAGGCCTGCCCCGACATCGCCCCTTACGCCCGCCGCGGGATCGCCAACTGGCGCGACTTCCTCGGAGCGGTCGTGGTGGCACGGGCGAGCCTGGGAATCGGGCTGCCGGCCTGGAACGCGGCGGTCGAGGCGATGGGCGAGGAGCAGGCTGCGGTGGTGGTCGCGGGCATCCTGCAGCGCGGGACGGCCATCGCCGCGCCGGGCGCCTATCTGCGCGACCTCGCCGGGAAGGCGCGGACCGGGCGGTTCTCGGTCTGGCCGATGGTGATGGCGTTGTGGCGGGTGCGGGAGGGGACGAGCGGACAGGAAGCCAACCCGTCGCCCGTCCTGGCGCAGCTCTCCGGTCGCGTGCTGACGTCGCGCTTCAGGTCCGCGGTCGATCTTCCATGACGGTGCTGGACATGAATGGGCCCGGAAGCGGGTCGCTCCGACGAGCAGGCCGTGGGTGGTCTAGGCTCGCAGCGACACCATCCCATCCGTTGAGGAGGGGAGACGTCGTGATCGACCAGCATCGAGCCGGACTTCCGAAGGACTCGGCCGGCTGCTGGGTCATGGATGCCGATGGACGGATGAGGATGGCCGGCGCGAGACACGCATCCCTGGACGACGCGGCACCCGCGGGCGCGGTCGGGACCACTTATCCGGCAAGGACCAGCGTGTCGGCCCGCGCGACGTACACCGTCAGGATCACGAAGACGAGGACCGTGAGCGCGTTCCAGGCCAGGTAGCGGCTGCGGTCGATCAGGGTGCGGGTCTTGACGGCGGCGGGCATGGACAAGGCTCCTCGATGGGAGGGGCGAGCGGCGCCCGCGTGGTGGCTCGGAAGGGACGCGTGGCGCGTCGACCTGAGAGACACATTCAACCGGCAGCCCGCCGACGGGTCAATGAACGCGCCTCCCAAAGTGCCCCGCGTCGAGGGAAGATTTTTGCTTCCCGATCGCGGTTTGGGAGGATATTTTTCTTATTGCCCACGGTGCCTCGACCCCGACCGATGATTCGGTTCTTCGGCGCACCGCTCCGCCAGTCTCCTTCATCTCGTCCCGGATCCGCCGCCCGTCTGAGCGCGACGGAACACCGGCGGAGCGGCACCGTTGCCGCTGACGCAACGACGCCGGTCAGCGTCCCCGAGACGAGCAAGGTCCATCCGTGATGCAGGCGCCGATCCGCTTCGATCCCTCTCTGGAGAGCGTGCCGCCCGACGAAGAGGAGGTGCAGGCGGAGATGATCCGCGTCTTCGACAGGATCCAGGCGACGACGCTGAAGGATTACGGCCACGCGGTGCGCGGCGTCCACGCCAAGAGCCACGGTCTCCTCACCGGCCGGCTGACGGTGCTGCCGGATCTGCCCGCGCCGCTGGCGCAGGGCCTGTTCGCGGCGCCGGGCACCTACGACGCGGTGCTGCGGCTCTCGACCAATCCGGGCGACATCCTGGACGACAGCGTCTCGACCCCGCGCGGGCTGGCGGTGAAGGTGATCGGCGTGCCCGGCGAGCGGCTGCCGGGCGCCGAGGGCGACACCCAGGATTTCGTGATGGCGAACGCCCCGGCCTTCACGGCTCCGGACGCCAAGACCTTCCTCAAGAGCCTCAAGCTGCTCGCCGCCACCACCGACACGCCGCAGGTGTTCAAGAAGGTCTTGTCGGCCGCGCTCCGGGGCGTCGAGAGCGCGCTCGAGGCGGTGGGGAGCAAGAGCGCGACGATCGTCAGCCTCGGCGGCCATCCGGAGACGCATATCCTCGGCGAGACCTTCTACAGCCAGGCGGCCCTCCGTTGGGGCGACTACGTTGCCAAGGTCGCGGTGGCGCCGGTCTCGCCGGCCCTGACCGCGCTGACGGGCGCGGCGCTGAACGTGAACGGCAAGCCGAACGGTCTGCGCGAGGCGGTCTCGGACTTCTTCGCCGCCCACGAGGGCGTGTGGGAGCTGCGCGCCCAGCTTCTCACCGACCGCGCGGCGATGCCGGTCGAGGACGCCTCGATCCCCTGGCCGGAGGAGAGGAGCCCCTACGTTCCGGTCGCCCGGATCACGGTCGCGCCGCAGGAGAGCTGGAGCGACGAGACAGTGCATCGCCTCGACGACGGCCTCGCCTTCAGCCCGTGGCATGGGATCGCCGCGCACCAGCCCCTCGGCTCGGTGATGCGGGTGCGCCGCGCCGTGTACCGGAGCTCGGCCGGCTTCCGGGCCCGGCACAACGGCTGCCCGATCCAAGAGCCGACTCGCCACGAGCCCACCCGCGCCTGAAGGATTGTCGTGATGGTGTTTCCGTCCCTGACCGCCGCCTACGGGGCCGTGCTGGCGCTCCTCTTCGCCGGCCTCTCCGGCTGGGTGATGGCCCGCCGCCTCTCCGCCAACGTCTTGCACGGCGACGGCGGCGACGCCGTGCTGTTGCACCGCGCCCGGTCCCAAGCGAACTTCGCCGAATACGTGCCGCTCATCCTGCTCCTCATCGGCCTGCTCGAGGCGCAAGGGGCGAGCCGGATCCTGGTGCACGGCCTGCTCCTGGTGCTGCTGGTCGGCCGGGTGCTGCACCCGTTCGGCATGACGGCGCCGGCGAACTCCCCCCGGCAATATGCCTGCCGCGGCGGCGGCATCCTGGCGACCTTCGCGGTCCTGATCGTCTCAGCCCTGGCGCTGCTGCTGCGGCTCGCCTGAGCGTCACCGCGCCCGGGCCGCCGCGGTCGCGGCGAGGAGCAGCGCGCCCGCCCCGAGGGCGAGGCCCAGGCTGAGGCGCCGGGCGGAGGGCACGCCGTGCCGCGCGCGCCAGCCGCCGCTCGTGGACCGGCGGTCGTCGAGGGGCGCCCGCAGCGCGCCGTGGGTCACCGGCGCCGGCCGCGCCCGGTCGAGGGCGCGATGGATCGCGAGGCCCATCAGGTGCTCGGTCGGGCCCGGTGCGAGGGCGTAGGCCGCTTGCGCCGCCCGGGCCGGCCAGCCGACCGCGACCTCGTCGTGGGGGTGGCGCGCGAGCTGCACGAAGGTCCCGGCGACGTCCTCCGGCGCGTAGACGAGGGGGCCGGTATCGATGCGCTTGCCCGACACGTTGGCGCCGTGGTCGAGCCCGGGCGTGTCGACCATCGCCGGGAAGACCGAGCAGACATGGATGTGCCGGTGCCGGCGCAGCTCCTGGCGCAGGGCCGCGGTGAAGCCGCGCAGGCCGAACTTGCTCGCCGTGTAGGCCGCCGCGAACGGCGCCGGCGCCCAGCCGCCGAGCGAGATGTTGGTGATCAGCGTGCCGTGTCCCTGGCGCAGAAACACCGGCAGGGCCGCGTAGGCGCCGTGCATGCCCCCGAGCAGGTTCACCGCGATGGTCAGGCGGTGGAGGTCGAGGGGGGCGTCCTGGTAGGGGCCGAACACGCCGGTGCCGGCATTGTTGATCCAGACGTCGATGCCGCCGAAGGCCTGCTCGGCCTCGTCGGCCAGCGCCTGCACGGCCTCCGGGTCGGTCACGTCCGTCGGCACGGCGATCGCTTCTGCGCCGAGGCGCCGGCAGGCCTCCGCCACCTCGTCCAGGGCATCGTGGCGGCGCGCCGCCAGCACCAGCCGGGCGCCGCGCCGGGCGAAGGCCAGGGCGGCGGCACGGCCGATGCCGCTCGAGGCGCCGGTGAGCACCACGACGGCGTTGGACAGGTCGGTCATGCGGGCCTCCGTGCTGGGGGTGAGTATCGATCCCCTGGCGCAACCGGGCGACCCGCCGGATGTTCCGCCGGCGTCAGGCTCGCCGGATCGGCGCCCCGCTGCCGGTCTCGGCCGTGACCGCCCCACCGTCGACGATCACCCGGCCGCGGCACAGGACCGTCTCGGGCCAGCCGGTCACCTCACGGCCGGCATAGGGCGTGAAGCCGGTGCGGTCCTCGACCATCGCGTCCGAGAGCGTCACGCGCCTGGACGGGTCCCAGAGGCAGAGGTCGGCGTCCATCCCCACCGCCACCGAGCCCTTGTTCGCGAGGCCGTAGATCCGCGCCGGCGCCGTCGCGGTGATCTCGACGAACTTCTTGAGGCCCAGGCGCCCGCCCGACACCATCGCGTCGAAGAGGAGCGGCAGGCGCATCTGCAGGCCCGGCATGCCGTTGGCGATCTCCTTGAAGGTCGCGTTCGCGCCGGCCTTGAGCTTGCCGGTCTCGTCGTAGCGGTAGGGCGCGTGGTCCGAGGAGACGGTCTGGAGGTCGCCGAGATCGAGGGCGCGCCACAGGGCCTCCTGGTCGCGGGTCTCGCGCAGCGGCGGGGAGCACATCCACTTGGCCCCCTCCAGGCCCGGCCGGTCGAGGTCGGATTCGGTGAGGAAGAGGTATTGCGGGCAGGTCTCGGCATAGACCTTGGCGCCCTCGCCGCGGGCCCGGCGCAGGATCGCGGCGCCCTCCTCGGTCGAGACGTGGAAGATCATCACCGGCTGGTCGAGATACTGCGAGAACCGCACCACCCGCTCGAACGCCTCCGATTCCGAGAGGCGCGGATGGCTCGCGGCGTGGTATTTCGGCGCCGTCTTGCCCTCCTTGAGGAGCTGCCGGCTGGCGAAGGCGATCAGCCCGTGATTCTCGGCGTGGACGCAGACCAGCGCGCCGACCTCCTTCGCCGCCGCCATCAGGTCGAGCAACGCCTCGTCGGCGAGCCGCAGGCGGTCATAGGTCATGAACGCCTTGAGCGAGGTATGCCCGGCGCGGGCCAGCGCCGGGATGTCCTGGCTCAAGGCCTTCTCGGTCGCGTCCGCGATGATGAGGTGGAAGGCGTAGTCGATCACTGCCCCGGCCCGCGCCAGTGCCGTGTAGTCCTCGACCACCTTCGCCAGATCCATGCCGACATGCTGGGCCGCGAAGGCGATGACGCTGGTCGTGCCGCCGAGCGCCGCCGAGCGGGTGGCGCTCTCCCAGGTATCGGCGTTCATCAGGCCGGAGGCCGAGAGCTGCTCGATATGGGCGTGGCTGTCGACCCCGCCCGGCAGCACCAGTTTGCCCGTGGCGTCGATCTCGTGCCGGCCGGGGGCGAGGTCGAGGCCGATCGCCGCGATCTTTCCGTCGCGCAGGCCGAGATCGGCGGAGAAGACGTCGCTCGCGGTCGCGACGGTGCCGCCGCGGATCACGGTGTCGAAGGTGGGTTCACTCATACTGACGCTCCTCGTCCGAAACTTGCTAGCCTGAAGGTCCGACACATCAGGAGACCACCATGACGGCCAGCCGGCGCATCCTCGTCATCAACCCCAACTCGAACGAGGCCGTGACCCGCGGCCTCGACGGGGCACTGGCGCCCATCGGGCGGCCCGGCATCGCCATCGACTGCCGTACCCTCGCCGAGGGCCCGTTCGGCATCCAGTCGCAGGCCGATGTCGAGCAGGTGGCCCTGCCGTTGCGCGACCTCGTGCGGCGCGAGGCGGCGGACGCCTACGTCATCGCCTGCTACTCCGATCCCGGCCTCCACGTCTGCCGCGAGGCGACCGACCGGCCGGTGCTCGGCATCGCCGAGTGCGGGATCCTCACCGCGCTCGCCCGGGCCGACCGGTTCGGCGTCATCGCGGTGGCGAGCCGCTCGATCCCGCGCCACCTGCGGGCGTTGCGCCAGATGGGCGTGATCGAGCGGCTGGCGGGCGAGCGGGCGCTCGAGATGACCGTTGCCGAGACGGCGAGCGGCCCGGACACGCTGTCCCGGATGATCGCCGTCGGCCGCGACCTGCGCGACCGGGACGGGGCAGGGGTCATCGTGATGGGCTGCGCCGGCATGGCGGTCCACCGGCGCGGCCTCGAGCAGGAGCTCGGCATCCCGGTCATCGACCCGACCCAGGCCGCGGTGGCGATGGCGATCGGGATCGTGGCTGTCGCCTAACGTCACTCTGGCAGCACCACGCCGGTCTGCGCGGTGATGCGGCCGTAATGCTCGATGCGGCGGTGGCGGGCGAAGTCGAAGATCGTCTCCTTGCCGAACCGGGTCTCGTCGAGGTCGCAGGGGTGGACGATCACCCCGTCGGCCTCGCCGGGGAGTTCCGCCACGATCTTCCCGTTCGGATCGACGATCAGGGTGCCGCCGGTGAGGTGGTGCCCGTCTTCCGATCCGGCCTTCGCCACCGCCACGACCCAGGTGGCGTTCTGGTAGGCGCCGGCCTGGACCGAGAGGCGGTGGTGGAAGAGCCGCTCCTCGATTCCTTCCGCGCCGCGCTGCGCGTTGACCGAGGGGGTGTTGAAGCCGAGCATCACCATCTCGACGCCCTGCAAGCCCATCACCCGGTAGGTCTCGGGCCAGCGCCGGTCGTTGCAGATGCACATGCCGAGGATGCCGCCCAGCATCCGCCAGACCGGGAAGCCGAGATCGCCGGGCTCGAAGTAGCGCTTCTCCAGGTGCTGGTGCGAGCGCTCATGGTCGAACTCGTCGTGGCCGGGCAGGTGCACCTTGCGGTACTTGCCGACGAGGGTGCCGTCGCGATCGACCAGGATCGAGGTGTTGAAGTGCCGGCCCTCCGGCGTCAGCTCGGCATAGCCGAAGGACATCGCCATGCCGTGCTCGCGCGCCTTCGCGAAGAGCGGGGCGGTGGCCGGGCCGGGCATCTCGCGCTCGAACCAGTGATCGGCCTCGGCCCGGTCCTCGTGGTACCAGCGCGGGAAGAAGGTGGTGAGCGCCAGCTCCGGATAGACGATCAGGTCTGCGTCCTGGCGTTTCGCCTCGTCCATCAGGGCGATCATCCGGGCGACGACGCTGTCGCGGTCCTCGGCCTTCTGGATCGGCCCGAGCTGGGCGGCGGCGGTGCGGATCACGCGCATGAAGAAAATCCTGTAACTTTTTGTGAAAAAACAGATTCGACTACGAGATCTCCCCCACCCACCACCTCATCCTGAGGTGTGGGGCGATCGCAGATCGCGGAGCCTCGAAGGAGGGCTCCAGTGAGGGCAGAGGCGTCTGGAAGCCTCCTTCGAGGCCGCTGCGCGGCACCTCGGGATGAGGGTGTGGGTGGGACAGACGTCGATGTGCCACGCCGGTGCCGGCCTCACGCCGCCGGCTCCGCCGCGAACCCGCGCGGCGCGCCCGGCCGGAAATGCGGGATCGCCGCCAGCAATTCCCGCGTGTAGGCGGTGCGCGGCGTCCGGAAGAGGTCGCGGCTGACGCCCTCCTCGACCACCCGGCCGCCCTGGAGCACGAGGGTGCGCTCGCACATCATCCGCACCACGTTGAGGTCGTGGCTCACGAACAGGAAGGCGAGGCCGTCCTCGCGCCGCAGGTCGTCGAGGAGGCGGAGCACCCCGGCCTGGACCGAGACGTCGAGGGCCGCCGTCGGCTCGTCGAGCACCAAGAGCCGCGGCTTGACGGCGATCGCCCGGGCGATGCCGATGCGGGCCTTCTGGCCGCCGGAGAGCTGGTGCGGGAACCGGTCGAGGAGGGCGGCCGGCAGGCCGGCCCGCTCGGCGCTCTCGATCACCCGCAGCCGCAACGCCTCACCGCGGAGCGGCGTCAGGCGCTTCACCGGATGGGCGATGCAGTCGAAGGCCGAGAAGCGCGGGTTGAGGCTGTCCGTCGGGTCCTGGAACACGATCTGGATCGCGCGCCGGTGGGCCGAGCGGTGGAAGTCGCGGGCCGGAATCGTGCCGATCGATTCGCCGTCGAACAGGATCTGTCCCGCGCTCGCATCGAGGAGGCGGCAGATCATCCGCGACGTGGTGCTCTTGCCCGATCCCGATTCGCCGACGAGGCCGAGGCTCTCGCCCTCGCGCAACGCGAACGACACGTCCTCCACCGCCATGGCGCCGCCGAAGATCTTGCCCAGGCCCTGCACCTCGAGGAGCGGCGGGGTGCCGGGGGCGGGTGCCGGGCGCGGGGAGGCCGGCGGGCGGACGCCCTCCGGCACGAGGTCGGCCAGCGTCGAGGTCGGGGTCGGCGAGGCGGCGACGAGGCGCCGGGTGTAGGGGTGGCGCGGCGCGGAGAACAAGGCCCCGGGCTCGCCCTCCTCGACGAGGCGGCCCTGCTCCATCACGGCGATGCGGCCGCAATACTGGGCGGCGAGGCCGAGATCGTGGGTGATCAGGATCATCGCCATGCCGCGCTCGGCGGTGAGCCGGGCGACGAGGTCCATCACGGTCTTCTGGGTGGTCACGTCGAGGCCGGTGGTCGGCTCGTCGGCGATGAGCAGGGCCGGGCGGCAGGCGAGCGCCAGCGCGATCATCACCCGCTGGCACATGCCGCCGGAGAGTTCGTGCGGATAGGCGTCGAGGCGCCTGCCTGCGTCGCGGATGCGCACCGCCTCCAGGCTCTCCAGTGCCCGCTCCCGCGCCTGGGCCTTCGACGCGCCGCCCGCCACCAGCACGTCGGCGAGCTGACGGCCGACGGTGCGGATCGGGTTCAGCGCCGCCCGCGGGTTCTGGAAGATCATGCCGATGGCCGAGCCGTGCGCGGCGCGCAGATCGGCGGCCGAGAGCCGGGTGACGTCCTGGCCGCGGAAGCGGATCCGCCCGCCGGTGATCCGTCCGGCCCGGTCGAGGAGCCGCGCCGCCGCGAAGGCGGTGACGGACTTGCCGGAGCCGGATTCGCCGACGAGGCCGAGGCTCTCGCCGGGTGCGACCGCGAGGGAGACGCCGCGCAGGGCCTCGACCGGGCCGCTCCGGGTCGCGAAGGTGACCTTCAGGTCCTCGATGGAGAGAAGGGAGGGCTGCATCAGGTCCGCATCCGGGGATCGAGGATGTCCCGCAGGCCGTCGCCGAGCAGGTTGAAGCAGAGCACCGCCAGCATCAGGGCGAGGCCCGGGAAGGCGACGAGCCACCACTTGCCGGTGGTGATGAAGCGCGCGCCCTCCGCGACCAGGATCCCCCATTCCGGCGTCGGCGGGCGCACCCCGAGGCCGATGAAGGACAGGCCCGCGGCGTTGAGGATCGCCCAGCCGAGGTTGAGCGAGATCTGCACCGCCATGGCGGGCAGGACGTTCGGGAGCAGGAAGCGCAGCACCACCGCGAGGTGGCCCTCGCCGCCGGCCCGCGCCGCCTCGACGTAGCCGGCATCGCGCCGCACGTTCACCTCGGCCCGGGCGAAGCGGATGTAGAACGGCAGGTTGATGATGGCCGTCGCGATGACGATGTTCTCGACCCGGTTGCCCAGCGCCGCGACCAGCGCCATCGCCAGCACGAAGAGCGGGAAGGCCATCAGCACGTCGACGAGGCGCCCGACCACCCGGTCGAGCCGGCCGCCGGCGTAGCCGCTCACTCCCCCGATGACCGCGCCGAGGGCAAAGGACAGGCTCACCGCCGAGAGCGCGATGGCGAGGTCGAGCCGCGTCGCCGCGATGATGCGGCTGAGGACGTCGCGGCCGAGCTGGTCGGTGCCGGCCCAGTGCGCCGCGCTCGGCGGCTGGAGCGCCACCGAGACGTCGGAGGCGACCGGATCGTAGGGCACGAGCCAGGGGCTGAAGACGGCGACGAGGCAGAGCAGCGTGCTGCCTGCGGCGGCGACGGCGGTCAGCGGATTCTCGCGCAGCACGTGAGCGGCGTGGCGCAAGGTACTGGGCGGTGGGGCGAAAGTGGGGGAGACGGCGTTCATCGGATCACTCGATCGAGACGCGCGGGTCGGCGAGGCCGTAGAGCACGTCGACCGTGAGGTTCACGATGACGAACAGGCTCGCCATCAGCAGCACGAAGCCCTGGACCGGCGCGTAGTCGGAGGAGAGCAGCGCATCGAGGGCGTAGGAGGCGACGCCGGGCCAGGAGAAGACCTTCTCCACCAAGACGTTGGCCCCGAGCATGGTGGAGAACACGATGCCCGCGATGGTGAGCACCGGCAGGATCGCGTTGCGCAGCGCGTAAGTGACGATCACCCGCCGGCGCGGCAGGCCGAGCGACCGGGCGGTGCGGATGAAGTCGCTGCCGAGCACGCTCAGCATCGCCGCCCGGGTGATGCGGGCGAGCGGCGCCAGCACGAACAACGCCATGGTGAGCGCCGGCAGGATCAACTGGCCTGCCGCGGCGCGCCAGCCCTCCCAGTCGCCGACGAGCAGAAAGTCGATCAGCAGGAAGCCGGTGATGTCGGGCGGGCTCGCGGCGAAGACGTCGATGCGGCCGGTCGGATCGGGCGCGACGCCGAGCAGGTAGTAGAACACGTAGATCAGCAGCAGCCCCGACACGAAGGTCGGCACGCAGACCCCGAGCGCGCAGAGGAAGCGCACGGCGTGGTCCACCACCGAGCCCGGTCGCAGCGCCGCCGCGATGCCGAGCGGAATCGCCAGGGCGAGCGCGATGACGAGCGCCGTCAGGGTCAATTCGAGCGAGGCCGGCAGGCGCTGGCGGAGATCCGCCAGCACCGGCTGGCCGGTGGTCATCGAGCGGCCGAGCTGGCCGCGCGCCACGTCGCCGAGATAGCGCACCAGCTGCTCGGGCACCGGCTTGTCGAGGCCCATCTGGCGGCGGATCTCCTCGATCTCCGCCTTGCCGGCATTGGGCCCGGAGGCGAAGAACACCGCCGGGTCGCCGGGCAACACCCGCATCAGCAGGAAGGTGAAGACCAGGACGCCGAGCAAGGCCGGCAGCGAGGACAGGAAGCGCCGCCCGGTGCGCCGGGCGATGCCGGAGGCGGAGGCCATCCGCCTACTTCCTCGACAGGTCGCGGTAATCGACCTGGCGGTGGAACTGGTAGGTGTAGCCCTCGACGGACTGGGCCATCACGGCGTCCTGGTTCGGCTGCCAGATCGGGATCTGCGGCATCAGGGCGAGATGGCGCCTGTTCAGGGCCCGGGCCTCGTCGTCGTACTTCGCCGGATCGCGCTCGAACCGGGCCTTGGCGGCGAGCTCGTTGATCTCCGGATCGTCGATCGAGCTGTAGTTCCAGCGCTGGTTGCCGGTGTAGAAGTTGCGGTAGAAATAGTCCGGCGAAGGCAGCCAGGCGACGATGCCCTCGGTGAAGAACGGCAGCTTCTTCTCGCTGACCTGCGTCGACATCTGCGCGTCGGGCAGCTTCTGGATCTCGACCTTGACGCCGATCTTCTCGAGCGATTCGCGGATCAGCGCGGCCATCGGCTCGGCGGTGGCGGCCTGGCCGACGTTGAAGCTGAAGGTGGTCGAGAACCCGTCCGGCAGTCCGGCCTTGGCGAGGAGCGCCTTCGCCTTCGGCAGATCGAGGCTCACCGGCTGGGCCACGGGGAAGACGGCTTTCGGATCGCCCTCGCCCCAGGTCGCGCCGAAGAGCGGCTTGCCGCGGCCGAACAGGGCGGCCTTGAACATCGCGTCGTAGGGCAGGGCGTAGGCCAGCGCCTGGCGCACCTCGACCTTGTCGAAGGGCGGCATCTTCGTGTTGAAGGAGATCAGCGTCAGCGCGTTGAATTGCGGCGTCGCGATCACCTTCAGCTTGCCCCGCTCCTTGAGCGCGAGCGCGTCGTTGGCCTGGAGGTCGATGACGATGTCGGCGTCGCCCTTCTCGACGAGGTTGGCGCGGGTCGCAGGATCCGGGATGGTCTGGGCGATGATGCGCTTGAAGCCGGCGGGCTTGTCCGGCGCGGCGCCCGTCCAGTCGGCGTTGCGCTTCAGCACCACCTGCTCGCCGGGCTTGAACACGTCGACGCTGTAGGCGCCGCTGCCGACGGCGTGGTCCTTCAGCCAGGCTTGCGCCCAGGGGTCTTCCGGCGTCGCGTGCGCCTTGGCGGCCTTGGAGTTGATGACGATGGCGTAGACGGTGGCAAGGTTCGGCAGCGCCAGCCGGTCGGGCTTCGGCAGCGTGACCTTGAAGGTGTGGGGATCGACCACCGTGAACTGGTCGGGGCTCGTCAGCGATCCGGTCAGGAGCTGCGGCCCGGCGAGCGACTTCGCCGAGACGGCGCGGTCGAGCGACCACTTCACGTCGTCCGCCGTGACCGGGGTGCCGTCCTGGAACTTGGCGTCCTTGCGGAGAGTGAAGGTGAGGGTCAGGCCGTCGGGGCTGACCTCGTAGCGCTCGGCGAGCTCGCCGCGCACCGAATCGAGGTCGAACACCCAGTTGTCGCCGAGCTTCTTGCGGCCGAAGGTGACGAGACGGTCGTAGGTCGAGAGGCTGATCGCGAAGGCCTCGCGGGTGGTGCCCGGCATGGTCGGATCGAGGGTGTTGACCGCGGCTCCCGTGACGTAGCGCAGGGTCTCGGCCCGGCTCTGGGCGTTCGCCGGAGCCGTCCCGGCCACGAGGGCGACGATGACGGCGCCCGAGAGGCTGCCCAAGAAGAGGCTGCCGGTTTGGCCGCCCATCCGCATGCTGGTCTTCGTCACGCCCGTCCCTTCCTGCATCCCTGATTCGGCCGGCCTTCTTGCAAGGGCCGTTCCAGCAGGGGCCATTCGAGACCAGGGACGGGCTTGGGGGCAAGTGCGAACAAGACCGCGAAGGCGAACCTGCGCGGATCAGCGCAAAACCGCCTGGGGCACGTCATAGGCCCGGAAGTCGGCCCACAACCGGTCGAGGTCGGCGGTGAACAGCCCGCGGGTTACACCGGAGACGAGGCGCGGCACGGCGGTCGTCATGGCGTTGATCGACGAGCCGGAGGGGCCGTGGCTCACCGTCGAGGCGATGCCGAACAGGTGGATGTCGCGGATCCACGGCGTCAGGCCGGGCTCGCGCTCGGCGAAGGCGTAGTCGTCGCCGAGGTAGGGATAGGCGGCGAGGCGCGCGTCGCGCTCCTCGGGCGGGGGCGCGTAGCGGTCGCCCCAGGTGGCGATGTTGTGGGCAAACGCTAACAATTCGGGCCGCGCGGCGTAATCGACCGTGATGCCGGTGGCGGCGATGACGAGATCGGCGGCGACCTCCCCCTTCGGCGTATCGAGGCGGACCGCGCCGCCTTCCATGCGCGCCGCGGTGACGGGGGTGCCCGGGAGGAAGCGAAAGTTTGCATGTCGGGCGCAGCGGTCCCAGGTCGCCTGCGGAAAGCCCTCGCGCAGGCCCATCACCGCGCTCATGAAGCGCCAGCGCCAGGCATCGTCGAGGTCGCCGAGATGGCGCAGGAAGCCCGCGAAGGTGAGCCAGCGATAGGGCTGCACCACCTGCGCCTCCGCCCGCCGGCAGAGCAGGATGACCTCGGCGGCACCGGCTTCGAGCGCCGTCGCCGCGTTGTCGAAGGCCGAGGCGCCGGCGCCGATCACCGCGACGCGCCGGCCCTCGAGATTCGCGAAATCGACCGGGTCGTCGGTGCGGGCGACGCGCCCGGCCGGCAGGCCGGCCAGCACCTCCGGCAGGGCCCAGGCCCCGGCGCCTTCCTGGCCGGTGGCGAGCACCACCTTGCGGGCGTAGCGCACGGTGCCGCCGGCATCGGACACGGCCAGGAGCCCATCCGCCGGCCCGATGCCGGTGACGGCGACGCCGTTCTCGACCGGCACGCCGGTCGCCTCGCGCACGAAGGCGAGGTAGGCGGCCCAGTCCTCCCGGGGGATCAGGTCGAGGGCGTCCCAACTCGCCTGCCCGTAGCGGGCCTCGTGCCAGGACTGGTAGGTCAGCGCCGGCAGGCCGAGATCCGGCCCGGTGAAGTCCTTCGGGCTGCGCAGGGTGCGCATGCGCGCGTAGGTGAGCCAGGGCCCTTCCAGCCCCTTCGCCGCCCGGTCGAGCACCAGGATATTCGTCACCTGCGCCCGCATCAGCCCGAAGGCGACGGCGAGGCCGGACTGCCCGGCCCCGACCACGATCACGTCGTGGGCGGGCCGTCCGTCCGGGCCGGTGCGGGGGGTGAGCCAGGGCGCCCGGGGATGGGCCGTGCGGGCGATCTCGTCGCGGACGCGGGCATGGAGGGCGTCGAGGGACATGGTGAAGGACATTGGCAGATCCGTCAGGCCGCGAGCCAGCCGCCCTCGACCGGCAGGGCGGCGCCGGTGGTGAAGGAGGCGGCGTCGCTGGCGAGGTAGAGGACGGCCCGGGCGACCTCCTCGGGCTGCCCGAGGCGCTTCATGGCGTGCCGGGCCTCGGAGGCGGCGCGGGCGGCGGCCGGATCGGCGGCGCGGCGGAAGCTGCGGGCGAGCATGGGCGTCTCGATGGCGCCCGGCACCACGGCGTTGACGCGGATGCGGTCGGCGGCGAAATCGAGCGCCATGGTGCGGGTGAGGCTGAGCACCGCGCCCTTGGCGGCGAGGTAGGCGCTGTTGCCGCGCCCGCCGGCGAGCGCCAGCTGCGAGGCGACCGTGACGATCGCCCCGCCGCCCCGCGCGCGCATCGACGGCACCGCCTGACCGGCCCAGAGCCAGGTCCCGCCGACATGGGCGCGGAACACCGCGTCCCAGTCCTCCGGCGAGGTGGTCTCGACGGTGCCGCCGACGGAGAAACCCGCCGCCGTCACCAGGACGTCGATGCCGCCGAGGGCCGCGACGATCGCGCGCGCGTCGGCCGCGACCGCGCCGGGATCGCCGACATCCGAGGCGCGGAACAGGCCGCCGATCTCGGCCGCCACGGCCTCCGCCGCCGGAACGTCCCGGTCGATCACCGCCACCCGGGCGCCGGCCTCGGAAAAGAGCCGCGCCGTCGCGGCGCCGATGCCGGAGCCGCCCCCCGTCACCACCGCGACCTTGCCGTCGAGCCTCACGGGCGATCCTCCGTCATGCGTGTCTGCCAGGCCAGGAACGCGTCGGCCGAGGCGTCGAGGCCGTGCGCCGCCTCCCAGCCGAGCTCGTCGCGCAAGCGTACGGTGGCGAGCGGCGGCCGGTCGCGGTCGCCGTGCAGCGAGATCGTCGGGGTCTCCCCCGATGCGGCGAGGCGGCAGACGAAGCCGGGGCGCGCCGGAGACTTGGCCAGCCGCTCGCCCCAGGCGAGGACCGGCCAGATCGCGGGGCTCGACACGTTGTAGAGCGGGAACCCCAGGCGCTCCGCCGCGATCAGCCGCGCCACAGCCTCGGCGGCGTCGGGGGCGTAGAGCCAGTCCCGCCGGCCCGGCCGCGGCAGCAGCGCGGGACGGCCGGCCTCGGCGGCGGCCCAGATCTGCGCCTGCGGGCTCAGCGTGTCGCGCAAGCCCGTGTCGCGCTCGAATGGGCCGAACACCGCGCTCAGGCGCACGCTCACCCCGTCGAGGCCCCAATGGCCGCAGAGCCGGGCGAGCACTTTTTCCGATGCGAACTTGGTGACGGCGTAGAGGCTCTCCGGCCGCGCCGGCAGGTCCTCGGACAGGATGTCGTCCTGCGCGGCCCCGTAGGCCGCCGCCGAGGACAGGTTCACCACCCGGCGCACCCCGGCCCGGCGGCAGGCCTCCAGGATCGGCACCATCGCGCCGAGATTGACGGCGAGGATCGTGCCGGGATCCGCCGCCTCGCGGGCGGCGTCCGCCGTCACCGCGGCGGCGATCACCACCGCGTCGGTGCCGGGCCGGATGGCGGCTGCGAGGCAGGCCGGATCGGTGACCTCGCCGAGGTCGAGGGAGAGGGCGCCTGCCTGCGCGTCGAGCCTGCGCAGCAGGGACGGCGGGGGCGGGGCCCGGTCGAGGAGGCGCACGGCGAGCCCGCGCCTGAGCAAGGCCTCGGCGAGGTTCAGCCCGACGAATCCGGCGCCGCCCAGAATGACGGTGCTCATGGTGATGCGCATGGCGATGTCGCGGGACTCGGCGCGCCCGGGTCGTCGCGGTGGCAGGGTGTCGGCACGCGCTGTCCTCGTGATCGGGTGCCGCGCTTCATGCACGAAGCGGGCCGGCCGGCGGCCAGGAGCGTCATGGAACGCGAGCGCGCCTCCGCGTGCAACCTTCGCGTTTGCCGGCCGACGGTGTTGCTGGCCGGGGTGCGGCAACCTTCGGCAATGCGGGGACGGACCGCTCCACGATCGTGGAATGCCGCCGTGCCGGACGGGCAAACGGGTCCGCTATGCCGGCGCCGCGACGCACGCCCCGCCGCAGGCACAGCGTGGCTGTCACCATCCGCCCGGCTGTCATGAAACCATCATGGCCACTGACCAAGAGGTTTCCCGACAGGGCCAGCGCGAAACACGCGCGGCCCACGGGAGCGCGGGCCCCGGCCGCCTTCGGGTTGCTCCAAGCTGGTCACGAAGGGTGTGATTCTCGTATACGTTGCGGTCCGGGGACGGAGCGCGGCGGGACGCCGGCGGGCCTGCGCCGCGGAGTAGGGGAGCGGGACATGGTGCAAGACGCGGCCGCACAGGCCGGCCCGGGCCGATCCGGTCCCGGCGCCGCGGAGCTGCCGGCGGCACGGCCCGATTCGGGCCTCGGGGCGCTGGCCCTCGTCGCCTCGTTCCACCAGATCCCCTGCGAGCCGGCGCAAGTTCGCCACGACCTCGGCCTCGGCCAGGCGCCGATGGGCGGCGTCGACATCGTGCGCGGCGCGCGCCGGCTCGGCCTCAAGGGGCGCCTCCTGCAGAACCAGAAGCCGGCCCGGCTCGACGGCATCCCGCTCCCGGCGATCCTGGAGGTCGACGACGGGCGCTTCGTCGTCCTCGGCCGCCGCTTCGAGGATGGCAAGCTCCGGATCATCGATCCCGTCGCCCGCACCGCCGAGCATGTCGAGGCCGAGGCGTTTCTGCCGCGCTGGACCGGCACCATCGTGCTCGTCGCGCGCCGGGCCAACATCCAGACCGCGCTCCACAATTTCGGCCTGACCTGGTTCGTGCCGTCGGTCTGGCGCTACCGCAAGCCGCTCGTCACGGTGCTGGTCGCCTCGCTGTTCATCCAGCTCTGCGCCCTCATCACTCCGATCTTCTTCCAGATCACCATCGACAAGGTGCTGGTCCATCGCGGCTACTCGACCCTGACGCTGGTCGCGGTCGGCCTCGTGGTGCTCGGCCTGTTCCACGTCGTGCTGCAATACCTGCGCGGCTACATCCTGACCCATACGGCGAGCCGCATCGACGTCGAGCTCGGTGCGCGCCTGTTCGACCACCTGATGCGCCTGCCCCTCGGCTACTTCGAGACGCGGCCCGCCGGACAGACCGTCGCGCGGGTGCGCGAGCTCGAGACGGTGCGCAACTTCCTCACCGGCCAGGCGCTGACCTCGGCGATCGACGTTCCGTTCACGCTGCTCTTCCTCGCCATCCTGTACTTCTACTCGCCGCTGCTCGCGCTGATCGTCACCCTGTCGATCCCGTGCTACATCCTGGTGGCGGTTTTGCTGCGGCCGATCCTGCGCGACAAGACCCTGGAGCGGTTCAACCGCTCGGCCCTGTCGAGCCAGTTCCTGATCGAGTCGGTGGTCGGCATCCACACCGTCAAGGCGCTCGCCGTCGAGCCGACCCTGAAGAGCCAGTGGGAGGAGCGGCTCGCCGCCTACGTCAAGACCTCGTTCGTCGCCGGCCTCGTCGCCAGCATCGGCCAGAACGCGATCCAGTACATCTCCAAGGTCACGACCGCGCTGGTGCTGTTCTTCGGCGCCTACGCGGTGATGAACGGCGAGCTGACCGTCGGCAGCCTGATCGCCTTCAACATGATCATGGGCCAGGTCACGGCGCCGATCCTGCGCCTCAGCCAGCTCTGGCAGGACTTCCAGCAGGTCAAGGTGTCGCTGGAGCGCCTCGGCGACGTGCTGAACTGCCCGCCCGAGACCCGGGCGCTGGCCCAGGCCCACCTGCCGCCGGCCAAGGGCCAGGTCACGGTGCGCGGCGTGTCGTTCCGCTACCAGCCCGGCACGCCGGAGGTGCTGAGGGACGTCAGCCTCGACATCCCGGCCGGCCAGGTCATCGGCATCGTCGGCCCCTCGGGCTCGGGCAAGTCGACCTTCACCAAGCTGCTGCAGCGTCTCTACGTCCCCGAGAAGGGCCAGGTGCTGGTCGACGGCGTCGACATCGCGCAGGTCGATCCGGCCTGGCTGCGGCGCCAGATCGGCGTCGTGCTGCAGGAGAACCTGCTCTTCAACAAGACGGTGTTCGAGAACATCGCGCTCGCCAATCCCGGACTGTCGCGGGCGCAGGTGATGCAGGTGGCGCGCCTCGCCGGCGCCGACGAGTTCATCAACCGCCTGCCGCTCGGCTACGACACCCCGATCGAGGAGCGCGGCGCCAACCTCTCGGGCGGGCAGCGCCAGCGGCTCGCCATCGCGCGGGCGCTCGCCACCAACCCGCGCATCCTGATCCTGGACGAGGCGACCTCGGCCCTCGACTACGAGAGCGAGCGGATCATCCAGGAGAACATGAAGCACATCGTGCGCGGGCGGACCGTCATCATCATCGCCCATCGGCTCGCGGCGGTGCGGATCTGCGACCGCATCATCGCGCTCCAGGACGGGCGCATCGTCGAGGACGGCACCCACCGCGAATTGGTCGAGCGGCCGGCCTCGCTCTACGGCCGCCTCTGGCGCCTCCAGTCCGACCACGGCTCAGCCCAGGGAGAGGCCGCGTGAGCGCGAACCCGCAGCCCGCTCCCTCGTCCCCCAACCTGCCGGCGCCGCGGCGCGCGAGCCCGCCGCCGGCCCGCTTCAGCCCGCGCGGCCTGACCGAGCGGGTGCGGCGCATGGCCGACGACCGCTCCGACCAGGAATTCCTGCCGGCCCACCTGGAAATCCTCGACACCCCGCCCTCGCCCTATGCGGTGGTGTTCACCTGGGTGATGTGCCTGATGTTCGGGGCGGCCCTGGTCTGGAGCATCTTCGCGAAGATCGACATCCACGCGGTGGCGACCGCGCGCATCCAGCCCTCCGGGCGCTCGAAGGTCGTGCAGCCCTTCGACACCGGCAAGGTCCAGACGATCGCGGTCGAGAACGGCAGCCGCGTCCAGGCCGGCGACGTGCTGCTGACCCTGGAGCCGACCGAGGCGGAGGCCGACCTGTCCTCGCGCCAGGGCGACCTCGCGGCCCTGGAGGCCCAGATCGCGCGGCGGCGCGCCACGATCGCGGCGGTGGAGACGAACAAGCCGACCGCCAAGGTCGATTTCCCTGCCGCGGTGCCGCCGGCGGTGCGCGCCCGCGAGGAGGGCGCGATGCTGGCCGAGATCGGCCAGTACGTCACCACCCGCGAGGCGTTCGAGGCCCAGCTCGCCGAGAAGGTCGCGACCCAGGAGCGGTTCTCCGCCAGCATCGCCGCAAGGATGCGGCTGCAGGCGGTGCTCAAGGAGCGCGCCGACATGCGCGAGACCCTGGTGGCCAAGTCCGCCGGCACCCGTGCGGCGGTGATCGACGCGGTGCAGCAGGTCGAGCAGGTCGCCGCCGACCTCGCCTACGACCGCGGGCAGCTGACCGAGGCCAAGGCCGGCGCCGTCTCGCTGCAGCGGCGCATCACCCAGCTCACCAGCGAGACCGTGGCGCGCCAGTACCAGGCGCTGACGGAGGCGGCGCAGAAGCGCGACGCCCTGGTGCAGGACGTGGTGAAGGCGCAGCTCAAGCGCGAGCGCACGGCGCTGAAGGCGCCGATCTCCGGCACGGTGCAGCAGCTCGCCGTGACGACACTCGGCCAGGTCGTCACCGCCGGCCAGCCGCTGATGGTGGTGGTGCCGGCGGACGGACCGATCGAGGTCGAGGCGCAGGTCCAGAACAAGGATATCGGCTTCGTCCTGCCCGACCAGGAGGCGGTGGTGAAGATCGACGCCTTCCCGTTCACCCGCTACGGCTCGATCGACGGCAAGGTGGTGCGGGTGTCGCGCGACGCGGTCGACGACCGCGAGGCGGGCGGCGGCAGCGACGCGCTGTCGGTGGCGCGCGGCCAGGGCGTCAACCCGGTGACGGGGATGCCCAAGACCCAGAACCTGATCTTCCCGGTGACGGTGGCGCTCGCCAGGACCACGATCATGGCGGACGGCAAGGAGGTGGCGCTGACGCCGGGCATGACCGCGACGGTGGAGATCCGCACCGGCCGGCGGCGGGTGATCGACTACCTGCTCTCGCCGGTGCGCGAGACGACGTCCACGGCGGGGCATGAAAGGTAAGTCGGTTCTAATTGCCCTTGCGGTACCCACGTCCTCCGCGTCATTCCGGGCTCCGCTGCGCGGCCCCGGAATGACGATGGAGGGTTTGAATTCGCCTGTAGAAAGTCGAACGGGCGCTCAGCCCAGATCCGCCCCCTGCGTGTTGACGTAGAGCGCGTAGAGCGAGCGGGTGGAGGCCATCAGCAGGCGGTTGCGGTCGCGGCCGCCGAAGCAGAGGTTGGCGCAGCGCTCCGGCAGGCGGATGCGACCGATCATCTGTCCCGCCGGCGAGAGCACCACGACGCCGTCCTCGGCCTCGCCCATGCCCCAGCCGCACCAGAGATTCCCGTCGCGGTCGGCCCGGAAGCCGTCGGCGGTGCCCTTGCCGCAATCGAAGAACACCCGGCCCTCGCTGGAGAGGCCGGTGCCGTCCGGGCTCACGTCGTAGGCACGGATCAGGCGGTTCGGCTCGGCCCGGGCCTCGATGACGTAGAGAATGCGCTCGTCGGGAGAGAAGCACAGGCCGTTCGGGCCCTTGAGCCCGCGGGCGACCGCCTGGACCGCGCCGGTGGCGGGATCGACCCGGTAGATAGTGCCCGGCAGCTCGGGGGACGCCATCGCCTCGAGCGGGTTCGGGCCGAAGGCCGGGTCGGTGAACCAGACCGCGCCGTCGGAGCGGCAGACGACGTCGTTCGGCGAGTTGAGCGGCTTGCCCTCGAACCGGTCGGCCAGCACCGTGATGCGGCCGTCATGCTCGGTGCGGGTCACCCGGCGGGTGCGGTGCTCGCAGGTGAGGAGCCGGCCCTGCCGGTCGCGGGCATTGCCGTTGGCGTAGTTGGACGGCTTGCGGAAGGTCGTGAGCTCGCCGGTCTCCTCGTCCCATTTCAGGATGCGGTCGTTCGAGACGTCGCTGACCAGGAGCATCCGCATGTCGCCGAACCACACCGGTCCCTCCGCCCAGCGGAAGCCGGTGGCGAGGCGCTCTACGGCAGCCAAGCCGATGCGGTACTTGGCGAAGCTCGGATCGAGGACCTCCACGGCGGGGTCGGGCAGCCTCTGCGCCGGCTCGAAGGCCCGCGCCGCGCTCGCCGCGACCGTGGCGGCGCCCGCCGCAAGGAATGTCCTGCGGTCGAAACTCATGATGTCCTCCCTCTCGCGGTGCCGGTTTCTCCGGCATTCGTCACTGCGCCTCGTTAGCCGCGCAACTTCTGCGGCTCACGGATCAAGATTGTCGTTGCATGATCATCAAGCCTGGACTGGAAATATCATCCCACCCACGACCTCGTGTTGAGGTCGTGGGTGGGATGAGGACGAGACCGGCCGGCCTCGCGGAGGCGGAACGCCCTCAGGTGATCGGCGCCGGGTTGAACAACGTCAAATCGTTGTAGAGGCCCCAATGGTCCGACCACGGCTTCTTCACGCCGCTCGCCACGTCGAGGATCAGGCGAAACAACTCCCAGCCGGTCTCCTCGATCGTCGCCTCGCCGGTGGCGATTTTTCCCGCGTCGAGGTCGATCAGGTCGGACCAGCGCTGGCTGAGTTCGGTGCGGGTCGCGACCTTGATCACCGGCGCCTCGGCGAGGCCGTAGGGCGTGCCGCGGCCGGTGGAGAAGACCTGGAGGGTGATGCCGGAGGCGAGTTGCAGCGTGCCGCAGACGAAGTCGCTCGCAGGCGTCGCGGCGAAGATCAGGCCCTTCTGGCTCACCCGCTCCCCGGGCGCGAGCACGCCGCGGATCGCGCTGGTGCCGGACTTCGCCACCGAGCCGAGCGCCTTCTCGACGATGTTGTTGAGCCCGCCCTTCTTGTTGCCGGGCGACGGGTTGGCGCTGCGGTCGGCCCCGCCCTGCGCCAGGTAGTCGTCGTACCACGCCATCTCACGCACCAGCGCGCGGGCCACCTCCTCGGTCTCGGCCCGGGGGGTGAGGAGGTGGATCGCGTCGCGGACCTCGGTCACCTCCGAGAACATCACCGTGGCGCCGGCCCGCACCAGGAGGTCGGCGGCGAAGCCGAGCGCCGGGTTGGCGGTGACGCCCGAGAAGGCGTCGCTTCCGCCGCATTGCAGGCCGACGACGAGATCGGCGGCCGGGCAGGTCTCGCGGGTGCGCCGGTTCAGCACGGCGAGCCGGGCTTCCGCCATCGCCATGATGCTGTCGAGCATCATCCCGAAGCCCTGGTGAGCCTCGTCCTGGAGGCGGACCACGCCGTCGGCCTGTCCGTCCGGCAGAAGCCGCTCGGAGACCAGCTTCTCGCAGCCGAGGCCGACCACCATCACCTCGCCGCCGAAATTCGGGTTCCGGGCCAGGCTCTGGAGGGTGCGGATCGGGATCACTGCCTGCGGCGCGTTGATGGCGACGCCGCAGCCATAGGCGTGGGTCAGCCCGATCACGTCGTCGACGTTGGGATAGCGCGGCAGCAGCTCCGCCTTGATCCGGCGGATCGCCACCTCGAGGGTGCCGGCGACGCATTGCACGCTGGTCGAGATCGCCAGGATGTTGCGGGTGCCGACCGAGCCGTCCGGATTGCGGTAGCCCTCGAAGGTGTAGCCGTCGAGCGGCGGCAGCGGGGCCGGCACGCGGGTGGCGAGGGGAAGCTGGTTGAGGTCGGGCGCGGTCGGGGTGCGCACCCGCGATTCCTCGACCCAGCCGCCGCGGGGGATGTCGCTGAGCGCCGTGCCGATCACCTCGCCGTAGCGGCGGATCTCGGCGCCTTCGGGAATGTCCGCGAGCGCCACCTTGTGCCCTTGCGGCACGAATTCCCGGAGCACGAGGCCATCGGGGAAAGCCGTGCCGGCCGGCAGCCCGAAGGCGTTGACCACGATCGCGACGTTGTCGGTCTCGTGCAGGCGGATGGTGCGGGGCGCGTCGCCCCGCGGCACGGGGGCCGTCGCGACGTCATGTCCCTCGGTCGTCCGCGGCTCGTCCAGCATCGGCTCCCTCCTGGCGTTGCCGGCATCGTGACGCGCCGGTTCTCGAATGGAAACGGCGGTGCCGCCCTCACGGACGGCACCGCCCAAAACGTCTTCTACGCTTATTCGGCGGCGAGCGCCCGGGCCGGGCTGATCCGGTCGACGAGGGCCTGAAGCTCCGCCTGCTCGGCGGCGGTGAGGTCGGTGAGGGGAAAGCGCACCGGGCCGGAATCGCGCCCGACCGCCCGCATGCCGGCCTTGATGATCGAGACGGCGTAGCCCTTGCGGCGGTTGCGGATCTCGATCAGCGGCAGGATGAACTCGCGCAGGCCCTTCGCCACCGCCTCCCGGTCGCGGCGGCGCACGGCGGCGTAGAAGTCGAGGGCGAAGCCCGGCACGAAGTTGAACACCGCCGAGGAATAGGTGGTCACGCCCATCTCGAGATAGGGCAGGGCGAAGGTCTCGGCGGTGGGCAGGCCGCCGATATAGGTCAGCCGGTCGCCGAGCCGCGAATAGACCCGGGTCATCAGCTCGATGTCGCCGATGCCGTCCTTGTAGCCGACGAGGTTCGGCAGCTTCTCGCAGAGCCGCGCGAGCGCATCGGGGCCGATCACCGCGTTGTCGCGGTTGTAGACGATCACGCCGAGGCCGGTCGAACGGCACACCGCCTCGATATGGGCCGAGAGGCCGTCCTGCTCGGAGCCGACGAGGTAGGGCGGCAGCAGGAGCAGGCCGTCGGCACCGGCCTTCTCGGCGCTCTTCGCCATCTCGCAGGCGATGGCGGTGCCGTAGCCGGCGCCGGCCAGGACCGGCACCCGGCCGGCGGTCTCGGCGACCGCCACGCCGACCACGCGGGCGACCTCGGCCGGGGTGAGGGAGAAGAACTCGCCGGTGCCGCCCGCCGCGAACAGGCCGGCGACGTCGTAGCCGCACAGCCAGTCGAGGTTGCTGCGGTACTGCGCCTCGTCGATGGCGAAATCGGCGGTGAAGGGGGTGACCGGGAAGGAGAGCAGGCCGGCACCGAGGCGCTGGGCCATGTCGACGGGCGAGAGCGCGGTGGCCATCGGGTGTTTCCTCAACTCAAGCTTCGGGATTCTTGGCTCGGGGCTGTCCCCGCTGGTCCCGAGGTCTAGCCCCACGGATCATGCCCTTCCAGCACCATGTCGGCATGGTTCAATCCAATTCCGGCATCGATGCCGCGAGATCGGCCAGGATCGGGATCAACGGGTTGTCGTTGCCGCGGCGCCAGACGAGAAAAAGCTCCACCGGCCGGCGCGGCGCCGGGATCAGGGGCCTGAGCGTCACGCCGGCGACCCGGAGCGAGGCCGCCGATTCCGGCACCAGGGCGAGGCCGAGGCCGGAGCGCACCAGCGACAGGATGGTGTGGATCTGCGCCAGGTGCTGCACCGCCCGGGGGTTGAGGTCGGCCTCGGAAAAATAGTCGCCGACGAGGTCGTGGAAGTAGCGCGCCTCGTCCGGCGCGTAGGCGATCAGGGGCTCGGCGGCGATCGCCTCCGCCGTCACGCCCGCGCTGCTTGCGAGGGGGTGGTCGTTGGGAAGCGCCGCCACCAGGGCCTCGCGGGCGATGCGCAGGGAGCCGTCGGCCGCCGGCGGCAGGGGCGGGCGCATCAGGCCGAGATCGATTCCTTGCGACCCCAAGGCCTCGGCCTGGGCGGCGCTGACCATTTCCTTCAGGTGGATGTCGGCCTCCGGCAGGCGGGTGCGGGCCGCCCGCACCAGGTCGGGCAGGGTGCGGTAGGCGGCGGCCGCCGTGAAGCCGAGGGTGACGCTGCCGGCCTGGCCCGCCGCCACCCGGCGGGCGGTCGCGGCGGCTTCGTCCGACAGGCGCAGGATCCGGCGCGCCTCGACCAGGAAGCGGCGCCCGGCCGGGGTCAGGCGCACGGCGCGGCTGGTGCGGTTGAGGAGCGCGACGTCGAGGACGCGCTCCAGTACCTGGATCTGCCGGCTCACCGGCGGCTGGGTCAGGTGCAGCCGCTCGGCGGCGCGGCCGAAATGCAGCTCCTCGGCCACCGCCACGAAACAGCGCAGCTGGCTCAGTTCGAACATTCGGAGTACTCCGCGCCAGCGGGATGAAAACCGGGCGCTCGCGCGTTCTCAACCCGGGGCGTCGGGCGATCCGCCGGCCGTGATCTGCAAAGAGAAGGCCGTCGATGTCCTCGCCGCTCCACCTCGTCCGGCATGCCGTCCCGTTCACCTCCTACCCGTACCGGGGCGAGGGGATGGCGTGCAATCTCTGCGGCGGGACGCAGACCCTGACCGTGGCCGAGACCGACCGGCGGCTGAAGCGGCTGCGCTCGGTCGCCTGCACGGAATGCGGGCTGATCCGCACCGACCCGATGCCGACCGCCGCCGAGCTCGACGCCTACTACGCCTCGGCCTACCGCGCCGCCTACCAGTTCGCCCTCGGCCGGCGCCCGCCGCGCCACCACCTCCACCGCTCCCGGCGCGAGGCGGGGTTCCGGGCCGACCTGCTCGGCCCCGCCCTGCGGCCCGGGGCGCGGGTGCTCGATTTCGGCTCGGGCTCGGGCGAGTTCCTGGCCGCCGCGGTCGCCCGGGGCTGCACCGTCACGGGCATCGAGCCCGGCCGCTCCTACGCCGCCTTCGCCCGCGCCGAGCACGGCGCGCGGGTGCTCGACGGGTTCGAGGGCTTGTCGTCCGAGGAGCGCTTCGACGTCGTCACCGTGCACCACGTGCTGGAGCATCTGCGCGACCCCGTCGACACCCTGGCGCGGCTCGCTCTGCGGCTCGCCCCCGGCGGCGTGCTCTACGCCGCGGTGCCCAACATGGCGGCGACGGGCAAGCCGCCGCACGAGCGCTTCCACTTCGCCCATGTCCACGGCTTCGTGCGCGAGACCCTGGACCGGGCGGCCCGCCGCGCCGGGCTGGTGCCGCATCCGGATTACTGGCGCGAGGACACGACGGTGGTGTACCGGTCCGCCGAGGCCTCCGACGGGCCCGCCCCGGCCGCGCCCGGCCTGGCGCAGGACCTCGCCGCCGCCCTCGCGCCGGTCCGCCCCGGCGCCTACCTCGCCTCGGGCGCCTGGCTTCGCCCGATGGTTCGGCGGAATGCCAAGGCGATCCGGGATACGTTCGGGGGGCGGTAGGGGCGGCCGGGTTCGAGGGATGGGGCGACAGCCGGCTTCCTTCCCTGGTTCCGCAGCAGGGCAATTCTCTCAAGACGAGGCGCGGATCGTCTCCTCCCCCCGCGGGCGGCAGGGCTATCTGGGTAACAGAGAAGGCGCGGGCTTTCCCCTCTCCCCGATAGATCCCGGGCTTGCCCGGGATCTGCAGGCAACAGACGAAGTCGGGCGAGCCCGACTTCTCGCGGGGAGAGGCCTGAGCTCCGAAGGGGCTCAGGGAGCCCGCGCAGCGAACCGCATGTTCGCCGCGAGGGTGAGGGGGTCTCGACGAGTGTGGCTCCTCCGGACACACCCCCTCACCCTCGCTCCGGCTTTCGCCTCCGCTTGCCGTGTTCCCTGAACGGGAACACGGCCCTCTCCCCGCCCGCGGGGCTACGGCCTTGACGGAAGTGAGTCTCTCGCGAGGAGGGCACCGGCGAGCATGGCCGAGAAGCGCTCCCATCCGCGCGCGACGACCTTGGGACCGGGTGGCGAGTTGTGAGCGTTCCAGCCGCCGTGGCGGGCCACGATCCACTCTAACCAGCTCAGGTTGCCGACGGGGTGAGGGTTGCGCAGGCGGTCCGTGCTGCCCTCGCAGGCCCGCCCCAGTTCCGCGACCACTGGCAGAGCCGCCTTATCCAGAACGTCCTGCATCGGTCGTCGGCTGCCGTCGCGGGCATCGACCAACTGCAGGATCCGCACGGCGGCTCCCAGCGCCAAGGCACTCAGCCGGAACAGCTTGTCTGGCACCCGCACCTGTGTCTCGTCCAGGCCGAGCCCGTCGCGCTTGAGAGCGCGGAACACCTCCTCGATCCGCCACCTCAACCGGTACAGCCGCACCATGTCCTGCGCGGCGGCGGCATCCGGCACCGCCCGCGTCGTCAGAAGCCGCCAGCACAAGGGCGTCACGCCCACAGGCGGCTCGAGTTCCTGCACGCAGACGCCATGCAGCCTCAGGCTGGCCGGCTCGCGGGCGCCTGGGCCGGAGGGACGGACCACCTCGACCGGTCCGGCCTGCAGCCTCACCTTGGCGATGCGGGCCGGCACCCCAGGGCGAGCCGGCACCTCCACGGTGCCGGTTGTCGCGACGGGCCATGACGCCTTGTCCTGAAGGCTGCCCCCTTCAACCAGTGGCCGGTCATGGCGTGCCCGCACCAGAAGATCGCTGCCCGCGGGCCGACGGGCGAAGTGGCTGTAGATGTCGCCCTCCTGGTCGGCGACCACGATCAAGCTCCGGGCCGTGTCGGCCAAAGCCGTCGCGGCAGCGGCCGCTCCGGTGATCCAGCGCTGGCTCTCCTTGTCCTCGACTGGCCGCCGGTGACGTGGCGCCGTCTGGCGGGCGGCGCGGGTCCAGAGCTGGGCGTCGACCAAGCCCAGCACCGCCTCGTCCTCGGCATCGACGGCGATGACCGGGTGCAGGAAGAAGCCGGGATTGCGGCCGTTGCCGGCCGGCCCCAGGCCATGGCGGCCAGCAGCAGCTGGGGTGAAGTTGATCTCGCTCGTGTCCTGGACGGCCACGATCGGACGCCCGGCGCAGGCCTGGGCCGTGCGGGCTGCAAAAGCCTGCAGGATGCCCTGCCAGTCAGCGCAGGGCGAGGAAAGGTAGCGATGGGCGGCCGCCGTACCGGCTTCGCTGCCGCCCACCGTGCTCAGCACCACGCTGCCGGTGGTGACGATCCGCTCAAACAGCCACGCCCCCCGGGCCTCGGTGCGTACGTCGCCCGATCCAAAGCCTCGCATCGGTTGTCCTCGCTGAACCGCAAAGACGCCCAACTCACAGACGCCGAACCATTTCCGTCAAGGCCGTAGCCCGCGGGGAGAGGGGATTGCCCGCGCTACTTCTTTCCCCAGACAGCCCAGTGGAGGCGACGCCCCCACGTCGTTGCGAAATTGCCACGAGCCCTAACATCCACCGCGCAATCCGGGATTCCGCCTTCGCATCCCGACCCGGCGTGCTAGAAAAAATTGAGCCAGAACAACAACTTAGTATCATTCTAAAGAGCGGCGTCACCCCGGGTGGGTCATCCTCCCAGGGCAGGTGGGCCGTTGCCCGAAGGTCTCGCCATGCGTTCCCATCCCCGCCGTCCCGTCCGGTCCTGCCGCCTCGTCGCCGCCCTCGCCGGCGGCGTCTCCCTGATCGGCCTCGCCGCCGGGGGCGCGGCGGCGCAGGAGGCGACGCCGCCCCGCCAGGGTGCGGCCGCCGGCGGCGCGATCCAGCTCGAGGCGATCGACGTCGCCGGCAACGGCGCGGCCAACGGAGCGCCGGCCGGTGCGACGGTGATCGCGGCCCGCCCGAAGGAGGATCCGCGCGGCCCGATCGACGGCTACGTCGCCAAGCGGACGCTCACCTCGACCAAGACCGACACGCCGCTGATCGAGACCCCGCAATCGGTCACCGTGATCGGGCGCGAGCAGCTCGACGCCTTGAAGCCGCAGCAGGTCGCCGACGCGGTCGCCTACTCGGCCGGCGTCTACGGCAACGTGTTCGGGCCGGATCCGCGGGTCGACTTCTTCCTGATCCGCGGCTTCACGGCGAACGACACCGGCCTGTACCGGGACGGCCTGCAGCTCTTCAACTACGGCTTCGCCACCTACAAGGTCGACCCGTTCGGCCTCGAGCGCATCGACGTGCTGCGCGGGCCGGCCTCGGTCCTGTTCGGCCAGGGCGGCCCCGGCGGCCTGATCAACCTGATCAGCAAGAAGCCGCCCACCGAGCCCCTGAACTACGTCGAGGTCGGCGGCGGCTCGTTCGGCCAGAAATACCTCGCCTTTGATTTCGGCGGTCCGGCCGACAAGGAGGGCCACTGGTTCTACCGCCTGACCGGCATCGGCCGGCAGGGCGGCACCCAGATCGACGGGCTCGACGAGAATCGCGGCTACATCGCCCCGTCCTTCACCTACAAGCCGGACGGCGCCACCACCTTCACGCTGCTGTCGAACTTCCAGTACGACGATACCGGCCGCCTCAACGCGTTCCTGCCATATTACGGCACGGTCCGGCCGACGGTGCTCGGCCTGCGCATCCCGCAGAACGCCAACGTCTCGGATCCGTTCAACAACACCTACCGGCGCAGCCAGGCCAGCGTCGGCTACGAGTTCGAGCACGTCTTCGACGACACCTGGACCTTCCGGCAGAACCTGCGCTACGCCTTCAGCGATTCGCTCGACGACGCGTTCCTCGGCGGCCTGTTCGGCCTGAACGGCACCGGCTACGCCGACGCGAACCAGACCCAGATCGCCCGCTACCGCTTCCGCGCCTCTTCGCGGGCCCGCCTGTTCAACGTCGACAACCAGGCGGTGGCCCGGTTCGACGACGGCCTGTTCAAGCACACCTTCCTGCTGGGCCTCGACTACAAGAACTTCCAGCTCAACGACAACAACGCCACCGGCGGCTTCGTCGGCCCGACGGTCGCCAACTTCAACATCATCACGCCGAACTACGGCAGCCCGAGCGTCCCGGTCGCGCCCTACCTCGTCAATTACGACGTGTTCCAGCAGCTCGGCCTCTACTACCAGGACCAGATCAAGCTCACGCCCGAGCTGACCCTGGTCGTGTCCGGCCGCGGCGACTTCACCTCGAACGAGGTCAACAACCGGCTCGCCAGCACGCAGACGCGGCAATCGGCCAATGCCTTCACGCAGCGCTACGGCCTGATCTACAACTTCGATTTCGGCCTGGCGCCGTATGTCAGCTACGCGACCTTCTTCAACCCGCAGGTCGGCACCAACGCCTTCAGCCAGCCGTTCAAGCCGACCACCGGCGACCAGTACGAGGTCGGCGTCAAGTACGAGATCCCGGGCGCCAACGCCTTCCTGACGCTCGCCGCCTTCGATCTCGCCCTCGCCAACACCCTGACCCCCGACCCGAACTTCGCGACCAACCAGCTCCAGCTCGGGGAGACCCGCTCGCGCGGCTTCGAGGCCCAGCTGGTGGCCAACATCACCAAGGATTTCAACGTCGTCGCGTCGTTCACGAGCTACAACCTCGAAGTCACCAAGGGCGATGTCGGCGTGATCGGCAAGACGCCCGTCAACACGCCCGAGACCCTGACCTCGGTCTTCGCCGACTACACGATCCCGACCGGCGACTGGGCCGGCTTCGGCTTCGGCGCCGGCGTGCGCTATGTCGGCCGCTCCTTCGCCGACGTGAACAACACCCTGACGGTGCCCGAGCGGGCCCTGTTCGACGCGGTGGTCCATTACAGCCGCGACAACTGGCGCTTCGCCATCAACGCCGCCAACCTCGCCGACAAGCGCTTCGTCTCGTCGTGCCAGTCGGTCACCGCCTGCTTCTACGGCGAGCAGCGCCGCATCACCGCGAGCTTGAGCTACAAGTGGTGAGGCGAGAGGCGGGAAGGTCGCTTCCCGCCCGTCACCCCGGGATCATCCCGAGGACGTGGCGCGGGAAGTCGGGGAGCGCGACCGCGCCGCTCTCGTAGACCTGGAACACCCGGAGCGTCCCGTCCCGCAGGGCGTCGAGGGGCAGCAGGATCTCGAAGCCGGCGGTCAGCGCGTCGGAATCCCCCAGATGCGCCGCCACGTCCTGCCGGGTGACGCTCTCGGCGATCATGAACCGACGTCCGCCCCGGCCGCCCCAGCGGGCGATCCAGGCGAGCGGCCGGCCGCGCCCGGGGGCGAAGCACCAGCCCGTCGCCGTCACGGGGGTGCCGAGGAGGGCTGAGACCTCCCCGACCGTGACGGCGTCGAGGTTCGGGCGGCTGCGCGCTCGCGCGATCCAGGCCCGGCGCAGGGCCGGCGGCGTCTCGGCCGTGACGAGGCAGGCGCGGGCGCCGGGCGCGACGAACAGCGTGGTGCCGGTCTCGTGGAGGTCCGCCCTGCTCTCGTCGCCGACCAGGGCGCGGAGGTGGTAACGCCCGGGCGGGATGTCGCGCAGGTGCGCCTCGGCACCGAGCCGCGCCGTCCCGTCCTCGTCGCGCCGCACCGCCCGGGTCCAGGCCGTGCCCGCGTCGCTCGACAGGATCAGGTAGGACGGACCGCGCCGCGCGCCGTCCGGCACCAGCACGTCGAGGCGGGTGCGGCCGCCCTGGCGCGCCACCGGCACGCCCTCGACCAGCGGCAGCCCGTGGCCGGCGAGGCGCGCGGGCGCCGCGCTCCGGCGCAACGCGGCCTCCGGCACCGGCAGGCCGGTCCGCCACGGCGTGACGGGACCCGGCGCGGGGAAGCCCGGGGCGGTGAAGCGCGCGACCTCCCGGGCCGCCGCGACGTGGTCGGAGAAGACCTGGAGCAGGTCGACCGCGTGCAGGACCGCCGGCAGGTCCGCGGTGCGAATCTGCGCCGCGAAACCGGCCTGCTCGGCCCGGCCGGTGCCGAAGCGGCCGGCGAGCTCGGGGCGGCGCTCGGGAAGGGCGGCGACGTAGCGGGTGGCGGTCGCCGAGCGCAGCCGCAGCCAGGTCTGCACCGGGCGCCCGGCCTCCGGCCGCCAGATCCAGCCGCGCAGCGAGAGGCTGTCGCCGGCCGCGCAGGCGCCGATCCGGCCGGGCAGCCGTTGCCCGTCGGCGACGAGGTCGGCGATCTCCCAGGACAGGCCGGGATCGCCCGGCGCCAGCGCCCGCTCGGGCAGGGCCGCCACCGCCGGCGGCAGGGCCTCCGTGACGGCGCTCGTCTCCTCCGCCCCGTCCCAGACGATCGCCGGGTCGGTCCAGTCGGGGTGGTTGAGGCGGTATCCGAGATCGAGGGCCGAGAGGGTGAAGGGCGCCGACGGCTCGCCGGGCGCGGCGTGCGGGACGGGCCGGGCCGCGATCAGGTCGCGGTAGAGCGCCGCCATCTGCGCCGCGTGCCCGGCGACGGTCGGAAAGGTCTTCTCCGCGATTCTTGCGCGCAAGGCCGCGACGAGGTCCGGATCGTGCGCC
This sequence comes from Methylobacterium sp. 17Sr1-1, assembly GCF_003173775.1. NCBI lineage: Bacteria > Pseudomonadati > Pseudomonadota > Alphaproteobacteria > Hyphomicrobiales > Methylobacteriaceae > Methylobacterium > Methylobacterium sp. 17Sr1-1. Next base: position 2,593,382 of record NZ_CP029552.1, on the reverse strand, counting down.
AGCCGCCGCAGGGCGTGGCGCACGGCGCCGGACTCGCCGGGCGGGACCTTGAGGCCGTCGACGCCGTCGGTGACCCGCTCCCCTGGCGCGCCGAGATCGGTGACGATCGGGATTAGGCCGGCCCGCCACGCCTCGGTCAGCGAGATCATGTAGGTCTCGGGCCAGAGCGAGAGGTGGAGCGACACGTCGCAGCCGGCCAGCAGCGCCGGCACCTCGTCGCGGGTGTAGCCGCCGCGCAAGGTCAGCCGCTCCCCCGCCTGCGCCTCGAAGGCGGCGACGAGGTAGCTCTCGACGTAGCCCAGCACCTCGAAGACGATGGGCTCGCCCTCCGTGATGCGCACGAGTTCGAGCAGGGTCCGGGCGCCCTTGTGGTCGACGACGTTGCCGAGCACCGCGACCCGCAGAGGAGGGCGCTTCCCGGGGGCGGTCGTCTCGAGGATGGCCGTCTCTTGGGCGGCGGGCGCCGGCTGCGGCGGGGAGGCGGGCTCCGCATCGACCATCTCGATCACCGCGACCCGGGCCGTCGCCTCCGGGTAGAAGGCCCGGACATAGTCGGCGGTGGCGGGCGTGCTCGTCACGAAGGCGTCGATGCCGGCGATCATCCGCGCCACGAACCCGTCGCGCCGGGCCTTCGCGCCGGCGGGCAGCCCCTCGGTGCCGGCGAGGCAGCCGTCGCACTGTCCCTCGCCCCGGTCGACCACGTCGCAGAACCGGCCGTGCTGGTTCATCAGGGTGTAGCGGTGGCAGACCAGGAAGAAGTCGTGCAGCTGGGCCACCACCGGCACGCCCTGCGCCCGGGCGATCGCCGGCAGGCTCAGGGGCAGGCCGAGCAGGTGGTGGACGTGGACGAGGTCGATGCGGCGCTCGACCAGGATGCGCTCGAACAGGGCCTCGATCTCGGGACTCGCGAGCAGCCGCTCCGCCGGTGGGATCGGCAGCGCCTCCGAGGTCTCGCCCTCGTCGAGGCGTAGCACCCAGGCCTCCTCCTCGAAGGAGGGATAGAGGAACAGGGGCTGGAACCCGTCGAGCGCCTCCGCGAGCTGCTCCTGGTAGAACTCCACCCCGCCGCCCTGGCGCCGCCCGGCCCGGTTGTGGGCGACGAAGAGCAGGCGCGGCTTGGGCGCGGCCGGCACGGGCGCGGCCGCAACGGTCGCGCGCTCCCGGACCGCCCGCACGATCACGTCGACCCGGTGGTCGTAGAGGTGCTCGGCGCGGGTGCGCGCCCGGGCCCGTCCGGCCATGGCGATGCGCTCGTCCGGGTCGGCCAGCAGGGCGGCGATCGCCTCGACGGCGTCCTCCTCGGCGCAGGCGCGGATCTCGCGCCCGGCCTCGTAGTAGGCGAAGGTTTCCGGATCCGCGCCGACCACGAGCTGCGCGCCGCCGGCGAGCGCCACCTCGAACAGCCGCGGCGGCGGCGTCGTGCCGGACGGGGTCTCGTCGGCGCCCGCGGTGAAGATCCGGGGCAGGGTCAGCACCACCCGGCTGGCATTGGCGAGCCGGGCGAAATCCTCGTTGCCGCAGCGCCAGTCGACGATCAGGTCGTCGCGCACCAGCACGGCCGGCGGCAGGTAGGCGTTGGCCGGCAGCGCGATCTTCACCCTCAGGTCGCGGGGAAAGGCCGACAGGATCCGGTTGAGCGTCGCGACCCGGTTCGGCCAGGCGGTGCCGACGAACAGGAGGTCGTAGCGGTAATCCGCGTCGTCCGGCCGGACCGGCAGGTCCTGGAAAAGGGCCGTGGCCGCCAGCGGCAGGTGCCGGGCGCCGGCGCGATAGCGGGACAGCGAGCCGCGATCGTTGGTGAAGACGAGGTCGAAGCAGTCCGAGAGCCGGGCATTGGCGGCGCTCAGGTAGGGGTCCTCGGTGGTCCAGAGCGCGCTGGTGCCGGCGAGCGCGCAGAGGCGCCGCAGCAGCGCGTGGTGGCGGCTCGCGCCGCCCAGCGCCAGGACGAGGTCGAACCGCTCGCCCAGTGCCAGGGCTCTTTGCGCCAGCGCCACCGCGTCGGCATGGGTCGCCCGCACCACCCGCGCGACCGACGGGTGGCGCCGCAGGGCGTCGGCGACCGCGAGCGCGATGTAGGCATTGCTGGTCCGCGGCTCGGTATCGAGCAGGAGCACCGAGAGAGGCGCGGGGAGGGGCAAGACGATTCCCTTGGCGGTTGCGGTCACGCGGCCATCACCGCCAGGATGGTCTCGGCCCGGTGGCGGTAGGTGTGGGCGTCGAGGACCCGCGCGCGGGCGCGCTCGGCCATCGCCTCGAAGGCGGCGGGCTCGCGGCGGGAGCGGGCGATTGTCTCGGCGATCTCGTGGACGTCGTCGAAGAGCAGGATCTCCCGGCCCTCCTCGAAATAGTCCAGGATCTCGAGCCCGGCGGCGAAGCAGAGCTGCGGCGCGCCGGCGAGCGCGGCCTCGAAGACCCGCGGCCCCGGCGTCGCGGCCGGCAACCGGAAGCGCCGGTTGGCGATGTCGAGGTCGCGGCCGACCGCCAGGGTGAGGCGCGCCGCGCTCGCCCGGTCGGCCATCGCGGCGGGCTCCAAGCGGATGTTCTCGGCGAAGGGCAGGGCGGCCGGCCAGCCCGCGCCCCGCACCTCGACCCGGCACTCCGACAGGCTGCCTTGCGCCCGCTCCAGGAGCGCGATCCGGTTCGGAAAGGCGGCGCCGCAGAAGAACAGGTCGAGGGTCCGCTCCGCCATCGGCCGTACGCGCCGGTCGTGGGTCCGGCGGCAGGCGGCGAGCGGCAGGTGCGAGACGGAGGGGTGCCGGTAATGGGCCAGGGCCCAGCGGTCGTTGGTGAAGACGTGGTCGGCCAGGGCCTCGGCCTTGGCCGCGTAGTCGAACTCGTAGGGATCGTCGTGGAGCCAGAAGGCGAGGCGGGCGCCGGCCCGCCGGACGCCGCGCGCCAGCCCGCGCAAGGGGGCGGCATCCACCGCGACGCTGCCGAGCGCCACGACGAGGCTCGGGCGGAAGTCCGCGACCGCCTCTTCGGCGAGTTCCAGAGGGCTCGCCCGCACGGCGCCGGCGCCGAGCACGTCCGCGAAGCCGTCGCGCAGGGCGTCGCGGATCGGGACGTTGTGGTTCACCGCGTCGGGGCTCGTGCTCGCCACCAGGACCTTTGCGGGAGACGAGCCTCTCAGGAGCATGCGGACCGGCGCGGCGAGGGGGCTGATGCGGGCGACACAGGGATCGGGAAAGGCACGGGGATTGAGAACGATATGGGGGTGGCGGATGCCGAACACGCAAAAGCCGCCGAGATCAAGGCGTCGCGCGTCGCCGCATCCGCCCCGCCCCCGTCGCTCCGGCCCTTTGCCTTGGGGAACCCGATGCGGAACCCGACGCGTCCTCGCACGCTCTTCCCCGGATTCGCGGCCGTCCGCGTCCGGACGGTCCGGCGACAGGTCGCCTCGTGGGTGATAGGACAGAAAGCCATGATTGCCCGCACGCCTCCGCCGCGCCACCCTTCCGCACCCGGCGCCTCGCGAAGCGGGTCCGGCTCCGTTCCGCATGCCATCCGCGGCTCGACCCGTTGCCCGGCCTCATGAACGCCCCGGATTACCGCAGCCTCTTCGAGGCCGCCCCCCATCCCTACCTGGTCCTCGACCCGCAGGGCCGCGTCGTGGCGGCGAACCAAGCCTACCGACGGGCCTGCCGCGACGGGGCGGATGGCGACGCGGACGACCTCGTCGGCCGCCACCTCCGGGAGGTGTGCCCGGACGAGAGCGCGCCGCTTCAGGCCTCGGTCGCCCGCGCGGTCGCGACCGGCCGGCCCGACAGCGTGGCGCCGGACGGCGGCGCCTGGAGCGTCACCCACATCCCGGTGCGCGACGCCGCCGGCGCGGTCGGCGCGGTGCTGCACCACCGGACCGGCCCGGTTGCCGTCTTCTCGCAGGAGGCCTCGGCCGTGCAAGAGGCGCAGGAGCGGCGCGAGCAGATCTTCCAGCAGATGCCGGGCTTCGTCGCGGTTTTGCGCGGGCCCGCCCACGTCTTCGAATACGTCAACGACGCCTACGTGACGATCGCCGGCGAGCGCGACTTCGTCGGCCGCACCGTGCGCGAGGCCTTTCCGGAGCTCGCCGACCAGGGTTTCCACGAGCTCCTCGACACGGTCTACCGCACCGGCCGGCCCTTCGCGGCCCGCGCGATGCCGATCCTCCTCACCGGCGACGAGGCCGAGCGCGCCATCGACCTCCTGTACCAGCCGCTGCGGGACGGGTCCGGCGCGGTCACCGGCATCTTCGTCGGCGGCTACGACGTCACCGAGCAGGTCCGCTCGCAGGCGGCTTTGCGCGACAGCGAGGACCGCTACCGCACCCTGCTCGAGAGCCTCGACGTCGGGTTCTGCATCATCGAGATGAAGTTCGACGGTGCCGGCCGCGCGGTCGATTACCGGATCGTCGAGGCGAACCCCGCCTTCGCCCGCCAGACCGGGGCCGACGTCGCGGGCCTGTGGGTGAGCGAGTTCGCCCCCGACCTCGAGCGGCACTGGTTCGACACCTACGGCCGCGTGGCGCTGACCGGCGAGCCGGTCCATTTCGAGAACCAGGCCGACGTGTTCGGGCGCTGGTTCGACGTGCGGGCCCTGCGGGTCGGCGATCCGGCGCTCGCCCGGGTCGCGGTGTTCTTCAGCGACATCTCGGACCGCAAGCGCATGGAGGAGGCGTTGCGGGTCCTCAACGCCTCGCTGGAAGAGCAGGTCGCCCAGCGCACCGCCGAGCGCGACCAGATCTGGCAGGCCTCGACCGACCTGTTCTGCGTCGCCACCCTCGACGGGTATTTCGCGAGCCTCAACCCGGCCTGGACCGCGCTCCTCGGCTGGAGCGAGGCCGAGCTCCTGGCCCGCCCGTTCCTCGCCTTCGTGCACCCGGACGACATGCCGACGACGGTCGCGGCGGCGGCGGACCTCGCCGGGGGCGAGGCGCTGCCGACCTTCGAGAACCGCTACCGGCACCGGGACGGCTCGTATCGCTGGCTGTCCTGGAACGCCGTGCCGCGGGACGGGCGCATCTACGCCACGGTGCGCGACGTCACCGCGGTCCGGGTCCAGGCCACCGCGCTCGCCCAGGCCGAGGAGGCTTTGCGGCAGTCGCAGAAGATGGAGGCGGTGGGCCAGCTGACCGGCGGCGTCGCCCACGACTTCAACAACCTGCTCACCATCATCCGCTCGTCGGTGGACTTCCTGCGCCGGCCCGAGCTGCCGGAGGCGCGCAAACGCCGCTACCTCGACGCGGTCTCCGACACGGTCGACCGCGCCGCCAAGCTCACGGGCCAGCTCCTCGCCTTCGCCCGCCGCCAGGCCCTGTCGCCGGCGGTGTTCGACGTCGGCGACAAGGTGCGGGGCGTCGCCGACATGCTCGACACGGTCACCGGCACCCGGGTGCGGGTGGTGGTGGCGGTGCCCGACGAGCCGTGCTTCGTGCGTGCGGACCTGAGCCAGTTCGAGACCGCGCTGATCAACATGGCGGTCAACGCCCGCGACGCCATGGAGGCCGAGGGCACGCTGACCTTGAGCCTCACCGGCGGCGTCCCGATGCCGCCGATCCGGGGCCATGCCGGCTCCCAGAACGCCTTCGCGGCGATCTCGCTGACCGATACCGGGCCGGGCGTGCCGCCGGACCTGATCGGCCGCATCTTCGAGCCGTTCTTCACCACCAAGGAGGTCGGCCGGGGCACGGGCTTAGGGCTCAGCCAGGTCTTCGGCTTCGCCAAGCAGTCGGGCGGCGACGTCGACGTGACGAGCCGCTCGGGGCACGGCGCCACCTTCACCCTCTACCTGCCGGAATCTCCGGCCGCCGCGTTCCAGGACGACGGCACCGCCGACGCCTCGGCCTCGCCGATCGGCGCCGGCGAGAGCGTGCTCGTCGTCGAGGACAACATCGAGGTCGGCCGCTTCTGCACCCAGATCCTGCAGGACCTCGGGTACCGCACCACCTGGGCGATCAACGCCGAGGAAGCGCTGGACCGGCTCGGACCCGACGGGGCCGGGTTCGACGTGGTGTTCTCCGACGTGGTGATGCCCGGCATGGGCGGCCTCGCGCTCGCTCACGAGCTGCGCCGGCGCCTGCCGCGCCTGCCGGTGGTGCTCGCCTCCGGCTACAGCCACGTGCTCGCCCAGGACGACGCCCACGGCTTCGAGCTCCTGCACAAGCCGTACTCGGCCGAGCAGCTCGGCCAGATCCTGCGCCGGGTCACCGGCCCGGGCTCGCGGCGGCGGGCGGGGTGAGACGGTGGCGCCCGCGATCGAGCCCGACAGCATCGTCCTTGCGGCCAACGGGTTCGTGCCGAACAACCCGGTCCTTCCGGTGCTGCACTATCGCGGCATCGCCGCGGGCGCCGCTGATCCGGCCGCCGCCCTGGAAGCGCTCTTCTCCCGCAACGGCTGGCCGGCGCAGTGGCGCGACGGCGTGTTCGCCTACCACCACTACCACTCGACCGCCCACGAGGTGCTGGGCATCGCCGAGGGCCGCGCCCGCCTGGTCCTCGGCGGCGAGGGCGGCCGCGCGGTCGAGGTCGAAGCCGGCGACGTCCTGGTGCTGCCGGCCGGCACCGGCCATTGCCGGCTTTCGGCGAGCCCGGACTTCCTGGTCGTCGGCGCCTATCCGCCGGGCCAGAGCTTCGACCTGTGCCGCGCGGCCCCGGACGCCGCCGCGCTCGCCCGCATGACCGACCTCGGCTTTCCCGACAGCGACCCGGTCCACGGGCCCGGCGGCCCGCTGACCCGGCTGTGGCGCCGGCCTCTCGTTCCATAATCTTCCTTATGCGAATCAAGGGGGGCCGGCTCGGATCCTCCTCCCCTCGCCGCGCGGGACGCAGGGCCCGCCGCGTCCCGCTACGCGCGTCTACCCGAGCGCCTGGTTGGCGAGGGTGAAGATCCGGGCCGGGCCGGTCGCGGGCGGCGCGCCCCGGGTCATCGTCACCGACAGGTCGACATTGGCGAGCCCGCAGGCCTGCGCGAAGGCGACGAGCGGCCCGTCGCGCTCCGGCGTGTCGAGGCGCAGGAACGTGCCAGCCTGATCCCGCACGTGCGGGCTGGCGAGCGCGACCGCGGATTCCGCGTCCGCGGCGACGACCGGACCGACGATGTGGCCGCGGCCGAAGGGCCGGCAGACCGCGTAGCCGGTGATCCGGCCGCCATCGTCCAGGACGACGGTGCGCCCGGCACGGGCCAGGGCGTCGAGCATCCGGCTGCGGTCGCCGCCCGAGGCCTCGCGGTCGAGGGCGGCGATGGCCGACCGGTCGGCCTCCGTGGCCGGGCGCACCCGCGGATCGTCGACCGCGGCGGCGGCATCGACGATCCCCTGGTACTGCGTGTTGGATCCGGTGACCCGAAAACCCTCGGATTCGTAGAGCCGCCGGCCCGCCTCCGTCGCGGTGAGCCGGATCGTGCGCGGGCCCGCCGCGGCGAACAGCTCCCGCATCAGCCGCCGTCCGGTGCCCCGGCCCTGCAGCCGGGGCGAGACGATCACCATGCCGATGGTGGCGAGCCCGTCGCCGAAGGGCCACCACATCGCGCAAGCCGTGACATTGCCGTCCATGACCTGGCCGTCCGCGTCGCAGGCGACGAGGCCGTGGCCGATCTCCAGCATCAGGCGCCAATCCTCGGCCCGGTGCGGCCAGCGCACCTCGAGCGAGAGGCCGTGCAGAGCCGGGATGTCGGCCTCGGTCATCGGGCGGACCGTCGGCACGCCGTCCGTCCGCGTGAGGGTGGCGGGGTTCGTCATCGCGTCGGGTCTCCGTGCCGCGGGCCGGGAAGGAAGAGGCGCCCCGGCAAGCGCACAAGGCCAGGGCGCCGGAGAAGGACGGTCAGAGGCCGCCCATGTGGAACGACTTCAGCTCCAGGTACTCGTCGATGCCGTAGGCCGAGCCCTCGCGGCCGAGGCCCGACTGCTTGACGCCGCCGAAGGGCGCGGCCTCCATCGAGACCGTGCCGGTGTTGAGCCCGACCATGCCGAAGTCCAGCGCCTCGCCGACCCGCCAGGCCCGGCGGATGTCGGCGGTGTAGAAGTACGAGGCGAGGCCGAACGGCGTCGCGTTGGCGATCGTGATCGCGTCCTCCTCGCGGGAGAAGCGCATCAGGGGCGCGAGCGGGCCGAAAGTCTCCTCCGAGGCCAGCCGCATGCCCGTCTCGGCCCCGGTCAGCACCAGCGGCGGCACGAAGCGGCCGCGCAAGGCGTCCGGATCGCCCGCCACCAACCGCGCGCCCCGGGCGAGCGCGTCGTCGAGATGCGCCGTGACCTTGGCGGCGGCGGCGTCGTTGATCAGCGGGCCGATGGTGACGCCGGCCTCGAAGCCGTTGCCGACCCGGAGCTTCGCCGCTTCCTCCGCCAGGCGGGCGGCGAGGCGGTCGTGGATGCCGTCCTGCACCAGGATGCGGTTGGCGCAGACGCAGGTCTGGCCGGCATTGCGGAACTTCGAGGCCATGATGCCGGCGACCGCCTGGTCGAGATCGGCGTCGTCGAAGACGATGAACGGCGCGTTGCCGCCGAGCTCCAGGCTCAGCCGCTTGATGGTCGGGGCCGACTGGGCCATCAGCAGCCGTCCGACCGCGGTCGAGCCGGTGAAGGACAGCTTGCGCACGGTCTCGCTGCCGGTCATCTCGGCGCCGATCGGCGCCGCCTGGCCGGTGACCACGCTGAACACCCCCTTCGGCACCCCGGCCCGCTCCGCCAGCACCGCCAGCGCCAGCGCCGAGAACGGGGTCAAATCGGCGGGCTTGACTACGATCGGGCAGCCGGCGGCGAAGGCCGGCGCCACCTTGCGGGTGATCATCGCGATCGGGAAATTCCACGGCGTGATCGCCGCGCAGACGCCGACCGGCTCCTTGAGCACCAGCACCCGGCGGTCGCCGGCGGGCGCCGTGAACACGTCGCCGGTGATGCGGCGCGCTTCCTCCGCGAACCACTTCGCGAAGCTCGCCCCGTAGGCGACCTCGCCGCGGGCCTCTGCCAGCGGCTTGCCCTGCTCGGCGGTCATAATCGCCGCGAGGTCCTCGGCGTTCTCGAGGATCAGGGCGTTCCAGCGCTCCAGGATCACCGCGCGCTCTGCCGGCGGCGTGCGGCGCCAGGCCGGAAAGGCGGCGTCCGCCGCCGCGATCGCCGCGCGGGTCTCCGACGCGCCGCAATCCGGCACGGTGCCGAGGGTCTCGCCCGTCGCCGGATCTGTCACCGACAGGGTGCCGCCGGCCTCGGCGTCGCGCCACTCGCCGGCGATGAAGGCCTGGAAGCGCAGGAGCGCGGGATCGCGCAGGCGGTCCTTGGTGAACATGGGTCGTCCTCGGGCAGGTCGGAGGTGGATCGGGACGTGCGGCGCCGGCCGGATCCGACCTTCAGCCGGATCGCGGCGCGGCCCGCGTCCTCACAGGCCGAGCAGGCCCGGCAGGCCGCGGATGTCCTTGATCTCGTGGTAGCCGTAATAGGGGTTGGCCGGCTCGTGGCCGCGGTTGACCCACACCTTGTTGGTGATGTGCATGTCGTGCGCGGTCATCAGGTCGTAGCGGAAGCTCGACGAGCAGTGCAGGATGTCCTCAGGCGCGCAGCCGAGCTGGTCGAGCATGTACTCGAAGGCCTGCATCCGCGGCTTGTAGGCCTGGGCCTCTTCCGCCGTGTAGGCGGCGTGGAACGGTGCGCCGAGCTTGGCGACGGAGTGCGGGATCAGGTCCTTCATCGAGTTGGACAGGATCACCAGGGGGAATTCCTTGGCGACCTTGGCGAGCCCCTCGACCGTATCCGGATGCGGGCCCCAGGTCGGCACCGCGGCGTAGACCGCGTCGGCGTCGCTGTCGCGGTATTCCACCCCGTTGCGCTTGCAGGTGCGGATCAGCGCGTTGGCGACCACGTCCTTGTAGGGCTTCCAGGCGCCCAGCACCTCGTCGAGGCGATAGGCCGAGAAGTCCTCCACGAACGCGTCCATGCGCTCCGCGGGAACGCGGTCGGCGTAGAGCCGGCGGGCGACGGGCGCCATCTCGAAGTAGATCAGCGTGCCGTAGCAATCGAAGGTGATGTACTTGGGCGCCAGGCGGGTCATCGGGATCTCCCTGCGGTGTTCGACCGTGGTGAACCTTAAGACCGCCCGGCCGCACCCGGACGCCGATCTGGCGCCCCCGGAGGCGGTATTCCTGCGCTTTCGCCGCCGCCGGACGGCATGTCGTGCCGGAGGGACCGCGCCGCAGCCTCTGCCGTCGCGGGCGTACCCGTCGCGACGTTCCGCCTGCCGATGCCCCGTGATTCAGCGCCTCCGGCGGGCGACAGCCCCCTATCCTTCGTCCATCGGCGGGACCGCCCGGACGGGCGCCGCTTCTTCGAGCCAGCGAGGCCCCCATGACCAGACCTGTCATCGCCTACAAGTCGGACCCGGTCCGCGGGGCCGTCTGGCACGAGATCTTCTCCCGCGAAGCGCCCGACCTGTGCCTCGTCGACTGGGAGCCGGAGGGCGAGGCGGCCGAGGCCCCCTACCTCGTCGCCTGGACGCCGCCGCCGGATCTCTCCCGCGCGATGCCCCGGCTTCAGGCCCTGTTCTGCATCGGGGCCGGCATCGACCACCTCCCCGTCCACGAGCTGCCGCAATCCGTGCAGGTGGTGCGGATGGTCGATCCGAACCTCACCGCCTCGATGGTCGAGTACGTCGTGATGGCGGTGCTGGCGCTCCACCGCGACCTGCCCTTCTATCGGACCGAGCAGGCGGCCGGACGCTGGACCCCGCGTCCGGTGCGGCCGGCGACGGAGCGCCGGGTCGGCCTCATGGGGCTCGGCGTGCTCGGCCAGGCGGCGGCGCGGGCGCTCGCCGGTTTCGGCTTCCCGGTCCGCGGCTGGAGCGCGTCCCCCAAATCCCTCGACGGGATCGAGACTTTTTCGGGGGGTGCCGAGCTCGGCCGCTTCCTGTCCGGTACCGACATCCTGGTCTGCCTGCTGCCGCTCACCCCGGCGACGCGCGGCCTCCTGAATCGCGACCTGTTCGCTCGGCTGGCCCCCGGCGCCGGGCTGGTGAATGCCGGCCGCGGCGGCCACGCGGTCGAGGCCGACCTCCTCGCCGCCCTCGAGAGCGGACAGCTCTCGGGCGCGGTCCTGGACGTGCTGGCGACGGAGCCGCCGCCGGCCGATCACCCGCTCCTTGCTCATCCGCGGGTCGTGGTGACGCCGCACGTGGCGAGCGCCACCCAGCCGGCGGGTGCGGCGCGGCAGGTGATCCAGGGGGTGCGCGCGCATCTGCGCGGCGAGCCGATCGCGCATGCGATCGATCGCTCGCAAGGGTACTGACGTCGCCTCTTGAACGCAGGGCGTGCATGCCCATCTAGGGTACACGCCGGCCGCGGGGTCGGGGCAGTCCCCTGCCCTCCCCCATCGCCTCGACCGGATCCCTCCGGGTCCGATCGAGTTGACAGGCGAGCCGGCTACCCTTAAACGACCGCTCACCGACGGGGCGCCGAGACGAACGGCCCGCCTCGAAGGACTTCCTCAGAGACGATGAAGCAAGGGCCAGGGCAACCCGGCGCTGCTTTCTGTTCTCCAAGGGCACGAGATCTGGCTTCCGGCCCGATCAGCTCTTTGACAAGTTCATACGAGAAAGAGAAGCGTGGACGGCGTCGTCCCTGCGGATCCTGCCTCCGGGTGGGATCATGAGTAGGATGATGCTGGTCTTAACGTTTCGGTGCTCACACGATCAGGTGGAAACGCCGGTCGGTCGTGAGCCTCCGTTTTAGTTGTGATCAGCTATGATCAGCTCTTCAACTTGAGAGTTTGATCCTGGCTCAGAGCGAACGCTGGCGGCAGGCTTAACACATGCAAGTCGAGCGGGCCCTTCGGGGTCAGCGGCAGACGGGTGAGTAACGCGTGGGAACGTGCCCTTCGGTTCGGAATAACTCAGGGAAACTTGAGCTAATACCGGATACGCCCTTTTGGGGAAAGGCTTGACTGCCGAAGGATCGGCCCGCGTCTGATTAGCTAGTTGGTGAGGTTACGGCTCACCAAGGCGACGATCAGTAGCTGGTCTGAGAGGGTGATCAGCCACACTGGGACTGAGACACGGCCCAGACTCCTACGGGAGGCAGCAGTGGGGAATATTGGACAATGGGGGCAACCCTGATCCAGCCATGCCGCGTGAGTGATGACGGCCTTAGGGTTGTAAAGCTCTTTTCTCCGGGACGATAATGACGGTACCGGAGGAATAAGCCCCGGCTAACTTCGTGCCAGCAGCCGCGGTAATACGAAGGGGGCTAGCGTTGCTCGGAATCACTGGGCGTAAAGGGCGCGTAGGCGGCTGATTTAGTCGAGGGTGAAAGCCTGTGGCTCAACCACAGAATTGCCTTCGATACTGGTTGGCTTGAGACCGGAAGAGGACAGCGGAACTGCGAGTGTAGAGGTGAAATTCGTAGATATTCGCAAGAACACCAGTGGCGAAGGCGGCTGTCTGGTCCGGTTCTGACGCTGAGGCGCGAAAGCGTGGGGAGCAAACAGGATTAGATACCCTGGTAGTCCACGCTGTAAACGATGAATGCTAGCCGTTGGTCTGCATGCAGGTCAGTGGCGCCGCTAACGCATTAAGCATTCCGCCTGGGGAGTACGGTCGCAAGATTAAAACTCAAAGGAATTGACGGGGGCCCGCACAAGCGGTGGAGCATGTGGTTTAATTCGAAGCAACGCGCAGAACCTTACCATCCCTTGACATGGCATGTTACATGGAGAGATCCATGGTCCTCTTCGGAGGCGTGCACACAGGTGCTGCATGGCTGTCGTCAGCTCGTGTCGTGAGATGTTGGGTTAAGTCCCGCAACGAGCGCAACCCACGTCCCTAGTTGCCATCATTCAGTTGGGCACTCTGGGGAGACTGCCGGTGATAAGCCGCGAGGAAGGTGTGGATGACGTCAAGTCCTCATGGCCCTTACGGGATGGGCTACACACGTGCTACAATGGCGGTGACAATGGGCAGCGAAGGGGCGACCTGGAGCGAATCCCCAAAAGCCGTCTCAGTTCGGATTGCACTCTGCAACTCGGGTGCATGAAGGCGGAATCGCTAGTAATCGTGGATCAGCACGCCACGGTGAATACGTTCCCGGGCCTTGTACACACCGCCCGTCACACCATGGGAGTTGGTCTTACCCGACGGCGCTGCGCCAACCGCAAGGAGGCAGGCGACCACGGTAGGGTCAGCGACTGGGGTGAAGTCGTAACAAGGTAGCCGTAGGGGAACCTGCGGCTGGATCACCTCCTTTCTAAGGATGCTGTTGGCAGGATGGCAGACGCAAGTCGGTCCTCTCCTCGTACGGCGTCATTGGAATCAGGGCTCAGTCAGAGCCCATTTGGCGGGACGCGCCGTCTTCGTTTCTCTTTCTCATCATCCGGACACGCTGGCGGGATGCCAGTGACGGGCCTGTAGCTCAGGTGGTTAGAGCGCACCCCT